>CAYSLA010000159.1:0-2492 GCA_964431685.1 uncultured bacterium | reverse complement strand
CGGCACACAGGCACGGCCCCTAGGGACTCATCCGGACCTCCCCCTAACCCCCTCCGAAACGGAGGGGGAAGGGGGAGGTGTTCCGGCGGAGATGGTAAACAGCCGCGCGTGCCTTAAGCCGAACCGCAGGCATATTACCTTGCCCCGCAGTTCGTCGAGTGTGCGTCCGCCGGGCCAATTAACCGCGCCGCTGAAGACCTCACAGCGCATATGAGTATTTGCGCTGAATGTTGCCTTACTGTCGCCGCTCCAGTCCGGCAGCGGCGATCCGAACTGATCCAGCACCTCTACAGTGATCTCGCCGTCGCGTATCCCAGGATGCGAGTCAAACGACTCTCGCGTGTCGCAGTTGACCACCAGCCCGCCGCCTGGCCACTCTATCGCAGGCGTGGTAAACTGTCCACCCGCGGTCGCCTCCAAAGCGCAGAAACGATCGATGGGCAGCGAGGCGTAGCCAATGCAGCCGTGCTGTTGCGCGCTGTCGTAGTGGTGGCTCACAAACCTGCCGCCGAAGTAGAACACCATCTGCTCGTTAACGATGATTGGCCCGTTGCTCGCGCAGCTATTCCATTTGCGGTTCCAGTCACAGGTGGGCGCGATAAAGGGCTCCCGAGGGTAAGGGTGCTGCCACGAACGGCCGTCCCGGCTGAACACAAGCTGCACCTCAATGGCATCAACGGCGCTCCTCCAGACCTCCAGAAGGCCCAGCAACCACCCGTTGCGCTCGAAGACGCTCATCCCGTAGTACTCTACATCGGGCTCTTCGGCGAGGTCCGGCGCCAGCACCATCTCGGGCTCGGACCAGTGAGCAAAGTCGGAGCTCTCGCTCCGGTAGATGGCGCGCAGTCCCGCATCTGTCATCATATCCGGATGGCGGGTATACATCACATACTGGCCGCCCGGCCTGGTGGCCATCAGGTTGGTACGGTCACCGGCGCGCAGGATCATAGCAGGGTCCGTCGGAGACCAGTTGACGCCGTCGGCGCTCTCATACCCATAGAGACCCCACCGCTTGCCCCACACATCGATCATACTGTCCGCCTGGAACGCCACGCACTTGTACGGCCGTGCGGGATCAGTTGGATCATAGAGCACACTCGGGCCATCGTTGTGCCACTCCGGACTAATCACGATGTTGTTGGCTCGGCTGCCTTGCCAGTCGACGACTCCCAACTCGGGCTTGGTCCAGCGAAAACCGTCGTCACTGACGGCCAGAAAAACGGCCGATGGGCTCTTGCTGGGCGCCCAGTTGGTGTAGTAGAGCCGGTAAGGGCCGCCGGGTTGCGCCATAGAAGTGCCATAGAGAGTCAGGGCACGGTGTTCCCACGGACGGTCGGGCTCGATGGCGGGGAATGGATTGATCTTCGCCGGCAGCCATCGGCGGGTGATCTTACGTTTGCTGGCGACAAAGGTATCGTCAAAGAAATGCTCCACCGCACCCCGCTGCAGCTTGATTGGTATAGACATGAGAACCCTCCCTTTATGTGACCAGTTGCTATACGATCCGCGGACTTTTGTCCCGAAGCCAGTCTATCGGCAGCTCGCCATCGCCTCTCTGATGCCCGCGGCGATAAGCGGGATCATCAACTCGTGATGGCCTGTGAGCGACAAGCCGTCTCCGCCTATCTCCTTGACTCTGGCGACCACCTGCTGGTTTGACCTGTAGTGCTGCACGAAATCCAGGTTGAAACCGGTCATGCCAGACAGGTCGCTGCCGAGGTTGATGACGGTTGTTAGCGCCTTAAGGATGACCTCCGGGAGCACGACCGCCGAACCGAGGTTCATCAGCACACCTCCGCCGCCGAGATCACTGAGGGCCGCGGTCAGTATTCGGAAGTCGCGAAGCGAAGCCTCACCGATCGCGGCACCATCGGCTGACGGGTGCATGTGCACGATGTCGCAACCGATGCAAACGTGCACCGTAACCGGTATCTTGCGGCGATATGCGCTCGCCAGAAGACTCACCTCGCTGTGCGGTGCATCCAGTTCCACCAGCGACTTGCCCAGACATTCGCCAAAACCAAGCCCCTCCCGTGCGGCGACCGACGCGCATCCGTTAAGGAAATCCGCGGTCTCGCGCGCCATTCCGAACAGACCGGTGTGCATTCCATCGACGACATCTTCCGATGTGCACCCGAACATCGCGATCTCCGAATCGTGGATTGCGCCCGCACCGTTCATCGAAAGCGAGGTGATTATGCCACGGGTCATCAGATCGATGAGCACAGGGCTCAGACCGCACTTTATCACATGAGCGCCCATAGACACCGCGACCGGTTTTCCGGACTTGCGCGCCGCCGCGACCCGTTCGCACAGTGTGCGCAGCCAGCGACCAGCAAGAATGTTCGGCAGACTCTCGAGCAGTTCACGGACCGTCGCCGGCTGAGACTGCAGAAGTGGTGCGGCAGTGGGACCACCCGAGTTGTCATTCCGACCAGCGGTCGGAACACCTCCCCCTTCCCCCTCCGTTTCGGAGGGGGTTAGGGGGAGGT
>CAYSLA010000158.1:6594-8096 GCA_964431685.1 uncultured bacterium | reverse complement strand
GGAGGGAGTCCGTATGAACCTGATAGACCGACTTGTGTCAGCGCCCGAGGTCGGGCGCGGCGATTGTTCGCAGAAGACTGCGATGACCACCAGGCAGATTGGCATAGACCCGCTTTCCGGAGCGGCCTGTATCTATGCCACGATTAACGTGGGGCCGGTGAATCCGGTCAGCTATGTAAAAAACGTCCCTTGTTGGGGTCGGCCGAAGGTTGGGGGTCTGTCCGACGCTGGAGACGGCACAGAGGGGACTGGCGAGCACGCTCCCGCCCTTGGAGGGTTTGTGCCTAACCAGCAATGGGAGGCGCTGCCGGAGGATCTTCCGCAGTTCTTTCAGGTGGTAGAGATCGGCGGGGAGATTGAAGGGCGGTTCGCTCCGGTCGTGAAATTTGGACTGGCCGATGACCGTCGAGGACTGGCCAAGGGCAGGAGTGAGGGATGGTTTTGGTCTGGTGATGATGAACCGGGCAAAGACCGGGCGCACGTGTGTGCATGGTTCTCGGACGGCGCGATCGACTACTTCGGGCCCTTCGCGCGGCCCAACACACCCTACGACTTCAGAGTGTGCGTGGAGTGGGAGGGCGGACACTTAGGTCCGCCAGTGCTGGCGGCGCGACGGCGTGTGACTGCCTGGGTCAGAGGCCGGGGCGACGATGACTGGTTCCTATTGGCGGAAGACGTTGGCGTGTCGAGCGAGGATCAGATAGATACAGTGCGTGTCCGCGAATATCCGGACGGGCCATCGATCGAGGAACTGTACGTCAGTCCGAGCCGGATGCCGCACCTGGATGATGAGCGCGTCCACCCGCTCGCAAAGCCCAGTCGTGCGGTGGCGCCAGGCAAGGGCATCACGAGCCAGCCTATGCGTTCTGCCTGGCGCAAGCCCCGCAAGCACGTAACCATCTTCCGTGAGCCGGGAGTGCACGCTGCCTTTCCCGACGTGGCCGAGGCCGAGCCGGGCCATCTGGTCTGTGTGTGGCGGAACGGCTCGCACACAGGTGGGACCGGCGGGCTGTCGCTCGCTCACAGCCTCGACTGCGGAGACACCTGGTCGGAGAGAGCGTCGGTGAGCGAGCTGAACATCAACTGTCCCCGGTTGCAGCGACTGGACGACGGCACGCTTCTGCTCACTGGCGACATCGCGTCTACTGCCGATCAGTATACCGCGCGGTGGGACGTGGTGATGTGGGCCAGCACCGATGGCGGCTACACATGGACCGACGAACGCTGGCTTAGGACCGAGATAGCGGGCGGACCCGGCGCGATAGTCCACAGCCGTATACTCGAGATGTCGGACGGTTCATGGCTGCTGTCCGCGAGTTCATTTCCCAAGCTGCGAGACGCATGCACGGCAGAGAAGCTGGAGTTCTACCGCTCCACAGACCGCGGCCATACGTGGACTTATTGGTCCGGACCAATGGATTATCCGCCGCGAATCCTCTCCGAGCCAACTACTCTGGAGATCGAGCCGGGCCGGCTGGTAGTCTATGCGCGTGAATCTCGCA
>CAYSLA010000158.1:4782-6494 GCA_964431685.1 uncultured bacterium | reverse complement strand
GACAGTCGGAGTGTCGGCCTGAGAAATGGCGAACTGCATATCGACAGCGATGGTGTCTGCGGGCAGTTCACGAAGTATAACCTGCGTCCGCCGGACACGGAGAACTCCACGCTGGAGTTGACATTCGAAGTTCAGGTTGTGGCCAACGCCGGCCGCGCTGCAAGCGTCTCAATTCCGTTTGCAGGAGTGCTGCGTCTGTTTCCGGATCACGTCGTCATGGCAGGCGACCCTTCCCTGCGAGCTGAGGTGAGGCCGGGTAGGTTTCACACATACCACGTGACGTCCCGTCTGGGACGCATGGAGTTGTCCATAGATGGAGCATTGGTCTGGGACACAGACATGGCAGACAATGAGTTGCAGACCCTGCCGTGGGCGAAGATCAGTGCCTGCGGTCTGGCCTTCGGCAATGAAGCGAGCACTTTCGATGAGACTCTCGGCTTCACGTCGCTGCGCTATGCCGGACAACCGGGCGTCTATTGCGTGAACATATCCGAGCAGGTTACGGGCCACAGCATCTGGAAGAGCGTGGATGCCACGACCGATGATGCGTACCGTAAGATCGGCCGCCGCGTGACGAGTTGGGTGGCCGAGCGGGACGGTTTCCCGGACCAGTATCAACTGGACCACATCATCGAGGTCGATGCGTCCGTCAACGGCCTCGACAGCGGCTACTCGGGATGGGTTCAACTTCAGGACGGCCGGGTATTTGTGGTGAACTACACCGATGACACGTCGGCAGCGTGCGTGCCAAACGCAACTATGCTTGGCGTGCCGTGGATCCGCGGAACATTTCTCGATGTGTGCGTCCTGAATCAAGTTCAGGACTCAACTTGATTCAGGACGAAGCTACGAAAGGCAAGAATGTGATGAAGACAGAAATGACATCGGCAGAGCGCATACTCGCAACGTGCGCGCACGAACCGACGGACCATGTGCCGCTGCACTTGGAGGTTCATCCCAGTTATCTGCTGTATGATCCGGCCACCGCGTGCTGGAAAGACCAGTTTGAGCGGACGGATGCACTCCTCGAGCTGGGTGTGGACGCAATGGTCGAGGTCTGGCTTCCCGAACCGCAGTTCCATCCGGATGTGAGTGTGCGCAGTTGGAAAGAAACGGATGCATCCCCAGCGGTGCTGCTGGGCAAGGAGTACGAAACACCCGCTGGAACCTTGCGCCAGGTGATACGTGAGACGGACGATCTTTATCGCTGGCACAGGATCAACCGTAACACCCGCGGTCCACTTGCGGATCTTGTCAATGGTCTGCATCTACTGGAGGACGTGAACCCGTCCAGAAGTGTGGAGTTCCTCATCAAGGGACCGGATGATCTGGAGAAGATGCGGTATCTATTTCAGCCGATTTCAGGTGACAACCTGGATCAGTGGACTGCCGATGCCGTCTTTGCGAAGAAAGAGGCCCAGAAACGTGGCACCGTCTTCCTGGCGCGCAGGACATACTGCGGGTCAGCTTTGCTCTGGCTGACCAACGCAGTCGAAAGCATGATGACGTTTGAGTCCGATCCGGAATACATCGGCGAGTTCTTGCAGATCATTCACGACTGGCAGCTTGCCACCCTGAAGATTGCGCTCCAGATAGGTGTGGACATGGTCACGCGTTTCGGCTATTACGACACGCCGGACTTCTGGGGTGTGAAGTACTTCGACAGGTATCTTCGACCTTTGATGGAGGAGGAAGCCGACCTCTGTCACGAA
>CAYSLA010000158.1:0-4682 GCA_964431685.1 uncultured bacterium | reverse complement strand
CATACCGGGGATCTACGCCGGAGTTCCTTGGGACAGGGTGCTGGCGCTCGTCAAGGCCTGGAAGTTGCACGCATCTGCTGCCGAAGAAAGGAGAGTCTCGTGAATGAACTTGGAGTTTTGGTCCCGATAGTCACCCCTTGTGGAAAGGATGGCTTGTTGGATCCGGATGGCCTCAGAGCCGTCTGTCACTACGTGCTGGAGGCTGGTTGTGACGCAGTGTTCGCCGCAGGAAGCACAGGCCGTGGGCCGTGGTTCAGTCGGGCCGATCGGGCTGAGATCTGCCGGACGGTGGCCGAGTCCGTTGGGCCTGGAGTGCGGGTCTTTGGCGGATGCATGGCTAGTGGGCTGGCCGAGATGTTGGAGAACGCCCACGCCATGGCCGACTCCGGGGCGAACGTGGCTGTACTGACCGCGCCCGGCTATTTCCAATACAGCCAGTCGGAGATAGAGGCAATATTCCTGCGGTTCGCCGACGCCAGCCCGCTGCCGGTGATGATATACGACATCCCCGCCTTTGCCGGGACGAAGCTGGATGTGGCAATGGTTGACAGGCTTGCGCGTCACGGCAATGTGACGGGTTTCAAGGATTCCAGTGGCGATCCTGAAGATTTCAGACAATTGACCGTCGCACTCAAAGACCTGGAGGGCTTCTATCTTCTGCAGGGCAAGGAGCATCTTCTGGCAGATTCCCTGCTTGCCGGAGCTTCCGGGTTCGTTGTGAGCCTGGTTCATGTCGCCCCAGGGATGTTCGTGGAGTTGTACCGGGCGGCTCGGACGGGGAAGACGGATAGGATGAACCGAATACAGGAGCAGGTGACCGCGTTGATGCGAGTGCTCCTGTCGGCATTTGAGCAGCGCCCGGAGACATCGACCATGTTCCATTTCCTCAACTACATACTGCGCAAGAATGGCGTCTGCGATAGTATTGTCCTGGAGCACGAGGGCGAATGCCCGAGCATTGTTGCCGAGAAGGCCCAGCTCGCAATGAGACTGTGCGGAGAGCTGGAGGCTGTATGAAATCAGTGGTATACTACGCGCCGGGGGACATCCGTGTGGAGGACCGCCCCGAACCCCAGCGCGCAAACGATCGTCTGGTGGTCAAGGTGAAATGCTGCGCTATTTGCGGCACGGACCTGAAGCTCGCTACCATAGGCAACCCTCGTTGCCACCCGCCCCGGATCATCGGGCACGAGATGGTCGGGGAGGTCGTGCACGTCGGCTCAGAAGTGGAGGGCTTTGTTGCCGGTGACAGGATCACTCTTGCGACGACAGTCGCTTGCGGCAACTGCCCGCACTGCGAGCTTGGACTGGGCAATATGTGTCCCAACTCAAAACCGATAAGCTATGAATACGATGGAGCCTTCGCTGAGTATCTGGCCGTTCCGGATATGGCGCTGCGGGGGGGCAACGTCATAAAGGTGCCGGACAGCGTGGATGACGAATCGGCGGCGCTGGCCGAACCCCTGTCTTGCGCCATCAATGCTCAGGAACTCGCGGGCGTCAAGGCCCAGGACAAGCTGCTTGTCATCGGCGGCGGGCCTCTTGGAGCGCTTCACGCCGTTCTGGCGAAGGCACTGGGCGCGGCGGATGTTATGGTTGTCCAGCGCTCGGAGCCACGTCTCTCGATGCTGAGGAGTATCGCAGGGCTTACCGTAATTGATGGCGCACGTGAGGACGTTTCCAAGATAGTCTCCGAGAGGACGCGTGGGATGGGAGCGGATGTTGTGATAGTCTGCGCTCCATCCAGAAAGGCCCAGGAGGAGTCAATCCAATTCGCGCGGAAGGGTGGGGCGGTCAGTTTGTTCGCCAGCTTGCCGAAGGGAGACTCTGACATCACTTTCGACAGCCGGACAATCCACTACAATGAGCTTCGCGTGGTGGGTGCGTCCGACTCACGTCCAGAGCACGTGAAGACTGCAATTGGTTTGATGGCAGATGGCAAGATAGACCTGCGGGCCATAGTCACCCACCGTGTATCTCTTGATGACATACAGGTGGGATTGGAATTGATGAAGAACAAGGAGTGTCTGAAGGTGCTGGTGTTTCCTGGGGGAGTGGCGCAGTGATTACAAACACAAGACATGTTGGCATAGTGGTGCGAGACATCGAGAAGGCTCTTAGCTTCTGGCGGGATTTGATGGGTCTTACGGTGGCGATCGATTTTCGGGAAGAAGGCGAGTTCATAGACACTGTCCAGAACCTTAGCGGGGTGCTGCTGAGAATGATCAAGCTGACGGCTCCGGACGGATCGATGGTCGAGTTGCTCCAGGACGATGCGCACCCGACTCCTCCCCCGGCCGCCAACGATCTCTGCGACAGCGGAATCCGGCACATTGCCTTCACTGTTGCTGACATTGAGGCCAGTTGGAGGACCCTGGCAGACGCTGGTTGTGACCTGCTGAGTCAACCGGTTACTGCCCCGGACGGCAAAGCGCGCCTGTTCTTCGCGCGTGACTTTGAGGGAAATCTGATTGAGCTAGTTCAGGTTATGGTGTAAAACTATGACTAAGATAGACACGGCATACCGCAAGATCACATCGTCCATTCCGCATCCTGATTCAGTTCCACTTATCGAGGAGCTCAGGCGGATAGAACCGCGTTCGATGGGTGGGATGCCGCCCGTCGTATGGGATCGGGCGCAGGGCTTTCAGGTCTACGACGCCTACGGCAACCAGTGGATCGACCTTACGTCCGCGGTCGTGCTGGCCAACGCGGGTCACGCAAACGAATCAATCGGACAGGCAATCCGCGAACAGCTTGATAGTAACCTCTGGCACAATTACTGCAATCCTTCTGCCATAAGGCTTCGGGCGGTTAAGGCGATCCTGGAGATCGTCCCACCTTACCTGGACAGGGTCTTCCTCCTCACCACTGGCTCGGAGGCGACCGAATGCGCGATCAAGCTGATGCGGCTTCACGGTCGATGCATAAACTCCCGGAAGATTCATGTTGTCTCATTCTACAATTCGTTCCACGGGCGGACGATGGCTTCGCAGACGGCGGGCGGGTATCTCGACCAGCAGGAGTGGATGGGTCTGAAGCCTGGTGGGTTCCACCACATACCATTTCCTGAGTGTTCGCGGTGTCCCTGGGGAAAGGCGAGCTACGAGAACTGCGGCCTCGAGTGTCTCCAGCGGGGCTTGGAACAGCTCACATCGAACGGGCTCGACGAGAACCTGATCGCGGGAGTCATAACTGAGACATTCCAGGGTCCGACGGTCGCGTTCATGCCGCCGGACTACGCGCAGGCGATCCGCGAGTGGGCAAGCAACATCCAGGCACTGCTGGTTTTCGATGAGATACAGGCCGGTTTCGGCCGCACTGGAAAATGGTTTGGGTTCGAGCACTATGGTATTGAACCAGACCTTGTGTGCATGGGCAAGGGGATGACTTCTTGCCTGCCGATGTCGGCGGTGGCTGGCCGTGGGGCGATCCTGGACTTGGCTAACCATGGGGAGATGAGCAGCTCGCACACGGGTAACCCGCTCTGCTGCGCGGCAGCTATCGCAAATATCGCTGCTATCCGCGACGGTCGTATGATCGAGAACGCGGCAAAGATGGAACCGGTGGTGCGCGAGGCGCTCAATTCGCTTCGGCAGAAGTTCTCCAAACGAGTTGGCGCAGTAAACGGCAAGGGCCTGGTCTGGGCAGTTAACCTTACCAAGCCAGGATCCGCGGAGCTTGATGTTGATCTCGGGCGCAAAGTCACTACAATGTGTATGGAACTCGGTGTGCTGATGCTTCAGACAGGACGGGGCACACTCAAGATTGCCCCGCCTCTGTGTATTACTCAGGATGCGATGCAGGAAGCAACCGGGGTAATTGCGAATGCTATATCGGAATGCGTGTTGTAAGTCCCGTGACCCGAACAAAGAGAGAGTCTAATATGAGTAGAATCACCCTGTCTTCGCCTCTGACCCACAGCGATTGGATGCTCAAGAAAGACGGCCCCCAATGGGGTCCGGACGGCATCCGGCAGATGCTGACGCGCTGCCGGGATTTCGGTTTCGACAAAATCCTATGGCGCTGCTACGACTGCGGACGTTCGACGTATCAGAGCAAGCTGATCGAACCGCTGCCGATTTGACGAACACGAGGAAGTCTATCAGTTCTCTCCTGGCTACATCCCAGCCCCCGACGGCGAGACGCTGACAAGATGGGAGAAACTGGACTACCGTGGTTTCGACACACTGAAGGCTGCGGCAGCCGATCGGTCACGATCTGGGACTGGAAATCCACGGCTGGATGAGCATCAACGAAGATGATCACGGCATTGGCTGGCCCTCAAGATTCACCCGCGAGCATCCAGAGTTCCGATGGGTTAGAAGAAATGGCGAGCCATACCATTCACAACTGAGTTTCGCTTACCCGGAAGTGCGCGGGTACAAGCTTGGTCTTGTCCCGAAGCATATCAACAACACCAATATGGAGGGCATCATCATGCCGGAGCGAGAAAAGACAGAAAACATAGACACCGTAGTTCCCGACACCCTGGACCTTGCAGAGCGGGCCGGACTCGCCCTACAGGGAATCGCCAACACCATTGATCCCGAAGACGAGTATAATATGTGGTTCGAGGTCTTCTGGTGCTCCAATCCGCCGTATATGCTGCACAGCGGCTGCGATGTGGAGTGTGCTCCCAAGTTCGTGGACGCGCTGCATCAGTTAAGGATCGCTTCCGG
>CAYSLA010000157.1:0-8190 GCA_964431685.1 uncultured bacterium | reverse complement strand
CTCACATTCTGCCGGTTGATCTGGTATAATATATGATAGGTGGGGTTTGGTTGGTGAATCATCCCCTTCACCAATCAACTGCCTAACACGGAAAATGAACTGTGGGAAGGAACCCTTGATGGTACCACTAATCGACCTGAAAATACAGCATAAGTCTATCGCCGCAGAGGTTGAGGCGGCAATCAAGAACGTGTGTGAGAACACCGCTTTCATACTCAGCGATGAGATGAAGACGTTTGAGGATGAGTTCGCCGCGTACTGCGGCGCCAGACACGGCGTCGGTGTCGCAAACGGCACAGAAGCGCTCTTCCTTGCGCTGCTTGCGCTGGGCGTCGGAGCCGGTGATGAAGTAATAGTGCCCGCTAACACGTTCGTAGCGACGGCTGCGGCGGTCTGTCACGCGGGCGCCACGCCTGTGTTTGTGGACTGCGACCCGGAGACCTACTGCATCGACGTCTCCAAGCTCAGCGGCGCGATTACGCCCAAGACAAAGGCAATTATGCCGGTACATTTGTATGGCCATCCCGCGGATATGGACGCAATCTTGAGTATAGCGCGCAAATCCGGGGTAAAAGTAATAGAGGACTGTGCACAGGCGCACGGCACTCTGTATAACGGCAAACATGCGGGATCGTTGGGTGATGCCGCTGGTTTCAGCTTCTACCCGAGCAAGACGCTCGGAGCCTACGGAGACGCGGGGATGGTGCTGACTAACTCGGACGAAGCGGCGGAAAAGCTGAAGCTGCTGCGTGACAATGGACGGACATCGTGGTACGAACACGAGATCATCGGGTACAACTCTCGACTCGACGGCATACAGGCGGCAATACTCCGCATAAAGCTGAGACATCTGAACCAGTGGGTAGACGGGCGGCGCGCACACGCGGCGCAGTACGGCAAGCTGATCGCCGGCATAGACGGCTTGACGATTCCCGTGGAGAAATCCTACGCGAAGCATTCTTACTACGTCTATGCGGTCAGGGCGCGCAACCGTGACGAGGTCATGCCGAAACTGAAAGAAAAGGGCTGTGGATGCGGAATCCACTATCCGGTGCCGCTTCATCTGCAGCCGGCCTTTGCGTATCTGGGAGGAAAGAAAGGGGACCATCCGGTGGCTGAAGAAGTTGCCGGGGAGATTATGTCTATCCCTATGTTCCCTGAGCTGACGCCAGAGCAGGTAACGGAGGCGGCAGGAATAATCAAAGAAGTGCTAAAGGGCTAGTCAGCCCGAAACACCACGCCGAAACAACTCGGGCTGGGAACGGATTGCGGACTCCTAACAAAGGGGCGAACACGAACACAAATGGGTAGTGAAAGAATGTTGGCACTAGACCAGGCTGCCGAAGGCAGGACAGACGAGTCTACAGACCAGAAATGTGGGCGGCGGACATATCGAAGCAAGCGAGCGTTGGATCTTGTAGCAGCGTGTATTGGCCTGGCGATCGCGGCGCCGCTGTCGGCCGTGATCGCGTTCATGATCAAGCTGTCCGGCCCCGGCCCTGTGCTCTTCAGGCAGGTTCGGATAGGCAAGGACGGCAAGGAGTTCATGTTCTACAAGTTCCGGAGCATGCGCATCAACAACGACGATACGAAGCACCGTGAGTATATCAAGGCGTTCATCCAGGGCGACGAAGAGGCGCTGTGCCGCATTCAGGACAAGCGCAAGCTCTACAAGCTGACCGGCGATGACAGGGTGACCCTTGTCGGCAAGTTCCTGCGCCGGACCAGTCTGGATGAGTTGCCTCAGTTGATCAATGTGTTCAAGGGCGAGATGAGCATGGTGGGCCCGAGACCGCATCTTGGCTATGAGGTCGAGCTGTATCAAGACTGGCATCGGAAGCGGCTGGCGGGTATGCCGGGCATTACTGGCTGGTGGCAGATTCACGGACGCAGCAAAGTCACATTCGATGAGGCTGTGAAGATGGATATATGGTATCTCGAGCACCAGTCGCTCTTGCTGGACATCCGGATAATGCTTCGCACGATCACTAAGGCGACTGTCGGCAGGGGAGCCTGCTGACCACTAACCATCCCCGACAGGGGAACTCTCGTATGCCTACCCACGGAAGGGGGACGAATTGAGCGTTAGAGTCGGAGTTGTGGGGGCCGGATACTGGGGCCCGAATATCATCAGGAATTTCTACCAGATCCCCGAATGCGACATGGCCGTTTGCTGCGACCTCGATGAGAAGCGGCTTGCACACATGAAGCGGCTGTATCCGAACATCGATGTCACAACGGACTATGATGCCGTGCTCAATGACAGTTCCATCGATGCGATAGCAGTCTGCACGCACGTGTCCGGTCACTATCCGCTGGCGAAGAAGGCACTTTCCGCAGGCAAACACATCCTCGTTGAAAAGCCTTTTACCGCGAAGGTTGATGAGGCCAAAGAGCTCGTGGACCTCGCAACGAGCAAAGACAGGATCATCATGATCGACCACACCTTCGAGTACACCGCGGGCGTGAACAAGATGAAGGAAGTGATCGAGAGCGATGTTCTGGGTGATGTGCTGTATGTCCATTGCTCCAGGCTGAATCTCGGGATATTTCAGCGTGACATTAACGTGGTCTGGGATCTTGCTCCGCACGACGTCTCCATCGTCCTCTATGCGGCTGGCTTGAAGCCACTGAGTGTACAAACGATGGGCATGCGGCTCATGCACCCCAAGGTTGAGGACGTGGCTATCGTCACCATCCGCTGCGAGAACAACGCCAGCGCGGTTATTCACGTGAGCTGGGTCGATCCGCTGAAAGTCCGCACGGTCAGTGTGGTCGGGTCCAAGCAGATGCTCGTTTACGACGACCTGGACCCGCAGGCGAAGATTCAGATATACGACAAGGGAGTGGAAGCGCCTCCGCACTACGACACCTACGGGGAGTTCCTCTGCTCATACCACTACGGCGATATTCACATGCCCAGGCTGCAGGACAGAGAGCCGCTTTCGGTTATGTGCAAGCATTTTCTTGAGTGCGTCGAGACCGGGAGCAAGCCCAGGAGCAGCGGCCAGAGCGGACTTGAGATGGTGAAGATACTCGAGGCCTCGGATCGCTCGATTGCCGCGAACGGCGCGGAGATACAGCTCTAATCTCAAAGGTTCGTGAGGAACACAATTGTCCCTCATACTGTCATTCCGACCGGCGGGAGGAATCTGGGCATCGCAAAGCAGATTCATTTCGTTAGTCGGAATGACACGGAATACAAAGTGAAACTGTCGGTTCTGGTCCCAGCGCTCAATGAAGCACACAACCTCCGAACCGTCATCGAAGCCGTAAAGTCGGTCCCCTTGGAAAAGGAGATCGTGGTTATCGATGACGGTTCGACTGACGATACCCTCAAGGTGCTTTCCGAATATGAGTCTGACCCGCAGGTTGTTGTTCGCAGCCTGCCGCACACCCGCGGCAAAGGGTTCGCGATCCGTGAAGGTCTGCAACTGGCCACCGGCGACGTGCTGATTATCCAGGATGCCGACCTCGAATACGACCCGGCGCAAATACCCGCGCTGGTCGAGCCCATACTCGAAGGAAGAGCGGATGTGGTCTATGGTTCGCGATTCCGGGGAAGCATTGAAGGCATGCATTTTGCGAACCGGCTTGCCAACTACATCCTCACATTCGCGGCAAACCTTCTCTACCGAGCGGGGATCACTGACGAAGCCACGTGCTACAAAGCATTCCGCACGGATCTTCTGCGCGAACTAGGTCTGCAATGCGAGGGGTTCGAGTTCTGCCCGGAAGTCACCGCCAAAGTCCGGCTAAAGGGCGTGCGCATCGCCGAAGTCCCCATCTCCTACGTCGGCCGCAGCACCGCCCAGGGCAAGAAAGTGCGCTGGACGGACGGTTTCGTGGCAATCTGGACACTGCTCAAGTACCGTTTCGGCCGCCGATGAAGCGAGCCATGTTGTGGCTGTAGTGCGACACTTTTCGATGCATTACTGCTCAATCTCTTTTGGTCGCTGCCGTGATCTCAGTTGCCTGGCGTTCTGCTCAGTAATCACACCCTTGCCCGTTTTCTCTTCAATCTCCTTGCGGGCATTTCCGGCGATGGTGCCGCCTTGCTTTGCTATGACGCGGCTGCCCTCAAACGTGTGCGGGGCTTTCTCTTTAGATATTTCTGTGGTGGTTGCCTCGGCGAGCATGTTCAAGACCAACTCCAAGTTGCTCATATTGTCGCGGAGGTTTTCTTTCTTCAGGCCCTTGAACCGTTTGTATTCCTTCGTGGTAAGTCCGGCCCACGCCTTGGTGATCTCGTCGGTGAGTATGGCGTATTCCTGACCCTTCTGAATGCCGCGGATATCCCATTCATCCGTGAGTTCCTTGCGGACTTCAATGCTCTTGAGCCGCTGGTTGATCCACTCCGGAGAATAGCCTTTCTTGAGATACGTTTCCATGGCCCGGTCAAAAGCCTTTTCAGGGTCCTCTGTTTCCTCTATGCGTTCGTAACCAACCCGCGCCAACCATAGCTTGAATGGCTCCGCCTTTGGCGAAGGAATAGACTGTATCAGCCTCAGAAGCTGTTCGGTGTCGGCTACGTCCGTGGTGCGCATCTTGCCGTCGGCGGCACGCATCTTCAACCCGTGACATCTTGTCACGGTTTCATTTCCCTCGGCTTTCAGACGCTGTTTGAGCTTGCGCCAGTATGCCAGGGCATCCGCGCTTTCTGTTAGGATGGCAACCACATCCACGACGCTGAAGTACCATTTGTCCGCTTCCGCATCCCAGTGGGTGCGCACCTGTTGCGCCTCAAACAGCTTCATTGCGGTTTCTCTTGTCATCTACTCGTCCCTATCTCCATCGATTCCCGGCCGGGAATTGCCGGGGTTTGGTGTGACCATTTTCGGTGTATCGGGATTTGAGTGTTGGGCCGCTGGAGTGCGAACTATACACAAAGCCCCTAATCCAACCCGGAAATCCCGATACGAGTGCTCTTGACGGGTTTCGATATATCCAATCCGCCGAGCTCCATTCATATCCCGAGACGCGGAACGCGGAGCGAACCGAGCAGACTGTTGTCACCAATCGGCAGGTTTCTGGATTACCGAGCGCCCTACTTGTATCTTCCGCGACAACTGGCACTCCTGGAGCATTGCCTCGGTGATTCGAATGTGGAAATCAGTATTCTTCGCTAGTTCTACACTTGGATTTGAATGTGGGTTAGCCCAACCTACCACCTTGCCATATGTGCTACGCACGATCTTGATCGGGGCTAGCAGGTCTGAATCGTTGGATATCACAATAGCACAATCATAGCGCCCTTGAACGCAGTCGAAGAGCAGGTCGACGGCAAGGTTCACGTCAGATCCCTTTTCCTCGGTCTTGAGAACACTCACGGATTCGTTGAGATACTTGCCGTGATCGTCACACCTTGGCATGCGAACAACCTTAGGTCCAAGGAAGTGCCCCTTGACTATTGTGACTCTGTCAAGCTGTGATAATGCGGTCAGATAGGCTTTCTGGCGATCTGCTTGATGGTTGTCCGGCGGCCTACTACTCACATCCGCAGTGTAGTACTTGATGGCGACAATGTCGTTCTTCGGGAAGGCTTTGTCGCAGAATTTTTGTAGATCAAGCCATTTGTGCTTGTTCCAGCCTGGGCGCTTCCTGTTCCTGAAGCAACCATAGTAGAGGTTGAAGCCATCTATGTAAACGTACGTCTTGTGTTTGCGCAGTGGTCGGCTCATTGGGTCACATAAAGGCAAAGCCCGCCTTTGACGGACGGGCTTTGCATCCCGGCGACGAAACACCGGGAGGGATAACACACTGTGGTCTCTACTCGAAACCTCTTATAGTATACCACAAATTGCAGAAACTGTAAAATGCGTGATTTATCCCAAACTCACCCTCTCCTTGCAGGGGAGGGCCGGGGCGGGGTCTCCGGGTTGTCGTTTGGTATATCGGGATTCGAGCGTTGGGCCGCTGGGGTGCGGATTATGCACAAAGCCCGTAACCCAACCCGGAAATCCCTATACGAGTGCACCTGCATCGCACATCCGATTGTTCGATGAGTTATATCGTTGATGTTCATTGTCCTCTGTCTGAACACGATCCCAGCGATTATGGGATGCACAGGATGGGCTTGTCCGGAATCGCGACGCTGTCGGACTTCTCGGCAGTCACGCAATCCTGTAAATCACCAAATCCAGTAAATCGTGTTCACCCCGTCACGTTCTCGAACGTAGGCCGGTAGTCCTCGGGGCTTAGCACGGTGTCATAGAGACCGACGCCTTCGCCGGCGTGCCTGTTGACGCCGGTGTAGCTCAGGCTGGGGTCTTCGTATCGCCGGAACTTGTAGACCGCGTCGTTCATCAGCGGACGGTTGAACACTCCGAGGCTCACAAGCAGGTCGAAGTCCTTTATGGTCAGGCCTGTCACCTTCTGGAAAAGGGCGGGTTCAAGCTGAGTGATGACATCCTGGAGGGTCTGTTCGCGGTAGTCGGTCAGATACAGGAACACTGGAATACGCGTGGCGAACTTGATGAGCTTCTCCTGAATCTTCTTGCGCTTGCTCTTGTACTCCTTTTCCTCTTCCGTGAGTGTTCTCTTCTGCTCATCGGAAATCTCGGCATCGTTGGCTTCCTTGCGTGCCTTCTTCACCGCCTCCGACTTATTGATGATGGTCTCAATGTCCTGGTTCAGGCTCCGGAACCCCTCTATGCTCATCAGGGCCTCCATCGCCTCCTTACTGGCTATCAGACGGCTCAACGTGTCATTATCCACATTGACCAGCAGAGCGCTCTCCCAGCGTTTCGCCAGCAACGTCGCGGTGGTTCCGCTCATAGCCATGTCCAGAATGCCCGCGGCGTCAATCTGGGTCATTGAACTGTCGGTGTAGGCAAGGACCGGCAGGAAGCGGATGAACTCCTCGACCTTCGTCTCCGGGCTCGACTCATCGACGTTCAACCGGCAGCTATAGTCTGCAATCTGCCGCAACGCCCGATCTGGGGCAAAATCAAAGATGTAGCACTCCTGCTTGATGATCTGTTCCTCGTTTGGCGATTGGCCATCGGGGTTTCTTACCACCCACGGCGACTGCACGCGAAACGCGGCCTGGAAGTAGGTCTCGGGGCTGGAGGAGTTGCGCAGCATGAAAATGCCGGTCCAGGGCCGGATTGTGACTCCTGTGGTGAGCTTTCCGCAAGAGAGCGTGATTGTCCGGGTCTTCAGCGGATCATCCATTTGCTTGTGCACGGGCGGCAGAGCGTTGACACCGATACCGGCGGCCGCGCCCGCCGCCACTACCACGCGGTAGTCGTGGTAGAACTTGTTCTGCCTGTTCGCCAGAAGGTTGCGCATCGCATGGCACGAGGCAACGCTGGGCAGGAACCAGAACGTGTGGGAAAGCACGTTGAGAAGCGGAGCGTGCGAGAAGGGCATCGGAGGTTTCTTTCCGCCCGCTTTGAGGTCATCAACGGCGGTTCCGATGAAGTCGCCCTGGATGAGGTTAAGCCATTTCTGCACTTCGTCCTGGTAGACGAATGTCGCGTTATGGCCGACCCCTGTTGCCTTGAAGAACTCGTTCAGGTCGAATTCATTGAACTCACCCTGTGAGGCGATCTCGCGTATCGCGTCCGGCAGTTGGTAGGTCATAAGCACCATTCTGGGGAGCGCGGCGTAAGGATTGTTGTCGCCTTCCCAGTTTTCCTTTGCCCGCTGCTCATCGGAATAGGTCCAGTTGAATATCTGTTCCTCGATGAACTCGCCGGATGCTATCGCGCGGAACGGCGTGCCGGAGAGATACAGGTACGCGTTCGAAGTGATCGGCAGGCTGTCTTCGTCGAAGTACTCGATGCCCTCGCCCTCAGCATACTCCACTTCGGCTCTGTCTTCGGCTTCGAAGAGCTCTTTGGCGTTTTCCCGCCAGGCTCCGTAGTGATACTCGTCAAAGATGACGCAGTCCCAGTTGATCTCGTGAACCCATTCGTTCCTGGTCTTGATGCCGCCGGTGCTCTTGTTCTTGCCCAGGTAGTCCTGGAATGAACCGAAACACACGAAAGGCTTGCTCTTGTCCGCGGCCTCATAGCACAGCCCCGTGCGGCAGATGAACTGCCAGTCGGCGAAGTCGATATGGCACTTCAGGTCCTCTTCCCATGCGCTCTGCACCGCGGGCTTAAAGGTGAGCACCAGCACCCTGCGCCATCCCATCCTCAGGGCGAGCTGGTAGGCCGCGAATGTCTTGCCGAACCGCATTTT
>CAYSLA010000156.1:6731-8212 GCA_964431685.1 uncultured bacterium | reverse complement strand
TATTGGGGGCTGCGGTGTTCCTCGCATCGAAGAATCTGTGCCGGTCGGACAAGCACCCTACTGTCTCTCAGACCTTATGTTCTCTAAGTGCTTCGAGTATCTCAGATATCCGGCCGGTGGCCAGACAGACGCTCGAGTCGGCAGCGCCGTAGTAGACGTGCAGCTCGTCTCCGTAGGTCACGTGGCCGTTGGAGAATATGACATTTGGCACGTCGCCGGTGGTCTCGTATGGCTCGTGCGGGCCAAGTATCCAGTAGGGGAGACGAGCAATCATCTCACGTGGATCCTCCAGGTCCAGCAATGCCGCCCCCATCCTGTATTTTGGGCCTCCGGGAAACTGCTTCACTCCATGGTAGAGTATTAGCCACCCCTCATCAGTCTCGATGGGTATGCCGTTGGCGCCTACTCTGTAGCCGTCCCACCACGGGCCTCCGCGCTCGCTGATCACCATCCAGGGGTGGCCCCAGTGGATGAGGTCGGTGCACTCAGTGAGCCATATATGCTCGAGCTGTCCAGCGACAGGTCTGTGAAGCATCCAGTACTTGCCGCCGATCTTGCGTGGGAAGATTGCCGCGTCCTTGTTGTTCGGAGCAAGCACCAACCCAAGTCTCTCCACGCTTGCGAAGTCCGAGGTGGTGGCAAGCGCAACTCCTGCCCCCATGGGAGAATATGCGGTGTAGGTGATAGCCCACTTACCCATATCCTCCAAGTAGGTCAGTCTGGGATCTTCTATCCCATAGTCCTCGTAAGGGGTTTTCCGGTCCGTGGGGTGCATCAGGGGTTTGTTTTGGATGCGCCAATTGGTGGCGCCGTCTTTGCTGCGGGCCACCGTCAGATGCGAACGGCCTTCGAGGTCCTCCACGCGCAGCAGAAGAAGAACTTCGCCCTCGAACCTTGCCGCTCCCGGGTTGAATACTGTATTACAGTGATAGGGCATGTCTGCCTGCGTGATGATGGGATTGTGCTTACTGCGAGTGAACAGCTCGCGGCCCTCCAAGCACTGTAGCATAGGCCTTACCTCCATTGCGGTATTAGTGTAGTATACCCTGTACCGCGATCACCAAAACTCCGCAGCGGAACGAATGCGGCGTGTCAGCCTCCTCTGCGAGGGTCTCTCCGGACCGGCACGGAGTTGACGTCGGCCGGAAAATGCGGTATTCTCAACCAAACATGCTGAGGATCCGACTGCGGCCGTTCCACAGAGAGGCCAGGGTCTATCATCACACACCAGTTATACCTGGAGCGGATGGTTCCGGATGGTGCGCTTTGGAGTATGTGTCAAAGGATAGACAGAAGGCCGTTGCGGGCGTATTCCGGCTGGTGAACGCGGACGAGGACTGCTACAAACTCAGGTTCAGAGGCCTTGACCCGTCACTGGACTACAAGATCAAGTTCCAGCCCGGAGGGCACATTGCCCAGGCAAGCGGCTTTGATCTGGCAAACAGGGGTATTGACATTCGTCTGGACACCGCGCTGACCTC
>CAYSLA010000156.1:2535-6631 GCA_964431685.1 uncultured bacterium | reverse complement strand
GTAATATGAATAGACTGGACAGAAGCGCCCTTAAAATGCACGCGCTGAGCGAACGCGAGCACAAGCTTGATATTCGCAAGATAGCTGTTCGTCCGGATGACGCGTATCCCGCGCTGTCGGATCGGGTGACGGGGCAGATCAGCAGGACTGCGGATCGTATGCTGGCGGCACGGGATGCGGGCAGGCCGGTAATACTTACATACGGCGCTCACCTCGTGAAAAATGGCCTCGGCCCGGTGGTTGTCCGTATGATCGAGGAGGGACTGGTAACGCACGTTGCCACCAACGGGGCCGGTTCGATCCACGATTGGGAGTTTGCCTATCTGGGACTTAGCACCGAAGACGTTCGCGCCAATACAGCCCAGGGTCGGTTCGGGACTTGGGAAGAGACCGGACGCTACATCAATCTGGCCATCGCGGTTGGCGGCATGGATGGGCTCGGGTATGGCCAGGCGGTGGGCAGGATGATCGCCGATGACGGCTTGCAGATACCATCGGCGGCCGAACTGCGAAAGCGCATTGTGGAAGCTGCCTCCGGTAGCCCGGATGAGACACTAGGCGCTTGTTCGGACATGCTCTATCTTGTATCCAACCTCGGCCTGAAAGAGGGATGGTGCACCGTCAGCCATCCGTTCAAGGACTACTCTGTGCAGTATGCCGCGTATCGCGCCGGTATTCCGTTCACCGTGCACCCGGGCATAGGCTACGACATCATCTATATGCACCCGATGAACTGCGGAGGGGCGATAGGGCGAGCGTCGGTCGCCGACTTTCTATCGTATGCCGGCAGTGTTAGCCGGCTCAGCGGTGGGGTGCATCTTTCCGTTGGTTCGGCTGTTATGGCCCCTATGATCTTCGAGAAGTCTATGTCCATGGCCAACAACCTGGCACTGCAGCGAGACGGCAAGGCGTTGTCCGACTACTACCTTGCCGTGGTCGATATTGCCGATGGCGGTGATTGGGACTGGAGCGCGGGTGAACCGCCGATGGACAACCCCGCCTACTACCTGCGGTTCTGCAAGTCGTTCCACCGGATGGGCGGTGCGCTGGACTACATCTGCCTGGACAACCGGGCATTCATGCTCGCGCTCTACCAGACCATAAAGAAGCTGGGAGGTGTGCGGTGACGCACGAGAGGCTGCGTGAACTACTATCGACGTTTGCCAGCCGCCGGGTGGCTGTGTTCGGCGACTACTTCCTGGACCGGTATCTCGACTTCGACCCTGATCTCTCCGAGGTCTCCCTGGAGACGAACAAGACGGCCCATCAGGTGGTTCGTGTTCGTCACAGTCCGGGTGCGGCGGGCAACGTCGTGCGCAATCTTCAGTCACTGGGCTGCGGCAGCATCACTGCGTTGGGCTTCTGCGGCGATGACGGCGAGGGCTATGAGCTCCGGCAAGACCTCACCAGCCTGGGCTGCGGCATCGAGCGCCTGTTCGTGGTGCCCGAGCGGATGACCCCCGTCTATCTGAAACCTCAGAACATCAGAGTGCCCGGTCTGGAAGGCGAATCCGAACGGTTCGACACGCAGAACAGGCAGGCTCTTCCCGAGTGGGTTGAGGAGAGTCTGACCAGATCCCTGCACGCGCAGTCTGTCGACGCTATCATTGTGGTCGATCAGGTGGAGATGCGCAACTGCGGGGCGGTTACTGACCGCATCGGTTCCAGGCTTGCCGAGCTCGCAGTGAATCATCCGAACATCATATTCTGGGCGGACAGCCGCTGGAGGATAAGCGAGTACCCGGGTTTTGTCATCAAGCCAAACCAGCACGAAGCAGTCGCCGCGGCATCTGCCGGCGTTCTCGAGCCGACGGATGAGTCTGTTCTCGATGCGGGGCGAACGCTCTCTGGCCGGAGCGGCAAGCCCGTCTTTCTCACTCGGGCAGAGCAGGGGATACTCGTCTTTGATGGGGTCGATTGCGAAGTGGTCCGAGGGGTCAGGCTCGAAGGTCCAGTCGATCCAACGGGAGCGGGCGACAGTGTGACCGCTGCCGCGGTGCTCGCTCTCGCGGGTGGAGCCACGCCAGTTGAGGCGGCTCTGGTGGCGAATCTGGCGGCGTCTATCACAGTTCAGCAGATCGGCACAACGGGCACGGCCGCTCCCGATCAAGTGCTCGATCGTCTTAGCTTATGGCTCAACCAGGCCGGATAGTGCAGTTGACGAAAGAATGGAGTGGATTCAGATGGCATTGAACGTAGATCAACGCAACGTTTCGACAGGGCTTGAAATCCCCACGGAGTCATACAGCGACCAGCCGTACATAGTGCGGACGGATGACGGGGCTTGGCTCTGCACCGTTACCACTGGATCCGGCGAAGAGGGCGAGCCGGGTCAGCACGTGGTGTGCATGCGCAGCACCGACCTTGGGCGGACGTGGTCGGGGCCGGTTGATATTGAGCCGTCACGAGGGCCGGAGGCATCGTACGCGGTCCTCTTGAAGGTGCCCGGAGGCCGCGTATACTGCTTCTACAATCACAACTCGGATAATGTCCGTGAAGTCGACGCAGATAACCCCCCGTATCCGACTGGCAAGTGCGGGCGTGTCGACTCTCTCGGCTATTATGTCTTCAAATACAGCGATGACCACGGCCGTTCCTGGTCTCAGAGGCGATATGTGGTTCCGGTTCGGGAGATGGACATAGACCGGGAGAATGTGTACGGCGGAGCGATCAGGTTCTTCTGGAATGTCGGCAGACCGTTTGTGCACGATGGCGCAGCCTTTCTGCCGCTGATAAAGGTTGGGGGCTTTGGTGACGGATTCTTTACGCGCACTGAGGGAGTTCTTCTGAAGAGCGGCAACATACTGACCGAGTCAGACCCGGAGAGGATAGTGTGGGAGACCTTGCCTGATGGCGAGGCGGGCCTGCGCACCCCGCCTGGCGGAGGCCCGATAGCCGAGGAACAGAGCTTCTGCGTGCTAAGCGATGGCTCGTTCTACTGCGTCTACCGCAGCACCGACGGTCACCCAGTGGAAACCTACAGTCGCGACGGAGGGCACTCCTGGAGCACTCCGCGTTACAAGTCTTACGCCGACGGCAGACCGATGAAGCACCCGCGCGCAGCGAACTTCGCCTGGAAGTGCGGCAATGGCAACTACCTCTACTGGTTCCACAACCACGGCGGCCGCGACTACGAAGACCGCAACCCGGTGTGGCTCTGCGGCGGAGTTGAGAGGGACTCGCCGGAGGGCAGGGTCATTGTCTGGTCACAGCCCGAGATAGTCCTGTACGACGACGATCCGTTTATCAGGATGAGCTACCCGGACCTTGTTGAGGCGGACGGCCGCTACTTCGTCACGGAAACCCAGAAGAACGTGGCGAGAGTGCACGAGATCGCTCCGGACCTGCTGAGCGGGCTCTGGGCACAGTTCTCGGAGTCTGCCCCGACCTCAGACGAAACTCTATTGGACATAGTCGAATGCTCCGGGCAGGAAGCGGCGATGCCCGAGCTTCCGGACTTCGTCGTCAGGGATATTGAAAGCCCGGACTACGGCACAAAGGACCTGCGAGCCGGATTTTCGATTGATCTGTGCGTTGAACTCGACTCGCTCGCCCCTTACCAGGTCCTGCTGGACAATCGAACCAGTGACGGACGAGGTTTCGCACTTTGCACCACAGCGCGGGGAACGCTCGAGCTATCCATAAACGACGGCCGCACCGAGAACCGCTGGGACTGCGACCCCGGCATCATAGAGGCTAACAGGGTTCATCACGTGGCGGCGATGGTGGACGGAGGCCCCAGGATCATTACGTTCGTAGTCGATGGGAGGCTCTGTGACGGGGGCGACTCCAGGCAGTTCGGGTGGGGTCGATTCAGCCCCAATCTGCGGAGCGCCAATGGCTCAAGCACGCTGAGAATCGATTCCCGAGTCAGGTCGCTCAGACTATACAGCCGTGCGATTCGCACTTCCGAAGCCATCGCGAACTTCAGTCGCACCGCCACGTCCCGCCTGACTTGAACGTCATGCCGCAGCCCGTGCGCACCACCACGTCATGCCGGACAACCACGTCATGCCGGACTTGATCCGGCACCCATCCGGAGAACGCAGGTTCTATGCTTCGCGGACAGTTGTCCCGAAGCGGCCCGTGCGCACCA
>CAYSLA010000156.1:0-2435 GCA_964431685.1 uncultured bacterium | reverse complement strand
AAACTCGGGTTAGTCCGCTGAGGCGTGGAACTATGCACAAAACTCCCGACCCAACCCGAGAATCCCGATGCCAAGTTGCTTAGCGAGTTTCCACGGATTCTCGATTGGGATTTGAGCTATGATTGCCGTCGATCAAGCGACACTGCTCTTTGATTCATTGGACATGCTCACATGGTTGGTAGTATGATAGGCAGGCAGGAACGACATTAGGGGACCTCAAGAATGGCAGAAGACATAGATACGAGGTCCGATGGATCTAATCGGGAAAACGCGACCACCAATATGCCACGCGCATCAGGAACTGCATATCCGCAATGGCAGGCAGGAGACCACAATGCCAGCTCCCACTCCTCATCTGAAACGATCTTGGTATAGAAACACTATATCCGCCTTTCAGAGGGCCTCCGAAAATGATATCCTGGCTCAGCTCACAAAGGAGAGCCCATTTGGCGTAATACCGACTCAGGTTGATGCGTGGCTCGAAGAAATGTCCATCATACGCAAATCACTGGCGGGACGAACAGGTGTTTTGCACCTCGAGTTTGCAATCCCCCGGATGGGTCATCGCGTTGATGCTGTAGTCCTGACGAATGGGATCGTCCTTGCGTTGGAGTTCAAGGTTGGTGCTACAGAGCACTTGCGCAGTGACATTGATCAAGCCTACGATTACGCGATCGACCTCAAGTACTTTCACGAAGCCAGCCATAATCTGTCGGTTGTTCCGATTCTCGTTGCCTCACGCGCCACAGACAGACCTTGTGAACTGGTGCCACACGCGAGAGAGACCGGTCTTTTCCAGACGGTGTGTGCGAATGCTGAGAATCTGGGCTCAGTCATTACAAACATAATAAACCTGTTGCCCGAGAGCGCTATTGATTCAAGGACATGGGAGGAATCCCGATATTGCCCGGCCCCGACTATCATCGAGGCAGCAAGGGCGCTCTATGCCGGTCACGGAGTGGCCGACATCTCACGTAGTGATGCTGGGGCGATAAACCTCGCCAAGACTTCTAGACAGATTGCGCATATCATTGAGGAGTCTAGATCGTCGGGTCACAAGTCTATCTGCTTCGTTACCGGAGTGCCGGGTGCGGGCAAGACGCTCGTCGGCCTTGACATCGCGACCAGGTATAATGATCCCCAGAGCGAACTCCACAGCGTGTTCCTTTCCGGCAATGGACCTCTCGTGGCCATTTTGCGAGAAGCTTTGGCGAGAGATACCGTTCAGCGAGAGCGAGTGAAAGGCTCAAAGATACGAAAAGGTGATGCCGCGGCGCAGGTGAAGGCATTCATCCAGAACGTTCATCATTTCAGGGACGAATCGCTGCGGAGCAACAAGCCCCCTGTTGACCACGTGGCGCTGTTTGACGAGGCTCAGCGCGCGTGGAACCGAGAGCAGACCGCTTCTTTCATGAGTCGCAAGAAGGGGCTGCGCGATTTCAATGTGTCAGAACCGGAGTTTCTGATCTCGTGCATGGATCGACGCCAGGATTGGGCGGTGATCGTTTGCCTAGTAGTAGGAGGTCAGGAGATAAACACGGGCGAGGCCGGTATCAGCGAGTGGATCGAGGCTCTGCAACGCAAATTTGGCGATTGGCACCTGTACATCTCTCCTGCCTTGAAAGATAGCGAATACTGTGCTGAAAGAGTACTTGGTCAGATCAGCGGTCGTGTCAGACTGCATTATCGGGAAGAACTGCACCTAAGCGTGTCGATGCGATCATTCCGTGCCGAAAAGGTCTCGGAGTTTGTCAAGACACTGCTCGATTGCGAGGGCAAACGAGCACAGAGTCTGCTTCAGGAACTGCAGGATCGCTACCCGATCGTGCTGACTCGTGATCTCGGAACTGCCAAACAGTGGCTACAGGATCAGGCCAGCGGAAACGAGCGCTACGGAATCATTGTCTCATCGCAGGCCGAACGACTAAAACCATACGCTATGGATGTCCGAACGCCCGTTAATCCCGTAAAGTGGTTCCTGGATGGAAAAGACGATGTGCGCTCATCTTATTATCTCGAGGATGTCGCTACCGAGTTTCACGTGCAGGGGCTGGAACTTGATTGGACGTGCGTTTCGTGGGACGGCGATTTTTCCTACACCGGGAAAGGCTGGCGACACCTCTCATTTCGGGGAAGCAAATGGCAACGGATCAAGAGCGAATCCAGACAAAACTACCTTAAGAACGCGTATCGTGTTCTTCTTACGCGCGCACGCCAGGGGATGGTCATCTTCGTTCCTCCGGGTAGCTCAACTGATTCAACGAGATATCCAAGCTACTACGATCCCACTTACGACTACCTGAAATCAATCGGACTGCCTGAGTTGTAGTGTTGCAGCGGTTCCCCGGCGCCTTCGTGCCGCAAGCCGTGCCGATGCATACCATACCGCCGTGTTCCAACCCTCAAATCCCGATACACCGTGCAGTGGAATCGTT
>CAYSLA010000155.1:4741-8303 GCA_964431685.1 uncultured bacterium | reverse complement strand
TCGTGAAAACAGACCTTGCACTAATCGAGCAGTTGGGTGAGTTTGAGACGCCGCTGGTGGCTGAGGCTATGGGTGCGCTCGGGTGCTCGAATCCTGAAGCGTACTACACGGGCAGCGATGTGCGGTTGCTGACTCAGATTGGCGGGCCGCTGGTGGGAGTGGCCATCACCATGACCACCGACACCAGTACGCCCGGCAACACCGCGGATATGGCCGATTTCTGGACTGTGCTCGAGCAGTCCGCTGAGATGAAAGTGCCGACGATTCTGGCTGTGCAGGCTGTGGGGTCCCGTCCCAGCCACGAGTGCGTGCTTGGGGATGGTATGGCCAAGCTGCTCAAGAGCGCGGGCAGCGTTGGACTGATCACTGACGGTGGCGCCCGCGACGTTGCCCAAATGAACAAGGTCGGCTATGTTGTCTTCGGCAGCGGCACCGTGGGAAACCACACCCCCGTGATGATGAGGATGGCCGATGCGCCGGTTGAGATCAGCGGCGTCAGCATTTCGAATGGCGATCTCATCCACGCCGATGCTGACGGGGTGATTGTAGTTCCGTCCGCATACCACGGGGCGATTGTAGAGGCGTGTATTCTGAGCAGGGATTTCGAGACCAGAGCTCACACTTTCTGGCGGCGCACAGACAAGTCGTTGGTAGAGAAACGTGCCTATGTGGCCGAGATAAACAAACTGCGCATCGAACGATGCCAGGCATATATGAGGGAATCAGGCATTGCCTGATCACTCTCAGGAGGAAACTGTATGAATGCGAATGACGGATTTGTGGAGACCGCCCTTGAGGAGCTAAACGAGAGCGCGTGGAAGCTCGTGGGGTCGGACTGGATGCTAATCACAGCCGGCACTCCGGAGAGCTTCAATACGATGACTGCGAGCTGGGGAGGATTGGGGGTTATCTGGGGAAAACCAGTGGCGATGTGTGTGATCAGGCCCCAGAGATACACCTACGGCTTTATGGAGAAGTCGGACTACTTCACGCTCACGTTCTTCCCGGAGGAATACCGCGACGCGCTGAACTACTGCGGCACCGTGTCCGGGCGCGATGAGGACAAAATCAAGCATACGGGACTTACTCCAGTTACGTCGGACTCGGGATCGGTCTACTTCAAGGAGGCGCGAATTGTTCTCGAGTGCCGGAAGATATACTACCAGGACATCGATCCTAACCACTTCCTGATCCCTGAGATTCACGACAACTACCCGGCCAGGGACTACCACCGTATGTACTTGGGCGAGGTTCTGAAGTGCATGGTTAAGGATGGCTGAGAGTTGTTTGTAGACGAGACAAAGACAGATCAAATGCTCGCCTGGCTGGAATCGGAGCATTTCCGATATCGACGAAGGGCCGGTGCCGAGAAGACTGCAGATGAGATCAGTCTGGAAGACGGCTGGTCGCTGGAGCTGAATGCGCCGACATCTCCGTTGATCACGAGAATGGAACTGGACTTTCGGCGTTTCATGCGCGAGTGCATGGACTTTGAGTTTGCGCCCGCGGGTTCTGCTCCGCGACGGTGTGTGTTCAGCCTGCGAGGCGAAGGGGGGCCGAAGGATGAGTCTTTTGACCTCAGAGTCGGCCCCGATCTAGTAGAAGTTGTCGCGCCGAGTGAGCGCGGTCTGCTGCACGCGGCTCACTGCATCGAGCGCCTCTGTTCCTTGCGAGCCGGGCCGTTTCTCTCCAATGGCAACACACAGCGCCGGGCGGCATTCGCGCCGAGAATAGCGCAGTCCGTGTTCTGCGGCACCCCATACCGCCTGGATGATCCTATTCTGCTGACCGATGACTACATGTCGCTGATGTCGCATTTTGGCGTCAACGGTATACACGTCGAATTCAGCATATATGACTGTGCCCGGAGTTCGACTCTTCCGGAACTGACTCCTGCCGATTGGGAGACGAACGTCGGCAACCTAAGGAAGTTGTGCGACAGGGCCGCAGTCTACGGGATAGATATATACCCGGTGGTGTTCAGTGGGAACCTTGCGGCCGATGCGCCGGTCTTCTCAAGTCACCCCGATGTGCGGGGAGCGCTTCTTGACTATCCGGTGCTGGGTCACTACAGCCTCTGTTCATCTCATCCGCTGGTGCTCAAGGCCTATGAGGAACTGCTTACCGGCCTGTTTACGGATGTGCCGAAACTGGGTGGCGCGATATTCATTGTTGGAGGAGAGGGCTTTGTTCACTGTTTCACGCGGCCCAAGCAGACGCCGGACGGCAAGACCTCTTGCCCGCGGTGCGCCGACCGGAATGCATCGCAGGACGTGGCATCTCTGATCAATGGTATGGCTAGTGCAATACACAGCGTCAGGCCGGACGCGGCGGTCTTCACGTGGCCCTACAGCGCCTTCACGTGGTCCGGTGATGACTTCGCGCAGGAGGAGTTCATTCGGCACCTTGCCCCGGATGTGGAGCTGTTGTCAAACTTCGAGACACCTGGTTGGTATTGTCTTGGAGACACAAAGGCGGCGTTGATCGACTACAACATCGTCAACCTCGGACCCTCCGAGCAGTTCGCCGCTCAGACCAGAACCCTCACCGAGTTCGGCAAGCGCCACTACGCGAAGTTCGAAAGCACCGTCGAGCCGGGATGGTTCTTCCTGCCGTATCTACCGGTGCCCTACCGTTGGATAGAGCGTGCAAAGCGGCTCAAGATGAGCGATGTCGCCGGCTATATCCAGAAGTGGGAGTTCTACGGCATTACCGGGACGTACCCGGAGGAACTGCTCTGTGAAGCAGGGTGGGGCGATGTTGATGAATCGCTGCTTATCCGGATCGCCGAGAGAGACTTCGGTGCGTGCCCGGCCGGACTGCTGGAAGGATGGAAGATACTTAGTGACGTCTGGGAGCGAGTCCCCGCGTCGCATATGATGTATGGTGAGCGTCAGTTCTATATGAAGGGTCCGGCTTATCTCGGCCCCGCGCACCCGCTGATCTTTGACTCGCAGAACCGCTATGATCTGAGCTCGAAGTTCTTTCAGGTCAGAGGCGATGCCGGTGAGACAGTGGACGAAGAACTGCTGCGCGAAATGGGCCGGAACGCTCCGCCCAGATACAGCAGCGACCTGCTCTTTGTCTACCCATTTGGCGTGGAGCTCGCGGAGCGTCAGTTCGCGAAAGTAGTGGCTGAGTGGGACGGCGGAGTCGATCTGATTCGCAAGGCTCTTTCGGAACATCCGACCGAGCGGGGTGCGCTGGAAATTGGCATGTGCGAAATCGTCGGAATCCACCTGCGAACGATATGGAATACCATCCGGTTCTACTCACTGCGCGACTCACTGTTCGCTTCCAGGAGCGATGAAGAAAGTCTGAACGTGAGTGTTGAGCGGCTCACCGGAGTTCTTAGCGAGGAGATCGAGAATGCCAGGCGGGCCATCCCAGTCCTGGAGAGAGACCCCCGCGTCGGATACGGTCACGCGTACGGACAGATATACGATGTTGATATGGTGGAGAATAAACTGCGGCAGTGCAGATACGTCCGAGACTTTGAGCTGCCGGAGCTGGAGGCACTTATCACATTCCACGTCTACTGCAAGTACAAACCTGCTTAGAC
>CAYSLA010000155.1:1803-4641 GCA_964431685.1 uncultured bacterium | reverse complement strand
AACGCACTGGAGGACCTGGGCTATGTTGCTGACGCGTCCCTGCCAATGTACTACCACACCCAGCGTGTGACGCCGTATCATCCCAGCCGCGACAACTGGACGGAGGAAGGCGACATGCGCATACTGGAAATCCCCAACTTCGCCGATCTGACCATAGAGAGCCACGACGAGTTCGGCAGAGACCGTGACCAGTGGCCGCTCCTTCGCACTGAGAGCGCAGAGGCCTTGATGGTGCATGTCGACAACATGCTGGGGTTCTATCACGAGCGCAATCTTCCCGCGGTGCTTTGCTTCTATATGCACCCCTGGGAGTTCCACGATATGCCTCAGGGGGAGATTCATTACGGTGAAGGCTCCGTCACGCCCGACCATTTCATTGTGAAGAACTGCGGCGACTACGCGGTGCGCCAGCTCGACAAGTTGACGCAGATGTTGATCGCCCGAGGCTGCAGATTCGCTACCGCCACACAGTTGGCGGAGGAATACCGGAATGGAGATGCGGGCTAATGGCTTACGTCCGGTCCGACTTCTCGCCCCTGCGCGAGTCCCTGTACGGCATCGGTTTTCACTGGACAACGCACGCGGTGCCAGCGACCGGTGACCCGCTGCCGTTTGAGGATGCCGTAGGCGCCTTCGACGTGGACAGGTTCGTATCTCAGGCGGTGGACACTGGCGCGGGACACGTGCTGATCACTTCCGCCCACGCCATTCACCATCTGCCTTGTCCCAATCCGGAAGTAGACCGGGTAATGTCGGGGCGCACGTGCCGCAGGGACTTGATAGGGGAGATTGGTGAGGCTCTTCGCCGAGAGAACATCAAACTGGTGTTCTACTATCACCACGGAACGGACGGGCCGCTGCAGGACCCCGAATGGTTTGCTGCGTCCGGCGCCAACCTGCCGGACCAGTCCCGTTTCTATGAGAACTACTGCCGCATTTTGGGTTGGATGGGTGAGAAGTACGGTGACCTCGTGACCGCGTACTGGTTTGATGCGGGGTACGGACTTGTCGCAAGAGGCGAAGTGCCCTGGGAGAAGATGACTCTGGCCGCGAAGGCCGGGCATCCGGGACGGCTGGTAACCTACAACTCAGGAATTGAAAACCACTTGCTCTACACTCCGTGTCAGGACTACTGGGCCGGCGAGCTATGCAGGATCAATTTTACCCCAAGGGGCGAGCTCACGCCGTCCGGGCTGCCGTGGCACGCATTTGTCGGATGGCACACAAATCTCAACCCGGAGTATGCGATGTGTGCCGAGTGGAATCTGACCGTGGGCAACAGAGATGCTGAGTTCTTCCCGCCCAGCGTCGAGAGCGTAGTGATGTTGATCGATCGATTCAGCGCAGTGGGTGGGACAGCCACGTTCAACCTGTTGTGCTACCAGGACGGGACCGCACACGCCGTGGATATGGCCGTGATGAAGCAAGTCAAAGAGATCATCTCCGGGAGAAAGAAGTCGCGATGAGATACCTTTTCATAGATGACTGCGATATCGAGTCCATCGACAACCTTGCACGCAAGCTGCACCAGCCGCAGAAGTTCCCCGGTAATGTGGTGCTGCGCCCAGAGCATCGTTGGGAGAATGCAGGTATACAAATCCGCACAACTCCCGCCTGGGATCCGGAATCGCAGCGTTTCATGATTATCTATCTGGCTTCGGCGGAATCCCGAGATTCCGAGGTGAGGCTCGATGTAACAGGTGCACCAGCCGGCGGAGAGGGTTTCTACTGCTTTGCCACCTCCGTTGACGGGATCAACTGGGACAAGCCTGTCCTGGGTCTACACGACTATCCGGCCCCGCTTTGGAACAACGAGCCCATCGGCACCGCCAACAACATCCTGCCTTCCGCGCGGGGTATGCTCTACGGTCCAATCTACGACCCCAACGAACAGGACCCCGCTCGCCGCTTCAAGGGACTGGCCGATAGGGGCGGCCGGCTGGAGCCGATGGTTTCGGCTGACGCGATGCACTGGGAGAACCTGCAGGCGCCTCACGTTCTCAGCTCTGATGAAGCCGCACTCACGCTGGACGCGCAGAAGAAGCTCTTCATCGCGACAGTCAAACACGGCGGTCCGTACGGCCGGTCGTTCTACCTGACCACCAGCTCGGATTTCGAACACTGGAGCGATCAGGAGATCGTGTTCCACGCCGATCAGATAGACCAGGAGAACGGTTTCGATCGTCTGCAACGGTTCTTCGACGACCCGGCCTACCTCACTCCGGTATACAACCGTCCGGAGGAATGGTGCACGGATGTCTACAACTTCCCGGTGTTTCCGTATGAGGGCTTGTATCTGGGCCTGCCGGTCATGCATCACTGGTCTGGCAAGCACCCGCCGATGTACGAGAACGTGGACAGCCGCAAGTCGGTCGAGCTTGCCTCCAGCCGTGATCTGCGCACATGGAACAGGGTGGCCAACCGCGCCCCATTCATGGAGCATTCGCCTGTAGGCGACGGCAGCGCGTACGATACGGGGCAGATCGTTACGACCAACGGCCCGATTGAGCGCAACAACGAGCTCTGGTTCTATTATGTGGGTATCAAGTACCGATCTCTCTCCATCGCGGACACAATGAACCGCGGGTACCTGGACACGAGCGCTGTCTGCATGGCGCGGTTGCGCAAAGACGGTTTCGTGTCACTCAAAGGCGGGATTGAGTGGGGTTCGGTGCTGACAAAGCCGCTTGAAGTGACCGGTGACCAGTTGCACGTCAACACCGACTCGTGGCGTGGCAGAGTGCAGGTGGAAGTGGTCGATGCAGACACTGGGCAAACTGTCCCCGGGTATTCTCAGGATCAGTGCGTCCCCGCAATCTCGGACAGCACGGACCAGGT
>CAYSLA010000155.1:0-1703 GCA_964431685.1 uncultured bacterium | reverse complement strand
GAGATATCTCACATTCGTTCGGAATGACACGGGCTTCGGAGGACAAGAAATGGAGTTGACTCATAGATTGGCTAATGGCACGGCTTACGCGATGATGCCGCCGCGCGTTGCCCAACTGGCTCCCACAATCATCGTGTTGGCCACGTCAGCGGAGCAGTCATTGAGCGAGGAGTCGTTCTGCCACGTCGGCAGCGTGTTGCACGTTCAGGGATGGAATGTTGTCTCTCTGGACTTGCCGTGTCACGGAGCAGATCAGCGTGACGGCGAACCGTTCGGACTCGAAGGCTGGGCCGCCCGCACCGCGCAGGGAGAGGACTTTGTCGCCGATTTTCAGCGGAGAGTGAGCGACGTTGTTGACGACATCGTCTCAACCAGGGTTGCGGACCCGGGCTGCATCGTCGCGTCAGGCACCTCGCGCGGAGGGTTCATGGCGTTTCAGGCCGCTGCCGGGAATCCTATGATCAGAGCAGCAGCCGGTTTCAGCCCTGTCACCGATCTGCTGGCGCTGAGCGAGTTCGCAGGCCAGGAAGACAGTCCTTTGGTCAGGCGCCTGGCGCTCGTCAATGCCGCAGACACTTTGTGCGACCGCGCCGTCTGGCTGACCATTGGCAGCGCCGATGATCGCGTGGACACGGACAAGGCTGTGGCCTTTGCTCGTGCCCTCGCTGTCGCCGGAATGGAACGCGACCTGGCAAGCAACGTTACTTTGCACGTGCTGCCCACACCAGGGCACCACAGCTATCCCGAATGGCACAGCCAGGCCGCAGCGTGGTTTCGTGCAACCAGGAAGCAGAACTACGTGAAGTGATCGATTCTTGCACCAATGGGCCGGTGCCTGATTCAGCCAGGAAGTCTGGTTCTCTTTTTGGGGAGACAGTATTACCGATTGCGGAGGTATCCGCGAAGGTGATCCATCTCCGGAGCGCAGCGTCTGCGGGCCTTTGGGAAGTAGTTATGTCAAGTTGATCGCGCAAGCCTGGCTGAAACCAGTCGGTCCTTGCTGTTAGTTTTTCGGATTATCGGACGGATCGGTCGGATGTGACCGACAGGAGTACTAAACTATGCTTGTTTCTACGAGAGAATGCATGCCTCTTACCGTCTTCGGCGGTATCAAGGCAGGCATGGACGCAATGGGAATTGACCAGGTGGAGCTCGAGCTTTTCCACGACAACACTCTCTACTCGCTTACCGCCGGCGACTCCAGACTGCCGGTGGGCTGTGAGGCCGAAATCGAGGCCTACGCACAGCACCTTGCAGACAACCACATCAAGTGCTGTGCCATCCTGCTGCACAACAACTTTGCGGCGGACGATATCGACGCTGAGGTGGACTGGGTGTCCTGGGCGGTAAGGGTTACGGCTATGCTGGGGGCCAACGCAATCCGCATTGACGCGATAATGAGCAAGGAGATGGAATGGTCGCTGGAACAGAGGGTGCAGCGATTCGCAGACTGTATGAAGCGAGTGCTGGACGCCACAAGCGACCTTGAAGTCGGGCTTGGTATCGAGAATCACGGCGTGCAGGGCAACGATCCCGAGTTTCTTGATCTCGTGTTGGGTCGGGTAGGCTCACCGAGGGTCGGTCTGAACCTGGATATGGCGAACTTCTACTGGCGCGGCTACCCGCTCAACCGAGTTCACGAGATCATCAGGCACTTCGCTCCGCGGGTCAAGCACACGCACGCGAAGAACATCAACTACCCC
>CAYSLA010000154.1:0-8319 GCA_964431685.1 uncultured bacterium | reverse complement strand
CTAGCATATATAACTGCAAGAATACATGGAGGTCGTTAGAATGAAAAGACTGCTTATCTGCATCGCACTTTGCGCGTTGGTGTCATGCGTGGCTCCGGCGTTCGCCGAACAGGAACAGGCGTTTCTGGCAATCCTCGCCGAAACCAAGGTCAACAAGGTCGTCGGCATGAAGATGCCGGAGCTTCCGCCGATGCCCGCCGGGGTGGACATGTCGGCGATGGAAGCAATGATGGGGATGTTTTCCGGCAAACCGCAGAGAGTGTTGAATGTGCGGTTATGGTCTCCGGGTATTGCCCCGGACAGCGCATTCGCCACACTATTCCCTCCCAAAGGACTGCTGCAGGGGGACAAGCTCAATCTGGAGTTGTACAGGCCCAAGGCTGAGAAGGGCACCACTGAAGACAGCGGCAAGCCCGGAGAGTTCAACCCTGAAGCGGTAGACAAGTTCACCATAAAGATCTACTGGGGATCATCTGCGACGGTGAGGCCAGGCCAGCCAAAGATTATCACGTGGGATTCGATGCCCGTCGAAGAAAAGGAAGTGGCCAAACGCCAGGCAAGAGAGAGCTCCGGCCAGAGCTCCTACTTCTACAAGCCCGATTGGACAACTGGCTACTGGCCGACAAAGAAGCAGCCAGGCAAGATAGATGCGAAAGCGTCTCTGAACGGCAAGTATTCGCTGGAGACGAACTACACCGGCAATGTGGAGATTGAGGCTCCGGAAGAAGTGGAGTTTCTTGACGGGTTCGACCTTTCCAGCCCCGACCTGAGCAAGTCGCCTGATCTCACGAAGCCGATTGATTTGACATGGAAGAAGATTCCAAACGCTCTGGGGCTAAGCGCCCAGATCATAGGGATGGAAGGTAGAGACACCCTGATCATCTGGAGCTCTTCGGAAGTGTACGATAACGCGCTCAGCGCTGACCGGGGCTTTATGCAGATGGCGGATGTGAGGGCTCTCGTGGAGAAGACGGTCTTCATGAAAGGCGATGACACCAATGCCACGGTCCCGATAGGCATATTCAAGGATTGTGACACGGTGCACCTTACGATGGCCGGCTATGGACACGGGGCGGCCCTGGCCAAAGCTCAACCGCTTCCCAGAATCCAGACCAAGTCCAGCCTCACCTGCATGCTGGGCGGCAAGAAAATGCCCAGTATGGGCGAGGACATGGACGAATCCTCCGGGGGCGAAGACGAGATTCCGCCTATGCCCGAAATACCGGAAGAGTAGCCGCAATTGGATACAGGGCGCCGGCACAATGCCGTCGCCCTGTCGTTACCACACTCCACCACTCATCATGTTCGGCTTCAGCGTGCGCTGGAATCAGCATCTACAAGTTGCTCAGCGAGCACCAATTCCGGCGCCTTCCGGTCTGGTTCCAACGTTTCACGCGAATGTGTGGTATACTGTTGGAACACTCGTTTTGCCAGCAATACTGCGCTTGTGATATCGGGCAATACGGCACTGCGGTGAGCGAGTGCGTGCTGGTTACCGAAAACGGCTGCGAGATCCTGACTCATTTCCCCAGACACTTGAATGTGAGGTAACTTGAATGGCAGAACAATCCAGTTTTGACGTGGTATCCGGAGGAGTAGTCTACCGATCGGCGTCCGGTCTGCAGGGCTACTACCCGCGCGTCGTCAGACTCTCCGAAAACGAGTTCGTCTGCTCCTTTGTGGCAGGTGAGGCGTTGGAGACTCCGGACAGCCATCCGGTGATCACAAGATCAGTCGACGGCGGACGAACCTGGTCGATGCAGGGGCCTGTGGACTCGGGCCGCGCGGCTTCGTCCGCTCCGACATATACCGAGACGGGCTTCATCAGCCGAGGCCCGGGCTCAACGGTGTTTTGCCTGAGCGCTCACTGGCCGATAGACCCTGATGCGCCGGACGCGCCGATAGTACACCCTGAGACGTGCGGAATGCGCCGCAACTCGATGCTGCTGCGACGATCAGACGATGGTGCAAGGACGTGGACCGCTGCGCAGAAAGTGGAGCACGGCGTGGATTCACCGCTTGAGATACCCACGGGAGTCGTAACGCTGGGCAATGGCGATCTGCTTATCTCATTCTCCACGTGGAAGCAGTGGGATGGGACGTCACCCTACGGACACCAGATCATGGTGATACGCTCTTCGGACAATGGCCGGAGCTGGAGCGCGCCAGTCACCATCTTCCACGACCCCAGCGACAGGATAGGTTACTGGGAATGCCGAATAGCCGAGATGGCGAGTGGAAGGCTGATCGCGACTTGCTGGGTGCATGACTGGCAGAGCGACCAGGACATCAACAACAGGTACGCGCTGAGCGACGACGGCGGAATCTCGTGGAGCGCGCCCGCACCGCTGCCGGTGGCCGGTCAGACGGGCTGGCCGATGCCGCTGGGCGGCGACAGGGTGCTGTTCGCCTACAACCACCGCAAGACACCGGTCGGCGTCAGAGCACTTGTCTGCCGGGTGACCGACACCGCTTGCGAACTGGTCTCCGATGCCGCGGTTTTTGAACCGCAGGTTAAGACCGAGAGCACAATCTCGAGTGACAGCTATGCCGTTACTGACTTCCAGTTCGGGGCGCCGTCAGTAGTCAGCCTCGGAGCAAACAAGTATATGGTGGTATACTGGTGCGTCGTGGGAGGGCGGTCGGGAATCAACTGGACCGGGATCGAGACGCGCGGATAGAGAAGGCTGGTCTCTGACTTATGCAACACCGGTAGGCCAGACACTCCTGTCTGGCTGAACGGAACCGGCAAGCCGAGCAGGACAAAAGTGTCCTGCCTACTGGGCTTGTGTACGTGATCATCCGCGAAACGTGATGTGGTCGTTCTGAACCGAATCGACCAGCGATGCCGGTTTGACCGCGATCTTGCCCATCTTCTCGTTAAGGGCGTCCACCACAACGCTGAGGCGTTTCTTCCTGGTGTCGTCAAAGAGGTTCTGTTGAGACGTCCCTGACGCGAGGTTACCTGTGGCGACTCCGATCAGACGCACCGGTCTGGGGTTCTCCAGGGCTTCATCCAACAACTCCCCGACGGCATGGTAAATCTCAAGACCATCGTCCGTGGCCTCGACCAGCGTCTTGCTCCGGGTAATCCTCTGAAGGTTGTCGAACCGCAGCGTGAGCCCGACCGTTCTGGCAGACAGCCCCTTCTTCCGGAGGCGGGAGGCCACTCTTTCCGATAGATAGTGCAACGTGCGCTTCAGAAGCTCCGTGTCGCGAGTATTGCTGTCAAGAGTGTGCTCGTGGCTTATCGACCTAGGCGGCGGGCTGTCGTAGTACGGCACGACGGGGGATTCGTCGATCCCACGGCCCATGTCGGCCAGTCTGTCACCGTACTTGCCGAACATTCGGCGCAGCGTGGCCCTGTTCGCGTTTCCCAGCGCCGCCGCCGTAGTGATGCCGATGGATTCGAGTCTGAGCGCGGTCTTCTCGCCGATCCCGTGCAATTGGGACACTGGCAGACTCGCGAAAATGCGGTCGATATCGTCGGCGGTAATCTGCGACAGTCCGTCCGGCTTCTTCATCCCGGCAGCGAGTTTGGCCAGCATCTTGTTCGAGCCGATGCCGATGGTGCAGGTCAGTCTCTCGGCCTCAAGTATCTTGTTCTTGAGCGCGCGTGCCGCCTCAATGGGACCTCCGAATCGCTCCGCGGTGGGGGTCATGTTCATATAGCACTCATCGATCGAGGATATCTCGATGAGGTCGGTGAAGGTCTCGCAGATGGCAAACACGTGGCGAGAGGTCTCGCGGTAGATCGTTGGGTGGGCGGTGATGACCTGTGCGTTCGGGCACAGTCGCATCGCCTGGGTGAATGGCATCGCCGAATGCACTCCATACTTGCGCACCTCATAGTTGGCGGCACAGACTACCGACCGAGGACTTGCGCTGCCGACGACAATAACAGGTTTGCCTGCAAGCTCAGGGTTCTCACGCTCCTCCACACTGGCAAAGAACGCATCCATATCGAGAAGAAATACGGTCCGTTCTGAAGTGTCGATGGTTCTTAGCTCCGGCGATCGTGATACGGCTGGTCAAGACCACTCCATTATACCAGGTCGGCCCTGTGCACCACCGACCGCAGACACGATGTACGCCTCAGGGAATACGGAGCAGCAGCTCTACAGCGATAACTTCTGTGCCACTTCGCGCGCGCCCTGGACGAGTCTGGGGCCGGGTCGGACGAGTAGATCGCCCACTATGTAGTAGACCCGCCGATGCCGGACCGCCGATATGGTCTTCCACTTCGGGCTGGTCAGAAAGTACTTCACGTCAGATTTCGTGCCCACGATGATCACGTCGGGATTGCGGCTCAGCGCCAGTTCTTCCGAGAACTGGACAAACCCAGGCCTCGCGTCATAGGCGACATTTCGTCCGTTTGCCAGCTTGAGAATCTCATCGGTAAACGTCTTGGGGCCTGACACCCACAGAGGGTCTGTCTGAACAACCGACAGCACCTTCGTCGCCGGCTTGCCGGCCCGCTGCCTGCGCACCTCCGCAAGCTGCGAGCGCATCCGGTCAGCCAATTCCTTGGCGGTCTTCGGTCTACCGACCACGTTCCCCAGTGTTTCGATGTCACGGACAACTTGCCCAGCGGTCTCCGGGTTTACCGCAAAGACGGTCACCCCCAGCTTGTCGAGCTGTGCTACGGCGGCTGGATTGACAAATGCGTGCGCCACCACAAGGTCGGGCTTCAGCGCCAGGACCGCCTCAACATTGGTGGTCATGTCGCCGACCTTCTTCACTTTCGCCGCGCTTGCCGGGTAGTTGCAGAACCTGGTCACTCCGACCACGCGCGGCCCAGCGCCTATAGCGAAGAGTATCTCGGTGTTGTTTGGGGCAAGCGATACGATACGCCGTGGTCTGGCCCGGATTGTTACCGTCTTCCCACGCCCGTCCTTGATCTTGACCGGATACGCCTGCGCTTGCGAAGCCGCCACGGATGCGAACGATAGCCCAACGATAGCCCAGATCAACCACCCGGCAACCAACGTGGCGATGCCGTTCCTGCATTTCTGTGCAGCTCCGGATATGTGGCTCATTATGCCAATCACCTGCAATGAATGTCCTATCACTTGTGGTGCAGTCCGGCAATCAAGTTCCGGATTGCCTGCACGGTGGCGCCTTTGTCTGCTCCGTTCAAACGCAAACTGGAATAGGGGCACCACAGTCTTGCTCTGTTACCACGATCCCACTATACTACTGCAGTTTAACCGATATCCAGTCTCGTTGCAACTAGCATTTCGCCGATATGGCTCCCCTGGGTTAAGCTCACGGCAAAATCGCGTCCTGTCGGGGAAGGAATCACTCCGCCCAACGCCTAACACCGTATTAAGGTATCTTGAACAGGGGTCATAGCAGTGGATATAGCCGATTTGAGGAAGAACATAGATGATATAGACTCCCAGTTGGTGGATCTTATCAACCGACGGGCGGAGTGCGCAATCGAGATAGGCAGTATGAAGAGCCGGGGCGACAAGAGCATTTTTGCTCCGGAGCGCGAGAAGCAGGTCCTCGCAGGCGTCCTGGAAAGAAACCGCGGGCCGCTGAGCGACCGGAGTATGGCCGCCGTCTTCCGAGAGGTCATTTCGGCGTGTCGCGCTCTGGAAAAACCCATAATGGTGGCCTATCTCGGCCCGGCAGGCAGCTACACGCATATTGCCAGCATCTTGAAGTTCGGCGAGTCCACCGACTTCCATCCCGCTAACACAATACCCGACGTCTTCAGCGCGGTAGAACGCAAGGAAGCCAACTACGGTGTAGTGCCCGTGGAGAATTCAACCGAAGGAATAGTGAGCCACACATTGGACATGTTCCTGATCTCCGATCTGCGGATATGCGCCGAGGTCAACGCCCCAATATCGCACAACCTTCTTTCTTGCGGAGACGACGTGACGCACGTTCGCAGGGTGTATTCGATGCCGCAGGCCATCGCACAGTGCCGGAACTGGCTGGCCACAAACTTGCCCGGAGTTGAAGTCCTGGAGGTATCCAGCACGTCCAAGGGCGCGAAAATGTGCGAAGGCTACCCCACCAGCGCGGCCATTGCAAGCAGCCTTGCGGCCAAAGAATACGGATTGAACATCGTGGCCGCAGGAATTGAGGACAACCCGCACAACAAGACCCGGTTTATGGTGGTCGGCTATGTCAAACCGGAACCGTGCGGCAAAGACAAGACAAGCATTGCATTCAGCGTACCCCACAAGTCAGGTTCTCTCTACAAGGCTCTTAGCGTGTTCGAAAACGTAGGGCTCAACATGACCATGATCGAATCCCGGCCGACCAAACAGATGCCCTGGGAGTACATATTCTTCGTGGACGTACAGGGGCACGAGAAGGACGCCAACGTGCAGAGCGCCCTTGAACAACTTGGCCACTTGGCTCTCTTTGTGAAGGTGCTGGGAAGCTATCCTGAGGCCGAGTAGCCTGGGAGAAATCGAAGCCTCACACTAGCAAGGCATGAGCTCGGAGGGGAAGCTGTGGACAGACTATGAAATATGACGTGGCAGTAGCCGGCGCCGGTACGGCAGGATGCGCTGCGGCCCTCGCTTCGGCTAGAAAAGGCGCGAAGACGCTAATGCTGGAGCGCAATGGGGTCCTGGGAGGCACCGCGACCAGCGGCTTGATGGTGAGTTGGGGGGTCAAGGGGCGGTTCTGGGACGGCTTGGGTGAACACGTGATCACCGGCATTCCCTGGGAGATCCATCGCAAGCTCATCGAGATGGGCAGCGGACACCCGGCGGCCCTCAAGATGGAGACCGCGCCGTACAAGATGGTGTTCGAACCGGAAGACTGCAAGGGCCTGTTGATCGACCTACTCTTGGATGCGAAAGTGGATATCCTCACGCACACCATGGCATGCGATCCGGTGTTCGAGTATCGGTTAGTTAAGGGACTGAATATGGAGAACAAGAGCGGCCGACAGGTGGTCGAGGCATCTCAGTACGTCGACTGCACCGGCGACCTGGATATTTGCCGCAGGGCCAACATCCATCGCTGCACGCACGCCGGCGGGCACTCGCTGATGATGAGAGTCGGCGGTGTCGACCAGGATGCGCTGATGGAGTACGTGAAAGCGAACCGTGAGCGCCTGGACCCTTCCATGGGCGGGGACTACGCCTACGAAGACGTTATCGATAACTACTACAACAGGGGCTACCTGCTTCTGTTTGGTTTCGCCGGGAGCTATCTCGGCAACCTCAACATATTCCGCGATATCTACGACGACGCCGTCAGAAACGGCGTATTAGGTCGGGATGAACTGGAATTCCACGACTACGCTGCCAAGAATGAACTCAGGGACGGAATGTGGGGCGTGGACATTCAGGGGATCGAAGGGACCGCGGGGACGGACATCGTAGATGTCTGGGCCTCGGCGAAGTGCTTTGACGGAAGCGACGCCCGGGCTGTCTCCGAGTTTGAGATGGTCGGCCACAAGCGCAGCCGGGAATACTTCCACGAAGTCATCAGGCGGTTCCCTGGGTTTGAGAAGTCGAAGATACTCGAGATTGCGGCTGATGCTGGCGTGCGCGGAAGTGTCGCCATAGATTGCGAGGCTGAGTTCACGAAGCAGGACCTCGCGCATGGAACCAGGCACGAGGACTGCGTGGGCAGGTGGGCGAACTTCGCGCACTGGGATCCGGACGTGGCAATGAAAGCAGTGCGCGGTGCGGATATTCCACTCAGGATGCTCGTGCCGAGGAAGGCGGACAACCTGCTCGTCGCGGGCCGGTTCTGCTCAGTGCTGCGTTCGATGACCTCGTGCATGGTGATGGGACAGGGCGCCGGTATTGCCGCGGCCATGGCAGCGGACAGGGGCGTACGTGCGGCAAGTCTGCCAGCCGATGACGTGAAGAGTGCGGCCGTGGAACAGGGAGTCAACGTGGGGACAGCGTAACTGCCCCTGTCAGGAACGTCTTCTCCTTAGGGCAAACCCGGCTATACCCAGGCCGCCACCGACAAGAGCAAGTATGCTGCCTGGCTCGGGTACGGGCTCGCCCACAACACGGAATCGCCCCGTCCCGCTGGCCACATCGTGGTTGGTAAGGGAAAAACTGTAGTCAAGGGCAATCTTGCTTACTGGCACCGCGATTGGCCCGTTTGCGATCTCCGAGCTGGTGTCCGTATCGTTGACCAGGCTCCATCCGGACACCAGGTCGGCATAGACCATCGTATCGTTGTATGTGGCCCGCCATATCTTATTATTGGGGAAGTTCCCGGCAATTGTGGCACTGGGCGCGGTATCCTCGCCCTCAGTAAGGCTGACTCCGGCGCTCGCAACAGCACTAGTGACAGCCAACTGCGGCGCGATGTTCAGTTCAG
>CAYSLA010000153.1:2661-8323 GCA_964431685.1 uncultured bacterium | reverse complement strand
ATCTACGTTACCAAAGTGGGGCACTCCACCCGGCCGCAGGTGGTACGTACCGCCCGACCGCACATGGTGCACATCGTCCGACCATCACTGGTGCAGTATAGCGCGGCCGATGACTCTCTCACTACCGAAACCTGCTTAGAGGCTACGGCATGCAGATCAGCATAAGTCGCAAGCGGGATTGCTGGGACAACGCCCCAATGGAAAGCTTCTTTGGTACGCTGAAGAAAGAACTCGTGCATCACCGCAAGTATCGCACGCGCGACGAGACAAGGAAGGACATCTTCGACTACATAGAGATCTTCTACAACAGGGAGCGTTTGCACTCAGGCCTGGGATATTTTTGCCCGGCTGACTACGAGAAACTGATCGCTACCGGATGGGTGACTTAGGGTGTCCTCAAGAAAAGGGGAGGATCATTCCTTTCGTGCCGCGGAAGTACAGACCAGTACTATGGGCAGCGAGAGCTATATCGTGAGACTTAGACGAGGTCAGCGCTTTGTCATTGATGATATCATAGATCGGTTCCGAGTCCGGCATATCAAGCCGCCGCACGCCAGCCTTGCACGCATGCACTCCGATCAAGGAACGACTAAAATAGCTGGGGTCGCTTGTATCAAGGTAGACATGCACCCCGGCGAACCTGGCGATATCACGAAGCACGGCGGAATCGATGGGCGCAACGGTAGAGTAAATGCTGTTCGCGCCGTTTACATTCTTGCACGCCAAGCCGACGGTTCCCGTTGTGCGCAGATATCCCCATGTCTGAGCCTCCGGGTCGACCACCTCGAAAAATGGCGAAACGCATGAAGAGTGCCCAAACTTGACATCCCGTCGGATAGGCCCGGGAATGTCCCCATCAGTGTGCGCCAACATACGATTGTGGCACGGCACTAACCGAACCTGGATGCCGGTCAAATCGTGGATATGCTCAGCGCTCATCGTGTTGTTGTGAACATATCCGGGCGCATAGAGCCAGACCACCGTCTTGCCCGCCTGCAGCAGTTTCTCTCGTATCTTCTGTCGCTGCGCGTCCGTGGGTGCAAAACAACCACTCATAATGTAAAGCTTGTAGTCGGGCCCATCCAGAGCATCCTCAAGCAGCAGGCGGTCCACGGGAGTTCCGACGCGGTTCATCTCAATTGTAAGGCCTTCGGCAAAGCAGTTGGATACAGTGGTGATGGGGGGACAGTAGTAGAGTGATTCCGCATCCAGCACCATCGCCACCTCCGCGCCACTGCGACGATCCGCATGCAAAAGTGACTCCGCCACGCGATTGATGCGCTCGATAGCCGACATTGTGTCGGCATCGTCATACCAGCCTCCTCCCATATCAAACCACCACTGCCCGGTTGCGCCTGTCAGGCACAACGCCGCCTCTCGTTGCTGAACAGCGATAGTCTTAGCTATCGGCTGACCAGCCTCCGGGCTATTGCTGGTTAGATGAGTGCGCACATCGTTCTCAGAAATCCAAAGTTTCCCAGCACGCTGGATCGACTGAACAGGTGCGCGAAAGTAGCTGCTTCCATAACCACAGGAGCGTTCATCGTAGCCGCTGGGACTGGTCAGAAAGTCAATAGAATCCTTCTGAAGCAGTGAGCCAATTGCGAGATAGCCGCTATCCAGCAGCAGACGATCCCAGAAAGAGCAACCAAGCACGTAACCGAAGAAGCTGCCGACAATCTTGCTGCCGTTAGTCCGTCTCTTGACGGTCTGGGCAATTTGGTCGATGAAGTCAACGATCATCTCTCCGTTGAACATGCCGAAGTCGATGATGCGACCCTTAATCCTCGGATCGTAGAAGACTCTGGTGTCAGCGTCATCTCGCTCATCTTTGGTGGGTATACGGACTGCTTCAAACGTAGCGTCAACGTCGTTCCACGCGGCTCGCAGCCGCTCCTGGGTGCCGTATCGCTGCTTCAGCCATTCACCGAATGCTTGCTGGTTGACTTCGCTGTAGTCGGCGCAAATGGAGTTGTCGGAACCCCACTGCGCGAACTCCTCCGTGATTCCTCCGGCGATGTGGTATCCCAGTATTCGATCCCCCCACGGCCCGCTCTCGATGTGATCTATGAGCGCGCATACGGCGTACGCGGACGCCTCGCGCCAGCGCCGCGAGGCGAAACTGGGAGCACGAATCACCGGGGAACATGAAGACGATCCCGATACATCTTTGGAGTATACTACGCATTCTTCCGGATAGCGATCCATCCACCACTTCGGGGCGCCGGTATAGACTCTGGGCATCACCAGGGTCCCGTCCGCTGAACAGGCCATAGCCATGCGTTCATCGAACTGCGTGTAGTCGAACCTGTCCTCGGCAACCCACGTAGGCGCGCAGATTCCGTAAGGGCATTCGTCACCCGTGGCCGAAAATGACGAGAGGCCGACACCAATCTCGGCAAAAGCCCGGAAATGCCTGGCCTGAGGGCCGTAGGTCATGTAGAAGAACGCGGGCGATGGCACATCGTCGATATGCAGCGTCGGCAGTCCATTGTAGTCTCTGACGGTAGTTCTGGGTCCCGGTGAAGAAGTCATTCTTCGGTCGCAATGCCTCCGTGTGAGAAGAGCTTCGTGTCACGTGACGGAAATCGACTCTTGGTGTTATCTGGCATTTGTCTACGAATACAGACCGTATTCCTCGGCTGCTTCTACAAACGCAACCAGGTTTTCCAGCGGCACTTCCGGCTGTATCGCGTGGGTGGGAGCCAGAATCAGACCTCCACCTTCACCTACAGTACGGATACGCTCCAGGACTTCGTTGCGTATGTCGTCAGGGCTTCCAAAAGGAAACGTCCGCTGAGTGCTGATCGTGCCATCAAACGCCAAACGGTCGCCGTATCGCTCTTTCAGTGCTGCGGGGTCCATGAGTTCTGGCTGAATGGGATTGAGTATGTCAACCCCGATTTCAATCAAGTCCTCGATGATGTCTTCAATATAGCCGTCGCTGTGATACATCCAGAGAACGTCCGGTTTGACCTTGCGAGCAGCGTCAATTATGCGAGCGTATTCTGGCTTAATGAAGGAACGCCAGTCTTGCGGTGACATCTGCAAGGCCTTCTGACTGCCGACGTCATCGTGAAACACCACCACATCGCAACCCCAGCGTGCCGCATTGGCCGCCGATTCGCAGAATACGTCGGCAACACTATTAAGAAGCTGGTGGGCGAAATCCTGGTTGAGCTTAAAATCGATCATCAGTTGTTCCATGCCCCGCAGATTCCAGCATTGTTCGTAGAGTCCGTTTCCGGCAATGCCCTGTACGGCGTAACCAAGTTCCTGGTAGCGGTGCACCGAATACGAGCGATCAACCCAGCGCACCTTCGGGAACGGATATCGCCGCAGCAGTTCCGGGTCGGCATTCATAGTCGACATCGGATGGAACATGCTCGGCATCTCGATGTGCTCAGCTTGGGCAACCCCGCCGATCAAGCCCCATATGCCTCCCTCGGTCTGCGTGGTGTGTTCAGGTATTTCTTCGTAGAAGACGGAAAAGTCCACCGGTTCCGGCTGATGCCAATCCATGCTCGAAACCCATCGATAGTCGTGGTTGAAGAACCCATCAAAGCAGTCGCTGCCAACGAAATCGGCCAGTTTGGGGTGGAACCCCCTGGCAACACCCGGCACCCTGAACGGCACTCGGTCGGGCTGCTGGCGCCGGCAAGCACGCAAGTATCTCTCTCGAGGTGTCATTATTGTCAACTCCTGTATATCCGCTAATCCTGCGCAACTGGGACACAAAAGAGATGCGGCTGGCTTTCTGTGCCCACCGCATCGGCTTTCGCTCGTGAGATAAGGATCTCATCTTTCAGATCGTGCCCGGATTCATCTCTTCTTTGCCAACCCGTGCTGTAGCCGCGCAGGGCACGAAGGTAGTCTCCGAAGAATTCGCCGGATGCGACGATTGAGATTTCGCATACATCAATGAGATCGAGACGTTTTATGCTTGTTGAAAACGTCTATGTAATCCTGCGCGGTAATGCGATGTTTTTCGAGGAACTCCTTGTTCCCAAGCACCTTTCGGGGATCGCCGGCATGCGGCGTGCCCCCATTGTATATCCAGCAGCCAAATGCGCCATTCTCGGTTATACTTAGCTGCTCATCCAGATACTTGGGAAGGTAGTTCGGAACACCGCCGCCAAAACCAGTAATCCACGGATGAAAACCGGGGATCACCCTGGCCGCAAACGGAAATCGTCTGTGCACATCACCTATAAACGCCGGTAGGTCGATGAATGAATGCGTCACGAATTCGGGATAGCCCACTTCGGGATCATAGAGCTCCTTGTTGCCGCGTCCATAGCTCTTCTCCGTTCCGATCCATATCTCCACACCCGCGTCGGACATTCCCTTTAGCCACCAGTAGTTTCCGTCGCGACAGTTTGGGATGCCGTCGTACATCACGGCCTCGTAGAACTGAATCACCGGACAGCCCCAGACTTCCTGGATAACCTTGCCCAACTGCAGACCACGCTGATAATACGCACCCGAGTAGCCGAACTCGTCGTAAAAAGTCCAGCATTCCACGGCGTCAGCCGCTTTGCCGTATTTCTCCAAAACAGCCGGATCAGCGGGCGTTTGATAATCCTCCGCGTCCATCGCTATTCCGCGGAAGCCGAGCTTCTTCGCCTGAGCATAGACCTGCCGCGCGTGGCTGAGAGTAGTACGCCACTTGCGCTCGTCTCTCAGGTCGTCAGGGTGATTTACGAGCCCGCCAAATCCCTCGTCCTCGGAAAGCCAGTAGTTGATGCCGCGTTTCTTGAGTTCTTTGAGAACCCCCGATTTCACAAGCACGTCGAAGCCGTAGTTGGGTCTCGAATTTGTCATCACAGACGCTATCTTGTCTATCCAGATGTCGGTAACTCTGATTTCGTCCAGATAGTCCATGGCGTCAAGGAAATCAGCCTTGGTGTCTCCTCCCCACCAGTGGCACAGATGCCTTTCCGGCAGATTGGGTCTTCCGTATATCTCTATTTCTCCGATGCCGACCTTGCCGCCACCGCCAAAATACAGACTGATATATCTGCCAACTGACGGAACCAGTTGCAGGTCGCGGGCTTCTCCCTTTGGCAATGTGACAAGATTGATGGCGCGGGAAAGCAAAGGTCTGAAGTTCTTCTTGTCCGGACTTACCGATACCTCACCCAGATGATAAGGGCCGCCTGTCGGGCCGCTCTTTATTACGACACGTTCGACCACGGTCGGTCCACCGAGATCGTATACCAGCGTAGCGCCTCCATTCGCCCAATTTATCGTAAACTCTGTAGTCGGATCGCCGTCTATGGCATATTCCGGATTGGCATACGCGTCACGAGCGGTAGTCTCCACTATCTTCAACGGAATCTTCCCTGCTTTCAACGAGCCCTTTTCCGCGCACTGTCCGTCAACCGGCACCAGCGCCAGCGCAATGGCAAAGAACGAAAGTACACAAAACACCCATACATCCCTGAAATCCATTGTTTCCTCCTGATTGAAACTACTGAACAAATACGGACACGTTGCCCAAGTGAATACTGTCGATATACATTGCACCGCACTCACCCCAGCTCACGCCATTTGGCACTGCCGAGCTGAACGCAATGTTCTGCAATCCGTGGTAGGATCCGCCGCTCGGTGAGGTGTAGTTACCCTTGAGCTGACCGTTAACATAGACGTTGTACGATCC
>CAYSLA010000153.1:0-2561 GCA_964431685.1 uncultured bacterium | reverse complement strand
ACGTCCACGCGGGCGTACCCTGTCCAGTCAGATTGCCCACCACGTATTGGTCAATTGTGTCAAATCCGCAGTCGTAAATGGAATCGGCTGCCTGAAATACGTACTCGGCGCTGGCCGTGGCGCTCTCCACATAGCCGGACTTCCACGCCTTTGCTTTCAATACCAGAGAAGTGCTGACGTGGATAGGCGAGCCGGCAACGTATTCTGTGCCGTTGGTCGAGCTGGGCTCGCTTCCGTCCGTGGTGTAGCGGATGGTCGCCCCAAACGTGCCGCATGTTATTACGACGCTGATCCAGGTTCCACTGGCGTAAGTGCCACCCCCTGGATAGAACGCAGGCGTGGCAGCGGTGGGCATTTCGTTCATCAGTACTACTGGTATGATCGACCCTCCCGACAGCTCACAAGACACGACGCCGTATAGAGTAACGTAGTCGCCTTCTACGGGGCTAGCACTGGCATTGGTCACAATCTTCAGATCAACCCCAGACCCGTCGTCGATAGTGAACCACTTCTGGTCGGGTGAAACAAACTCCACTTTGCCTGAGGTCTTTATCAGCAATCCGATATTGTTAAGGCCTGTGCCGCCGGCCACTCCCGGCTGACCGGCGCCTCCCGGGCCTATCTGGAAATCTGCCCCGCCAACCGCCCGGATGTTCATGCCAAGCGGAGCGGCCATATCAGATGGAATTGACGTCAAGGTGGTCACAGCGATGTAGCGCTCGCCGGTTGAAAGCGTTCTAAGCGTCCCGGTGACCACCGCGTCAGAGCCCGCGGACAACCCGTGTCCGGTCTTCACGCAGCGAATACCCGAGCTGCGATCCTTAGACTGCACATAGAAGAAGTCATCGCTTGCATAGGTGACGGCTCCTTCCAGACCCACGGTGGAGTAGTCGGCAGATGCCTTCGCAGCTGATGCTTTGCCACTGATCTCAGGTGCCCGTGAAGTCAGGTGTCTGCCGAAACATGCCAGGTAGTCCTCCGGAGTCACACCAAAGCCCGCGCAGTAGTTTCTATCCAGAGTGACTCTGGGATCTCCGCCGTGAGTAAGGCCCTGGGTGTAAATCCAGTGCGCATAGGCGTAGTCGTTTGCCCTATCCAACTGCTGATCCAGATACTGGGGCAGATAGTTGGGCTTCCCGGCGCCGGTATCCCAGGGGAAGAAACCTGGGATGATGCGGCTGGCAAAGGGGTACAGGCTCTGGATATAGGGCACGTAGGTGCTCATGTTGACCAGCCAGCGCTGATAGAACGCCGATCCCATCTCGCCGTAGCCTGCACCGTAGGTGCGTTCAGTGGCGACCCATATCTCAAGGCCGGCGTCGTGAATACCCTTCAGCCACCAATAGTTCCCGGCCCTGCAACCCGGTACCCCGGCATACGCGCAGGCTTCGTAGAGCTGCAATACAATGCAGTCCGGCCAGACGGACTTGATCGCGTCGCCATACTGCTTACCGCGCGTATAGTACTTGCCGGTCTCTCCGAACTCGTCCGAAAAACACCACGCGTCCACATAGTCGCAGTTGGGGCCGATGTACATGTCCCACGCCGCCTGCGAGACGCCCGTGTAGTCCTCGGCGTCCAGCGCCAATCCCCTGAAGCCGAGTTCCATAGCCTTCTTATATGTGCCCTTTGCCTTGAAGCACAGGCTGTTCCACGCGGAGTTGTTTCTCAAGTCATCGGGATGGTTTACCATAGTGGTGAACGCTTCGTGCTCACCGAACCAGTAGCGAATACCCCTGGACTTCAGCGCGGGCAACGCCCCGCAATCTATGAGAGCCTGAAAACCCACGTTAGGACACGTGCTCGGCCAGACCTGCTGAATCCAGTCCATCCAGATATCGGTCACGCCTATCTCTGTATCGAAGTAGTCCACTTTGTTCGCGTAGTCCTGCTGGAAGTTGTATGTCCAGCCAAGCAGATGGCGTTCGGAGCGGTCTTGCGGATTGTAGCTCGAAAACATGGAGCTATCGCCGATATGTATCCTGTCTACATAGACTTTTCCCGAGTCCAGAGGGTCCATACCGCTCTCAACCGCAGTGGAGAAGATGATTGTCTTGATGCCATTGTATGATGAGCCGGCGTTGATGGTTGCCTTGAACTGACCGTTCAGGTATACGTCGAAAACGCCGCTGTAGCTGCCACCCGAAACAACGTGCCTGAATGAGACTGCCAGCCATCTCCCGTTCACGAAGTCACCGACGTCCACACCATTGACGTTTACCTTTTTCGTCGCGTAGATTAGTTTGAGGTTTATGCCCTCCAGATCGCCGATGTTGCCGCGCAGTGTCTTGACGTAGGCCACAGCGCCGCTTCGGATCTCGTCGAAGCTCGGCCTTACGGAGAACTCAAACCACGGAGCAGTTGTCACTGAGCCGAGGGTCAGCCAGTTGCTGCGATATCCTGAAAGCAGGAGCGACTGACGCCCGCCCGCGACCGGGTCGGAGTGATTATCGGTTATGTTCCCACTCACATCGGTGCCTGATCTGTAGCATTGGCCCCAGGCGGGCACACCCTGTCCGACGAGCGCGCCAACGGCGAAAGTCGATGGTTCAAAGCTGCAG
>CAYSLA010000152.1:0-8484 GCA_964431685.1 uncultured bacterium | reverse complement strand
AGCATCTTCTTCGACCAGCACTGGTTTCGCACGTCGAACATGCCGGTTCCGTGCGCGGTCTGCGGGTCGGTGGCGACAACGCCTGTAAGCCGCCAGGCGATATAGTCCGGAAGGCAAAGGAACATCCAGGCATCGTGCGCTCTGGGAACGTTCCTCCGCATCCATTCGAGCTTAAAGACAGTGAGCTGCGCTGACATAGTAGAGTAGCCAGTAAGTTCCAGGAACTCCTGGCGAGACAGCCAGTCGGCTTGCCACTCATCGACAATATTCTGGGCACGGGTGTCTATCCAGACGATCGCGGGATAGAGCTCACGGCCTTCGCGGTCAATCGGGATATAAGTCTGCCCCTGTGAACTCAGTCCAATTGAGACCACTTCTCCGGCACTGACGCCGGCTTTCGTCATCACCGCGCGCGTTCCGGCGACCGCGGCCAGCCAGTACGCATGCCCCTCCATTTCCAACCAACCCGGCCGGGGACTGGCGGGTGTGTATTCTTCCGTGTGCTGAGCGAGCAGCTTCCCATCTGACGAAACGAGCGCCGTCTTTAGGGACGTCGTGCCTATATCGAATGAAATGTAAGTCCGCATAGCATAATGATACAACAAAACGCGGTTTCTGAATAGACGGGGGCACGAGACCTATGGGACTAATGGGACGTATGCGTTTCCTGTTCCAGGCAATGAGTCGCGCCCCGGTACCGCTTCTTTCCTGTCCATCACTAGCATTCCGCTGACTTGAGCTAACATGGTATAATCATCGCCAAAGGAGTGTGACACTATGGTTTGGACAAAGAACTGCAGAGCACGCATTGCGCTGATTGCGGTCGTCGCGCTGATGACCGCCGGAATCGTATCGGCTGCGCCGGAATACCGCGGCATCACGATCATGCACACCAACGATACTCACGGCCACCTGATTCCGTTCAGCTACCCTGGGCCGGAGGACATCGGAGATGTGAACGCCCCTGAGTCCCTTTACAGGAACATTGGAGGCATTGCCAGGCGGGCGACCCTCTCTCAAAGGATACTCTCTGAGGTTCGCGGGAACGCCATATTGATGGACGCCGGGGACGTCACCGACGGAACTCCGTTTTCTGTGGAATATGGCGGCGAGGCCGACCTCGCGGCGATGAGTGAAGCGGGTTACAAGGTGATGACCGTCGGCAATCACGAGTTCAACATGCCCCTTGGAGCATTCTACAAGAACGCGAGCATCCCCCTGTTCCCCGTAGTGAGCGCAAACCTCACCGACCGTAACACCGGCAAGAACCCAGTGCTTGACTATATCATCAAGGACATTGGCGGGGTGAAAGTCGCCGTTTTCGGGCTGACTGTGCAGGTGACTGGTTACAAGACGCTCACGCAAGGCGTCGACATCGCCGACCCGATTGAGACTGCCAAGAGACTGGCGCCGGAACTGCGAAAGAAGGCAGATGTCGTAGTAGCCCTGACTCACCTGGGCTACGAAACGGACCTGCAGCTTGCGCGAGAGGTCCCGGAGATCGACGTCATAGTCGGCGGGCACTCGCACACGCGGCTGACCGCTCCAACGCTTGTGGAGCACCCATCCAAGGCAGGCACGTTCTCTATAGGCGGAACGCTGGTCACCCAGAACTTCCAGTGGGGCGGCACTCTGGGCAGGCTGGATCTGCGGCTCCGCAGGAACTCCGGGCCGTTCACCATTATGGGCTACAAGGGTGAGTTCATCCCAGTGACAGCCGACATACCCGAGGGTCCCCACACGGCAAGGATGGTCGATAAGTACTACAAGCCCCTGGTGAAGAAGTACGGTCAGTTGCTCGGCACAGCCAGCGCATCCTTCCGGGACGACAGAGCCAACGAGTCGACCGTGATGAACCTGGTGTGCGACGCAGTGCGCGAGGCCACAAGCACGGACGTGTGCCTGTACAACACCGGCGGAGTCAGAGCGGACATCGCCGAAGGCCCGATCAAGATGTGGGACGTGGCGACCGTAATGCCGTTCGCGAACAAGATCATCGTGCTGGAGATGGCCGGCGAGCGCCTCAAGAGGGCCCTGGCCGAGCTCAAGCCTGGGGTGTCTGGAATCAGATACCGGGTCGAGAACGACAAGCTCATCGAGGCGACAGTCGACGGACAGCCCATAGTAGACGACAGGATCTACAGGGTCTCCACAAACGACTGGTTCGATGGATATGGCTTCAAGGATGTAGACAAGCGGAAGGTTCTCGAACTCGATCCGAGGGACGCGATCAAGAGCTTCGTAACGAAGAGGGGGACTGTTTCCCCATCGGCCGACGGCAGGAGGGTTGTTACGGGCAATCCTGCACCGGTTTAGCGGGCACTGCCGCGTACCTCATCGCGACTGATCGGACGGATGCGATACGTCCGTCCGATCAGTCGCCAGCAAATGCCTTTGGCTCATTTCTCCGGCTTCATCTGCGGGAAGAGCACCACGTCTCGGATGCTGTCCTGGTTGCACAAGATCATCACCAGCCTGTCCATCCCAACTCCCAGACCGCCGGTAGGCGGCATCCCATACTCCAGCGCACGAACGAAATCCTCGTCCATCCGGTGAGCTTCGTCGTCACCGGCCTCGCGCATCTTCATCTGCCCCTCAAAGCGCTCGCGCTGGTCCAGCGGGTCGTTGATCTCGCTGAAAGCGTTGCCTGTCTCCTGCTTGGCCAAATAGACCTCGAACCTGCGGACCAACTTGGGGTTGTCGGGACATTTCTTGGCCAGAGGAGAGGTCTCGAGAGGGAAGTCCGTGATGAAAGTCGGCTGCACGAGATTAGGCTGTGTGAAACGCTCGTGCATCTTCTCGATTATGCCCCCAACCATGTGTTCATTCTCTGTGGACAGCCCCGCCCGTTCCATCGCCTCAAGCGCCGTTTCCAGACTGTCGAACTCCCGCGGCTCCACGCCTGCGTACTGTCGGATGCCTTCCAGAATCGGGAGCCGCTTCCACGGCCCGGCCAGGTCTATCACAGTGCCCTGATACTCGAAACTGGTTCCCCCATGCACGGCTCGGCACGCGTGACGGAACATCTCCTCCACCAGATCCATAATGTCTTCGAGATTTGCGTAGGCTTCGTAGCTCTCCAGGAGAGTGAACTCGGGATTGTGGCGCGTGGAGATGCCTTCGTTGCGGAAGACTCGGCCTATCTCATAGACTCGCTCCAAACCGCCAACGATCAGCCGTTTCAGATAGAGTTCCAGGGATATGCGCAGGTGGAACTCGTGCTCAAGGGCATTGTGATAGGTGCAGAACGGGCGAGCCGCGGCCCCGCCGGCCACGGCTTGAAGCACGGGCGTCTCGACTTCAAGGTATCCTCTGGAATCGTAGAACTCTCGCACGGCGCGCAAGATCAGGCTTCTGTTTTCAAAGGTCTTGCGGGATTCGTGGTTGGTGATCAGGTCCAGATAGCGGCGCCTGTAGCGTTCTTCTATGTCGTGTAGCCCGTACCAGTGTTCATCGCCTTTCTCTTTGCCGAACGGAACGGGGCGGATGCTCTTACAGATGATGACGAACTCGCGGGCGTGCACGGAGACTTCGCCAGTGCGCGTGCGGAACATGAAGCCCTTGACGCCAATGAAATCGCCGAGGTCGAGGCCCTTGACCAGCTCATAGTCGTCTCCGATGTCATCGCGTTTCAGATAGACCTGCACCCTGCCTGCCCTGTCCTCGATGTGCACGAACGCGGCTTTGCCCATCAGGCGTATTGATACAATCCGGCCAGCCAGTGACACATCCACACGCGAAGTGGAACACCTCCCCCTCCCCCCTCCGTTTCGGAGGGGGTTAGGGGGAGGTGTGGTCTGAGCCCCTTCGGGCGGTTCGATCTTCTCGAACGCGGCCATGACATCCAGACTCACAGGCTGGACGTCCGACGTTGCCCCGCTGCCGTCGGTCAAAACGGCGCTGCGTTCGTATCGCTCTATCGCAAACGGGTCGCGGCCGGCTTCTCTGAGTTTGTTCAGCTTCTCAACCCTCGTGGCTACGAGGTCATCTTCGGGAATATGCGGAATCTGGTTTTCCAAGTTAGCACCCCACGCAAAAAGAACCTGCAGAGACAATCCCTGCAGGATCTACTTAACCACGCTGCTATGCTTTTCCTCTTGCGAGTACTACTTACGAATGCCCAATACGGTGTACCTGGCGATACCCGCGGGAATCTCTACCTCTGCTGTCTCGCCGACGCGCTTACCCATCAGGGCATCGCCGACCGGAGATTCGTTGGATATCCGATCCTCGCTCGGGTCCGCCTCGAAGGTTCCAACGATGGTCCACTCCCACTCGTCGTTGCTCTCAACATCACGGACCTTCACTATCGATCCAACGCTGACCTGATCGGTCTGGACCTCATCGATTTCGAGCACACGTGCCGACCCTATGATCTGTCGGAGCTCCTCAATTCTGCCCTCAACCATCCCCTGTTCATTCTTGGCTTCCTCGTACTCGGTGTTGTCCGTGAGGTCGCCGCCATGTTCCATTGCCTCCCCTATCCGGTCAGCAACTCGCTTGCGGTGGATGGTCCTGAGCTTCTCAAGCTCGCCCTCGATCTTCTTCAGGCCGCCAGCGGTCAAAACTACCTCATGTTCCGCTTGCATCAAAATCACCCCTTTGAGTCCTCATATAAGCCAAAACAAGCACTGAGCTATTTCTCCTAGCCAGTGCTTGACAGTAGAACCCAACCGTTTAGGTGTGACCTGTTTCTTCGCCGTCTTCCTGTCGGATCATGTCCGAACCGGGTGACTCTAGACGACCATTGCGTATTAGACGCTACAAGCGACATCTGGGTTCCACGCGCATCGGCTTTACGAAAATGTTCTTCCACATTATCGGCAACGGTGAACTATTCTTTGAAGATTATTTATTGTCTGCTCGTTTGGAGAAGCAACGGCTCCGCGGCAAAGAGGCGCTGGAGGAGAATAGCGGCACGGGGAGCGCGGCACAAACGGGGCTCGGTCGGTCGCATATCGGGGTGGCAGGCATACCCCAGGACAGGAATTGGCCGCCGGCATTGCCGGCGGCCAATTGGTTCCTACCCTCACGAGTAGTTGAAGCCTCCCGCGAGAGCAAAGCATTCATGACCAAGGAGGTCACTAGAACCTCAGGCTAAAACGCTAGCCCGCGCGGTCACCTCGTTGACAATCATTCATTGTTGTCACCACCTCCTTCCTTGTCATGTTGAGTATACCCCACTTTGGGCGGTGTGTCAACAGCTCGCTCAAGGGTTTGTCAGGGTGCTTCGAACGTGATATACTCTCGAAGTGGCCAGGCAGATGCGCCACTGACTCACTGTAGGGATATGAGGTATCTGATGCAGCTTACATCCGACTGGCACAATCATTCGATAGACTCTTGCGACGATGCTTGTATGAAGCAGGCAGAGTTCCTCGCCGATGCTGCGGAGTGCGGGATGCTGGACTTCGGTATCACTGACCACCTGCACACTCAGTACAATATGCCTGACGTTGAGGCGTCCAGAAAAGCTTACGACGCGCTTGGCCACCACCCCCACTATCATTTCGGAATCGAAGTTAGTTGCGTGTCACAGTGGGAACTCGACGAGGTCTCCATGGGCAAGTACGACAATCCCGTCTACGGTCTGCGAGAAGGCGGCCCGGCCAATACGGCGTTGGCTATCGGCTTGACAGCCGAGGACATTGAGAGGCTTGGCATTGAGTACGTTGTCGGCGGCACCCATTGGCCCATGTACTGCCCGATAGAGCGGGAAGCAGTCATCCGCGACTACCATCGGCAAAACATGTTTCTGGTCACGCACCCGCTGATTACAATTGTGGCTCATCCTTGGTGGTGGATGGGAGCCTGGAAAGACGACGATGGCATGTACCGCACTGATCCGTGGCTCGACGATTTTGGCCGCATTCCCCAGTCTATGCACGAGGAATTCGCTGCCGCCGCACGCCAGTTCGGCAAGGTGGTGGAGGTGAACATCGAAGCTATGCTGATCCGAGCTCCTTATCCGGCTTCCTTTGTGCGGCAGTACCTTGAGTATCTGGTATGGATGAGCGAGGCCGGAGTCCAGTTGAGCATTGGCTCGGACTGCCACTCACCCAGATATGCCGAGATTCCTCTGGCGGAGGCGGCGTCAATGCTCGAATCCGCTGGTCTCAAAGACGAAACGTTCTGGCGACTACCGCGTAAGAATGCCGTGTGACTGCTCCAAAAACCTGCGAACTCATTCCATTAAGATAACGCCTGTTCAAGCCGATAATTGAAGCGAGGTAATGGAATATGCAGGCAGTCATACTCGCTGGCGGAAGTAACCACAGAATACGCGCCACGTTTGGCGGAGCTCCGAAGAGCATGTTACCGGTGTTCGATGTTCCATTGATCGAACACACAGTGCGGAGTCTTGTGCGCCACGGCGTCACCGATTTGGTGCTCGCAGTATCTGGAAACACCCCTGAGATACCGGACTACTTTGGCGATGGGGCCGCTCTGGGTTGTGGAGTGCGCTACTTCGTTGAGTATGAGCCGCTGGGCACGGCGGGCGTTCTGCGGGCGATGCGAGAGACGCTTGAAGACCGCTTCATAGTCGTGCCGGGCGACTGTCTTGCCGTCTTTGACCCGCACGAACTTATGGCAGTTCACTCTGCGGCCTCAGCATCGATAACAATGCTGACGGCAGCCGTTGACGATCCCGCGGATTTCGCGGTGGTCAACCGCACCTCTGGAAACACCCTCAGCCGTGTGATCTACAAGCCCAGGCCGGATGAGACATTCACAAACGAAGTCGCAACAGGCGTTATGGCAGTTGAGAAGGATGCACTGGGAGTTGTTCGAGCCGACGGCCCGTCCGACCTAACGGCACACGTCATTCCGCGTATGATCGCCCAATGGGAACCTGTCTTCGCTCTCCCCATCAACGGCTACTGGGCAGATGCCGGCTGCCTGGCCAGGTACCTGGGTATCTACCGAGACGCGCTCACTGGCGGACTCGACCTGGTTTCCGGCATAAGCAACGCTGGCGGGATATGGGTGTCTGATACCGCGGAGGTGCACCCCAGCGTGGAGATGCGGCCGCCTGTTTATGTGGGAGACCGGACAATCATCGAGTGCGGCGCCGTCCTCGGTGAGATGAGCATCATCGGCGAGAACTGCATGGTGGAATCGGACGCACGTATCTCCGGCAGCATAGTCTGCAGAGATAGTGTGGTCGGAGCTGGCGCCCGCGTCTCAGCCAGCATCGCCCCTGTCGGAACATCTGTTGAGAAGTCCAGCGAGATGGCCTTCAGCGCTGATCTGGAGCGCATGAGATACCCGGAGATCAAACCGCTGGCCAGCCCCGAACGCGCACCGCAGCGCCACACACCCTCTCCAGACAGAATCGAACGCCTCTACGTGAAATAGCCGCCCCGCAGGCACAAGAAGTCGTCCCAGAATCGAGAAACTGGTAATCTGCACAGGTATCACTGGCAGGCTTTCTGCACTCTAGATTATGTAGTTACATAATCGGCAGAGGTATGGTCCAGTGAAAACGCTCACGCTCAGCATAGAAAGTCTGATTCTTGTCGCAGTCTGTACGGCGGATATGCTCGCCACCATGATTTTTGTCTCCCTGGGTATGGCAACTGAGCAGAATCCACTGATGGCAGTGTTCATCAACCACAGTATGGGGGCGTTTGTGCTGGCAAAGACACTGAGCTTCGTGCCTTTCGTGATCGCGATAGAGATATACCGTCGACACAACCCGGATTTCGCCCGACGAGCCTGCCGTATTGCGATAGGCGCTTACGTCGCAGTCTTCACGGTGGCCACAATCGGGACAAATCTAGGCTGAACACAAGCTGCATTCAGCGGTCATCGCCGCACACTTGGGTAAGCCCAATCGGTCGGTGCGCCTTCGCGGGCGCGTCCTTGGGACAGAAAGCGCCAGCGCCCGAACTACAGACAAAGGAACGCGCGCCGGGATGACGACGGTATAGGAGACCTGCCGGCGATTCTGCGATCGCCGGCAGGTCAAGGACTTACGCTCTATCCCCTGTTCACTTCAGCCCAGTAGACATCCTCCCAGCCAAAGCAGTCGTATCTGCCGTATGCGAGACGAAGTCTGTGTCTGGCAATCTTCAGTTGCCTGTGCACACGCATCCGGCCGATGCCCAGCGCCAGCCCGATACCGCGAACCCCCATACCGCCCTCGGAAAGCCTGAAGCAGGCCTCCTGCAAAAGAGTGAGTCTGGCCGCCACAGCGATCTCCGACACAACGCGGTCGAATAGATAGTCCCGGAGTCCTGATGCTGCCCCCGACGACGAAGATGCGCCCGCGATGTCTGCCATGGTCCTGTCCGACGCCATCTTCCGAACAAGTTGAGCCTGGGTGTACGCCTCGCGCCGCGGACGGCTGAGCGCACCTTCCCTGCGAAGCAGGCTGTTAGATTCCTGCTCACGATCCTTGGACACTGCGGCGAACCGTGCACCTTGTCGCCTGCTGCAAGAAAGAGACTCGTGTGGGTTCCGGGAACTGCTGGAAAGAGC
>CAYSLA010000151.1:7082-8496 GCA_964431685.1 uncultured bacterium | reverse complement strand
CGGTGCCCCGTCGTCTCGCTCACAACGAGCGCTGGCGGCGGGGCTTTTTGACGTCAAGAGCAGCACGCAAACGCGAGCAGGTCATCGCACGGTCTGAACCTGGACCTGCCAGAACACGATGTCCAAGTCGGGGTCTGTGACATCGCCGCTATCGTCAACTGAGCCGTAAGTGCGGTCCGATGTGGTGTCAATGCTCACAAAGTCCTGACCGCTCGGACCCAGCGAGTCCCACTCTCTTTCCGGGTAAGTATAGTCCGGGTTTAGCGCGAGTTGGTTGGTTGTGATAAAATTGATGTCCAACTGGCGGATATCGTCGGCCTTGATTGAGGTGGTCGCCATTTGCTCGAAGTCTACAGTGACGCGAATAGCCGAGCCGCCGTCGGCGATCTCCCATCGCACCGGGCTTTGCGGTGAGCTTGTGTTCAGAAAGAAGCTTCCCGGCAGAACATCGTAGACGTAGCCCTGGGGGCTCAGGGGGTCGTAGGAGATAAATGACGTCAGACCTATGCTTCTTGCAGCGTCCGCAGATGTTACCCAGCCGTTTCCTCCGAATGGTGGCACCACCACTGCCCACGGTCCGGTGAGATTGCTGGCGTCATTGTCAATAGCTATGAAGTAGTAGCGTCTTACGGTAGGGTCTGAGGAGTCAGTAGGACTGATCCTTCCTGCGACCTTCATGGTAATGACAAGCTGCTTCCCGCTCCGTGCGGTCTCAGCCGGGTACCGCGCGCAACCGGTCAGCCAGATAGCGGCGGCGACAGCGAAAAATGTAAGTGTTGTTCGGGTAGTCATTGATGTATACGAACATTATAACTCAACCGTTGTTTCGGGACAAGGGTGTCCTGAAGCAACCCATAGAACGGAATATCGTCTTGTCGGTAGTTGCAGGTGTCTTGCTGGCGCTGTCGATGCCGAGGCCGGGATGGTGGCCGCTTGCCTGGGTGGGGCTGGTTCCTCTTCTGATCGCGGTTAGCGGCTCCCGGCCCAGGCAGGCCCTGTTGTATGGGTGGATAGCCGGAGCAGTCTATTACGGCGTCATACTCTACTGGCTGACGGTGTTCGGCAGTCTTCCTTGGGTCGCGCTCGTGGCAAAAGAGGCCATCTACATTGGTGCGTTTGCCGCAGGGGCATCGTTTCTCGGGCCGTTGAGGCGGGGCAGAATCGGCTATGTGGCCGTTCCCGCACTTTGGGTTACAATGCAGTATGCCAGAGCGTTTGAGCCATTCTCGTTCACGTGGGGTTCGCTCGCTCACACTCAGGCGGTCAACACTGGCCTGACACAAGTCGCGTCGGTTGCCGGGCCGTGGGGCGTCGATTTCGTCATTGTTCTTGGCAGCCTGGCGCTCTCAGTATTGATCGCCAGTCGGGGTTCGCGAACCGCGAGGAACGTGACCGCGGCGACCTATGCGTTGTG
>CAYSLA010000151.1:0-6982 GCA_964431685.1 uncultured bacterium | reverse complement strand
GCGCTCATACAGGGCAACCTGGACCAGAACGCCAAGTCGGATGACAGCTACAACCTTACCGCGTTTCGGGAATATGCCTCCATGAGCATCGATGCGGCATACCGTGGGGCCAGTTTGATAGTGTGGCCGGAGACCAGTCTTACGGCGAGTCTGTCTGGGACGGAGTGGGGCAACCTTGTGTCACAACTGGCGGAATCCACCCGGCGAACCTACATCGTCGGGGCGTACGACTCCACCGATCCTTCGGACCTGACCCGGCTCTCCAACAGCGCATTCTTGTATGATCCGCTTGGCCGGACGCTGGGAGTGTATCGCAAGGTTCGGTTGGTGCCATACGGTGAGTTCGTCCCTCTGCGTAAGAGGATGCCCTGGTTGAGTCGATACGGGATACGCGAGTACGACGTGGTTCCCGGAAAGTCATTCGAACCGATAGAGACCGGCTTTGGCCCGGTCGGTGTCAGCATCTGTTTCGAATCGCTCTTTCCCGGAATAGCTCGCGGGCAGACTCGAGATGGAGCTCAACTGCTTGCCATAATCACCAACGACGGATGGTTTCTCCGAACCCAGGCCGCGCGGCATCACTTGATGATGGCGCAGCTTCGGGCCGTGGAGAATCGGCGGTACGTCCTGCGCGGGGCCGCGACTGGTATATCGGCAATAATCGACCCCTACGGCCGCATCTGCGGCGAAATGGACATCTTCACCAAAGGCATCGTTTACGGTCGGGTCTACCCGCGCCGCGATATCACTCCTTACACGAGGTTTGGTGACTGGCTGGCCTATCTGTGCATAGCGGCGGTTGCCATCTCGGTCGGCAGCGTGGTCAGGCGCCGAAAGATAGGCCCTGAAGTCGTGGGCTGAACGTGCTGGGGAGTGTGTGCGGGTTGAAGATTTGGGTATCATGGAATTGGACTCTCACGCTGGCCGCAGTCAATCCTGGTAGTTGTGACAGTGCAGGTAGATGACTGCAGGTGGAATCACTTCCGTGAGCAGCAAATTACCCGGAGGTCAGACTTGAAGCGATATCGCTCAGATATTCTCTATATCAACATTGCACTGGTGCTGACCGGGGTGGCTGATTTGGCGACTACCCTCTACTGGCTGAACGCCGGGTTGATCGTAGAAGCCAATCCGGTCATGGCGGCGGTGCTGAACACCGACTTCCACCTGTTCATCTGCGTGAAGCTGGCCACGCTGGCTGGCTATGTTGCCGTCGTTCAATGGTATTCAAGGCGCAACTACCGGTTTGCGAAGCTCGTAAGCGCGTTTACGCTGATCTCCTACTGGCTGATCTACACGCTTTCTTTCATCTCGGTGAACCGCCACACTCTTCTTGGTTAACCTGCTCGTCGCGCACGCATCTCCTTAACCGCGCCTTTTCTCCACGCGCCTGATTGTGCTAAAATGTAGCGGTGCGAACCACCCAGTGCTGCTCAAGGAGATTGCGTGATGGGGAACAAATCCACTGACATACGCCCAGTGGGCTGCGAAGTCTACTTTTTGCCGGTATATATGCGGCAGCCCATCAAGTTCGGGAAAGAGACGGCAACTTACGTCACCTGCGCGCGTGTGCGGGTGAAAGTCGAATCACGGGACGGGCGAACTGCCGACGGATGGGGTGAAACCCCGCTCAGCGTGACGTGGGTGTGGCCGGGCTCCTTGACGTACGAGGAGCGACACACAGCCCTCACTGAGTTCACGACACGTCTGTCAGAAGCTTACGCCGGGTTCGACTGTTGGGGTCACCCGGTTGAGGTGGGACAAGAGTTTCTCGAGAGCGAACTGCCTAAGCTCCACCACCAGTACAACTCCGAAGTCTGCCGCTCCGAGCCTATGCCCCATTTGGCAGCGCTTGTGTGCTGCTCAATGTTCGACATCGCGATGCACGACGCCTACGGCAAGCTGCTGGGCGTGCCCGTCTACAGTACTTACAACTCCGAGTATATGTCCCGCGACCTGGCCTCTTTCCTGACACCGGCCGAAGGCTCCAAAGTAAGCTTTTCGGGCAAGTACCCGGCGGACTACCTGGTCTTTCCGCGGCCTGACAAGCTCGCGGCGTGGCACCTGGTCGGCGGCAAGGATGCTATCAGCGAAGAAGACCTCGACGGATCGGAGCCCGACGACGGCTATCCTGTGATGCTGCGTGACTGGATCCGGCAGGATGGCCTTAACTGCCTCAAGGTCAAACTGCGCGGTGATGATGCCGCCTGGGACTATGACCGTCTGCTGCGGGTGGGTAACATGGCTATCGACGAGGACGTGGACTGGTTGACGGCCGACTTCAACTGCACCGTATCTGATCCGCTCTACGTCAACGACATCCTCGACCACCTCGTGGCTGAGTTTCCCGCGATCTACGGCAAGCTGCTTTACGTAGAACAGCCGTTCCCCTATGACCTCGAGGCCAACCAGATAGATGTGCACAGTGTTTCCGCGAGAAAACCGTTGTTCATGGATGAAAGCGCGCACGACTGGCGGCTCGTAAGACTCGGGCGGACACTTGGATGGACCGGAGTTGCCCTGAAGACCTGCAAGACCCAGACCGGCGCGCTGCTGTCGCTGTGTTGGGCCAAGGCTCACGGTATGACGTTGATGGTGCAGGACTTGACCAACCCGATGCTGGCGCAGATACCTCACCTTTTGCTTGCGGCGCACGCAGGAACCATAATGGGCGTCGAGACGAACGCCATGCAGTTCTACCCGGAGGCGAGTTTGCCGGAGGCGAAAGTTCATCCCGGCATATACGTACGACGCGATGGATGTGTGAACATATCCGGTCTGACGGGGCCGGGCTTTGGATACCGGGTGGACGAGGTCAGGCGAGAACTACCGGCGCCTGCCGTCACGAGAGGAATGTGAGTTATGACGAGTGAGATGACTCCTCGAGAAAGGTTCATAGCCGCACTGGAGCGCAAGCCGCTAACCGGCAGGGTTCCGCATTTTGAACTGGTCTTCTTTCTCACAATGGAGGCATTCGGCAAGGTCCATCCGTCGCATCGTGATTACGGCCAATGGGATCAGATGGAGGCCAGAGAACGTGACTTGCATATCAAGGACATGGCCGATGTGTATGTCGACACCGCGGAGCGTTTCGAGCACAGCGCCATCTTCGTGCATCCGAACCCAGGCACGCTGGATTCCACATTCAGACTGCTGGACGCGATCCGTGACAGGAGCGGCGACAAGTACTTCTTGATGGTGCACGGGGATGCAACCTACTCCATTCCCGATGGCACGGAGATGGTCGAGTTCAGCTATCGTATGGCAGACAACCCTGAGAGCCTGCACACTGACGCAGCCGCGATGGTGGATGCGTCGCTTGCGCGGGCGGGGCGGTTGCGCGAGCACGGAGCACTGGATGGCTTCGCTCTTTGTTGCGACTACTGCCTGAACACCGGGCCGTTCTTGAGCCCTTCCCAGTTCTCGGAGTTTGTAACTCCTTATCTGTCGAGGGTGATAGATGGCTACCGGCAGATGGGGTTCTACACCATTAAGCACACAGATGGCAATATCATGCCGATATTGGACCAGTTGATCGACTCCAATCCGCACGCACTGCACTCCATAGACCCGCAGGCCGGGGTAGATATTGCCGAGGTCAAGAGACACTGCGGTGACCGCGTGTGCCTGATAGGCAACGTCAACTGCGGGCTGTTGGACACGGGAACGGAGGAAGAAGCCGTCGAATCGGCGCGATACGCGTTGAAGTCCGGGATGCCTGGGGGTGGATATGTGTTCTCGACGAGCAACTGCATATACACTGGAATGCGGCTTTCGCGCTATGAGACCATACTGGATGTGTGGCGTAAAGAGGGCAACTACTGAGCCTGCCGGCGTTTCGGGGCCGGAGTTTATGGAGGCAAGAGTTCTATGGGCAATGAAGTGAGGATGGGCGTAATTGGTTTGGGAGGAATGGGCGCCTACCACGCGAGCTATCTGCGTGACGGCAAGGTTCTCGGCGCCGTACTTGCCGCGGTGTCGGATGTCGACCCAGCGAAGCTGGGCGACTACACGGAGATAAAGACCTATACAGATTCGCGGGAGATGATCCGATCCGGCGAGGTCGACGCTGTGCTTATAGCCACTCCGCACTACTTCCACACCAGCATCGGGATAGATGCGTTGGAAAACGGTCTGCACGTGTTGGTGGAGAAGCCCATATCCGTCCACAAGGCCGATTGCGAACGGCTGATTGCGGCTCACAAGAATCCGAAACAGGTGTTTGCGGCAATGTTCAATCAGCGCGCGAACCCTCTCTATATCAAGCTCAAGCAAATGATCGACCGTGGAGACATCGGTGAGATTGTCCGAATCACGTGGATTGTCACCGACTGGTTCCGAACTGAAGCCTACTACGCCAGCAGCGCGTGGCGAGCTACCTGGAAAGGCGAGGGAGGCGGAGTCCTCATCAACCAGTGTCCGCACCAACTGGATCTCCTGCAGTGGTTGGGTGGAATGCCTGTCAGGCTGCGGGCGTTCTGCAAGTTCGGCTCGCAGCACGACATCGAGACCGAGGACGCTGTTACCGCGTATCTGGAATACGCAAACGGTGCTTCCGGTGTGTTTATCACCAGCACCGGGGAAGCCCCGGGGGTCAATCGACTGGAGATTGCGGGCGAGATGGGCAGAGTGGTTGTGGAGGACAGCAAGCTGAGGTTCTACCGCAACGAGACGCCGACCACGGAGTTCAGCAGGACCACCACGCTCGGATTCGGCTCTCCGGACGTCTGGAAGATCAATGTGCCGGTCAGCGGTGCTGGTCCGGCGCAGCATCAGTCTATCACACAGAACTTCGTGGATGCTATTCTCAAAGGCGTGGATCCCACGGTGCGTGGCGAAGAGGGCATTCACTCTGTGGAGTTGGCGAACGCGATGGTATACTCGACGCTCACAAACGCCACCGTTGAGCTGCCTCTGGATGGCGCCGCGTATGAGCAGACCCTGAGCGATCTGATCGCCAACTCGGCGCACCAGAAGAAAGTCCGCGACGGAGTCAGCAAGGACATGACAAGCTCGTTCCGGTGAAACGTCAGGTTTGGGAAGGATGAACTAGAGATGTACATGACAGGATTTGCCGATGAGGCATCAGCAGGTATCGATGGCCAGATCAAAGCCACACTGGAGTTGGGATGGCAGAATATAGAGTCTCGCGCGATTGACGGCGTCAACATCCACGACATTACGGATGAGAAGTTCGACGAGGTTTACGGCAAGCTGCAGGACGCCGGAGTGAGGATAAACTGCTTCGGCTCGACAATCGGCAACTGGGGCAAGCAGATTACTGAGCCGTTTGATTCTTCACTTGCGGAGACCAGGCGTGCGATTCCGCGAATGAAGAGGCTGGGGACGCAACTTGTGCGCATCATGAGTTTTGCGGTGCTGCAGGACCGTGAGCCGGACGATCAGATGGAGGAAGAACGGTTCCGCAGAGTGCGTGAACTGCATAAGATGTTCACCGACGCAGGTCTGACTCCGGTGCACGAGAACTGCATGAACTACGGTGGAATGGGCTGGCAGTTCACGCTGAGGCTGCTCGAGAACGTGCCCGGACTTAAGCTGGTCTTTGACACGGGAAATCCCGTGTTCGCGGCGGACTACGGCAAGCCCAAGCCTTATCCAAGACAGAGCGCCTGGGAGTTCTACACGCACGTCAAAGAGCACGTCGAGTACATACATGTGAAAGACGGCTTCTTCAACCTTGAAACCCAGGCTGCAACATTCACCTATCCTGGGGAAGGTGACGGAGACGTGCGCCGCATAATGAAGGACTTGATCGAGAGCGGCTATGATGGCGGGATTTCGATTGAACCTCACATTGCTGTTGTGTTTCACGATGACTCCGCAAAGTCCGAAGATCAGATGAGGTATGAAACTTACGTTGAATACGGCAGACGTATGATGGGGATGATCGGCGAAATCCGTAAAGAGATTGGCGAGGGTAGATGAGCAGTAGAGTATTGAACTCCAAAGAAATGCCGCAGTTGCAGCCAGTTACCGAACTCGAGAGACTATCTTGCGGTATGTCGAAGTATCCCTTTACCGCGACTGGTTCTGAACAGGCGCGAAAATGGCAGCGTGAGTGCCGCGCTGCGCTGTCAGAGCTTGTGGGATTCCTGGACACCAAGCTTGTTCCCGCAAACCCTGAACTGGTTGAGGAAGTTGACCGGAAGGACTTTGTTCGCCGAAAGGTCTTGATCCAGACATCTCCGGACTCGCGGATGCCTGTGTACCTGCTCATCCCAAAGAACGTCTCGGGCCCTCTCCCTGCTGTCATTGCCTACAACGGACACGGCTATGGGGTGAAGGACATTGTGGGGCTGTGGGACGACGGGGAGGAAAGGCATGTCCCCGACGGCTACCAGGACGATTTCGCGGTGCGGCTCTGCAGACGCGGTTTCTTTGTTGCCGCGCCAGAGATAAACTGCTTTGGTGAACGTCAGGCCGACTACTCGCACCTCAGCCAGACCCTGGGGCAACCAGTGCCTTCGACGTGTCACAACGCTGCAACCTATGCTTTCATGATGGGCAAGTCAGTGCTTGGTCTCAGACTGCGAGACGGTCTTAGACTGATCGACTACCTGGCGTCTGTGCCGGAGTGCGACAAGACCAGGATAGGAGCGATGGGCATCTCTGGCGGGGGGATGATGACGTTTTTCCACACTTGCATCGACGAGCGAGTGAAGGCTTGTGTGGTCAGCGGATACTTCAGCAGCTTTGCGGGCAGCGTACTCGCAATGGACCACTGCACGTGCAATTTCGTGCCTGGTCTACTTACAATAGGCGAGCACGAGGACCTGTATGGTCTGATAGCGCCGCGGCCGGCGCTCTTCGAGGCCGGAACCAGGGACCCGATATTCCCGATCGAGGTTGTTCGTAAGTCAGTAGCCCGGGCACGGGAGATCTGCGCCATACTTGGCGGCAATCCCGATGCGGATGTTGAGCTTGATGAGTTCGAAGGCCGCCACCGCATTAGCGGTCAACG
>CAYSLA010000150.1:5181-8517 GCA_964431685.1 uncultured bacterium | reverse complement strand
CCATACCGCCGTGTTCCAACCCTCAAATCCCGATACACCGTGCAGTGGAATCGTTCTCTTGCGGGCGCGACTGCGAATCGCACACGGTCATTGTGGCAGATCGCGACTGATTGGGGAGGAGATTTCTCCCTGCGGTCGAAATGACATCGGTTCGAAATGACATCGGTTCCTGCCGCCGTATCACGTCCGGCGTGACGTAGTGTGTGAGCCCGGCAGGAGTAACCGGAGATACCGAGATACCGTGTCGGATTGGAAATACCTGCGAGACGTGCTATACTCTACCCATACTGGCGTGTATACGCGGCTGGAGAGTATCCCGTAATGCCTTTAAGCGATCAGCAGTTGAGCGAACTGATAGAGCGCATAGTCGAGACGGCTCATCCTCTGCGAATAATCCTCTTTGGCTCGGCCGCGAGGGGCGAAATGCGGATGGGGAGTGACGTAGACGTGTTGGTGGTTGTGCCTGACGGCATCCACAGGCGAAAGGCTGCTCAACAGATTTCTGTGAATCTGGTTGGATTCGGTCTGCCCGTCGACGTCGTGGTCGCGACGCCATCCGACCTGGAAAGATATGGCGACTCCCCCGGGTTGATATACCGCGAAATCGTTCGGGAAGGGAGAGAGCTATATGCGGCGTGATGTGGACGCCGATTCCGCCGCCAGATGGCTCGAGCACGCAAAGTCCGACCTTGCGCTGGCAAGCATAGACCCTCCCCCGGGCGTATTATACGAACTGCTCTGCTTTCACGCTCAGCAGGCTGCCGAGAAGGCAATGAAAGCAGTGTTGATCCACTTCGGAATAGACTTTCCATACACCCACAATCTTCAGAGACTGATAGAACTCCTGCCCGCTCAGATGCGCGCAGCGCGGCCAATTGCGCAGGCCGCCGCGTTGAACGCGTATGCTGCCCAAACTCGCTATCCCGGAGAGACTGAACCAGTCACCCAAGAGGAGTATGAGGAAGCCTTGAAACTGGCGTCCGAAGTTCTATGCCTGGCTGATTCCGCAGTGCTTGGCAAGTGAACTACTGCTACTACTGACATTGACAACCGGGCCGTCTGATGGTAGGATAAGAATAGAACTGAGTGTTGCAGCTCCTGGTTAGCCGCACGGTATATGAGGTGCCCAGGTGAGTTGGTATTATTCTCCTCTGGATCATAGAAAACAGTCTATCCTCAAGGCGGTTGTTGTCGACTACGTGAAGACGGCTGAGCCGGTCGGTTCGAAGACCCTGCTCGACCGTCATACTCTGGGTGTCAAGTCCGCCACGATTCGCAACGAGATGGCCGATCTCGCCGACCTGGGCTATCTCAGACAGCCCCACACGTCCGCGGGACGCATACCTTCCGATATGGGTTACCGCTACTTCGTGAACCGTTTGATGGACATTGACGCACTGCCCAGCTCGGTCGAGAGCAGCGCTCGCAAGAAGCTGTCACACTTTCAGAGCGAAGTGGATTTGGTTATCGAGCACACGTGCCGGATGCTGGCCGACATCTCCCGCTATATGGGCGTTGCCACCCACCCGGCGGTCCGGGATGCGGCGATCAGTCACGTGACGGTATCGGGCGTGGCCCCGAAGAAACTGCTTGTTGTGTTGCTTCTGGACAACGGACGCGTGCTTCACGGACTTGTTGATTTTGACTGGCAATCCCGGAACGTGGACCAGGAGCACGCCACCAACTACATCAGTGAACGATTGCGAGGTCTCCGCCTGGATACTCTCGCCGACGACGGCAGCGGTGACGCCGATTCGCCGGATGAAGAGGCGATGAACGACTTGTTGAAGCTGGTGAGAGAATTGGCCGGTAACGAGATGGGCGCGTCCGCGGAAACAGAGGTGCACTTCGAGGGCGCCGGTTACATACTGCGGCAACCCGAGTTTAGAGACGTTGAGCGATTAGAGGCATTCATGTCCGTCTTTGAAGAGAAGAGGGCGGTACACCGGATGCTGGCAGTCGCCGAAAACGCGAGTGACACTACTGTCGTTATCGGGTCCGAGATTCCCGTTGGCGGGATGCGAGATTGTTCGGTTGTGGCCACCAGATATCGCGTTGGCGGCCGCGGGTCAGGCGTCATCGGAATAGTCGGTCCGACCAGGATGGATTATGGGCGTGCGGTTAGCTCTGTTCGAATGATGTCCGATGTGCTCGGCGATCTCCTGACAGGGCTTGCGCTCTAGTTGTCAATTATCAATTATCCATTATCAATTGATTCAACCGAGGAAGTTTTTATTTGTCAGTAATTGCTCGGCTGGGCTTATTGCTTTTTTGCACTATCGTGCTGTGCTCGCGGGGAGTGTCTGCGGCGCCTCAGACGGTGAATGTCGAGTTTGGCGGCCAGGTTCTCAAACTAAGGCCTCTTGTCATTCGCGACGGCGGCCATCTCTTCGCGCCGCTCGAACTGCTCGATGTTCTGAAAGTCCGCTGGAAGATGTCTGAAGATGGGCGTAAGGCCGTCATAGAGACTGGTACGGGCAGGTCGGAAGCAGACATCTCAGTGATTGCGGGCGAGAAGTCGGTTGCGATGCCCAGGCTACTGGAATCGATCGGCGCGGAGTCGTTCTGGGATGAAAGCCGCAATACCCTCACCTTGTTTTCGCAGCTCAAGGCAGTTGAGTACGTCGATGATTCGCTCAGGCTGTGTTGTTCTCTGCCGGTAAAGCCGACGGTCAGGCTGTGGGGCAACAGACTGGCGGTTGATCTGCCTGGGTGCAAATTGCGCTCGCCGGTCAAAGAAGTCAGCGTCGAGTCAGAGTATGTCGAAAGAGTCAGGCTGGGGCAGTTCGACGACAACACGACGCGTGCGGTGCTGGACCTGAAATCGCCCGCGAAATGGTCATTTGCCGAGCCTCCTTCGCATAGCGACATTGTGTTGCGAATCGGCTCAAAACCGGCGGTCTCCGGAGTCCAGGCAGCCACGCCAAAACCGGCACCGGCGCCGAAGCCTGCCGCGGATCCGCCTCCTCCGCCGTTCGGAGTTCAGGATGTGCGCATCGAACGACTCAGCGACGAGGCGTTTGACATCATACTCTCCACCGACGTCGAGGGCAAGGCCCTGCTCTCGATCGAGAGCAAACCCGCGGTTATCACTATCAATCTTCCGGGCGCCACATTGTCGGAGACCGCGGTCAGCGCTGATTTGCAGCATAACCTTATCAGGAAGGCGCTCGTGAAACAGCTCTCCGAGGATCCTCCGAGGGCCAGAATTGAGATAGGTGTCTCACGACCACTGGCGGCGCGGCTGAACGTTACCGGCAATCAGATAAAGGTGTCTGTGAGCCTGCCGTTCGGTTCCGGTGGGAAGCTGTCGGAGAAGACAATAGTGGTGGACCC
>CAYSLA010000150.1:0-5081 GCA_964431685.1 uncultured bacterium | reverse complement strand
TGCGCACACACCGGCAGCATCGATCGGCGGGTTCGAAGCGACACAAGCTTGTACTCAACTGGGTTCGCGGTGCTAAGAGGCCTGCAGGGCACTACGATACCGGGATTGCTCCTGGAATGTGGTTATCTCAATCACTCGGGCGATCGCGCCCGACTCGGCAAGCCCGAGTTCCATAAGAAGATTGCGTCAGGCGTGGTCGCCGGCTTGAAGCGGTACGTCGAAGGTGGCGCGACAGACTGACCGCTTCGGGGCACACGCCCGCGAAGCATAGCATGGCGCGAATGTGGGGCGACAGATTGACCGCTTCGGGGCACGTGGCAGCACAGCCCATTATGGCGACTCTGTATTGAATGGGGGACAATGACATGTCGGCAAGACCTGGTTCAAGGCTCTGGAAACAGCTTCTGATTGCGATTGCGGTAGTTGTGGTAGCGGCGTGCGTGACCTATTTGCTTGTTGCGCGCAATGGCAAACCCAGTTCGAGCAAGCCGGGGCATGTGGACATCAGACCCATACCGGGTAAGCCTGCGCCGAGGCAGGAAATCACCGTCTACCTGCCGGAGCAGTCCGGTTCGGGCGTTCGTCTGTCGGAGGCGACTAGAACCGTAGAGGCAAAAGGTGATATACTGGATACGGCTCTGGCGGCTCTGCTCGCGACCACCAGTGAGACCGGGATCGCCGCTAACACCGTTCCCAAGGGGACAAAAGCGCTCGGTCCGGTCAAGGTCGAGGGTGGCGTTGCCGTCGTCAATCTTAGCAAGGAGTTCCTTGAGAATTTCTCTGGCGGCAGTGAGCAGGAGGCGATTACGTTAAACGCAATTGCTCACACGCTCGTTAAGAATAGTGGAGGGCGTGTAACCGGGGTGCGGATTCTGGTCGAGAACCAGCCCGTGGATTCGTTGGGCGGGCATTTCGAGCTGACTGACCCGATCAGGCCGGACTCCACGCTGCTAAAGTAACGGTGACCTATGCTTCGCGGGCGCATGCCCCGAAGCCGCCAATGGCACGGATGCGGCGGATGTGATCGGTGATTGAACCAAAGTAACCATGCCCTATGCTTCGCGGGCGCATGCCCCGAAGCCGCCAATGGTACGGATAGGACGGATGCGACGGATGCGACCGATAATTGGACCTGTTGGATTATTTGATTCGGGACTTGGCGGGCTGAGCGTGGCCCGTGAGGTGATGCGTCTTATGCCGGGACGCCCGGTACTCTACATCGGTGACAACGTGCACGTGCCGTACGGTGAAAGGCCGCTCCCGGAGGTGCGTTCATTTGCACTGGGTTTGACCAGACGGTTGATAGAGGACGGCGCGGGAGTCGTGGTCATGGCGTGCAATATGTCGAGCGCGATCGCTCTGGAGTCTGCGCGTGAAGCCTACGATGATGTGCCGATTCTGGGCGTGATCGAGCCGGGATCCCAGGCCGCGGTGCGAGCGAGCGGGGGAGCGCCGATAGGCGTGTTGGCTACCACCGGCACGGTGCGCAGCGGCGCCTATGTTGACGTGATCAAACGAATCGACCTCAGTGTGGACGTATATCAGCAGGCGTGCCCCAAGTTCGTGCCTCTGGTCGAGTCGGGCAAGGCCGACAGCGAGGAAGCGGAAGCCGCGGTGATGACGTGCGTTGCGCCGCTGCTTGACCGTGGATGTCGAACCATCATATTGGGTTGCACTCACTATCCATTCCTGATGAGGGCCATCAGGCATGCTGCGGGGGATGGTGTCGCGATCATCGATCCGGCGGTGGAGACGGCGAAGGCGGTGCTGGAGATAGTCGGGACCCAGCAAGATGCGGCTGGCGACGTGGCTGGTCGCTTCTGTGCGACCGGCGAGACGGAGGATTTCGCTGAGCTGGCTGAGGCGTTTCTTGGGCAGAAAATCGAGAAGATCGAGAGCCTGCTGTGGGGCAGGGATTTGTTTTGTGCGTCCGAAGACGTGAGAACGGGGGGAAGTGCTTATGCTGCGTCTTGACGGACGTGGAGTCGACCAGATTCGACCGCTGAAGATAACTCGCGAGTTCATGAAATATGCCGAGGGCAGTTGCCTGATAGAGATTGGCGAGACCAAGGTCATCTGCAGCGCCTCAATCGAGGACAAGGTCCCGCCATTTCTGAAAAACTCAGGCAAGGGTTGGGTGACCGCCGAGTACGGAATGCTGCCGCGGTCGTGTGAGACCCGCACCCAACGCGATTCAAGCAAGGGTCAGGTCAACGGTCGGAGCCAGGAGATACAGAGGCTGGTTGGCCGGTCCATCAGGGCGGTGGCGGATCTCAACGCAATCGGGGAGCGGACCATCTGGCTCGATTGTGATGTTCTGCAGGCCGACGGCGGCACCCGGACCGCGTCTGTCACCGGCGCGTTCGTTGCGTTTGTCGACGCGTGTAACGTCCTCAAGAAGGACGGGATCGTCAAGAAACTGCCGTTCTCTGACGTCATAGGCGCGATAAGCTTGGGAGTAGTGATGGGCGAGGAGCTCCTGGACCTGAACTACCACGAGGACTCCAATGCGCAGGTGGACATGAATGTGGTTATGACCGCCGCGGGCCGGATAGTGGAAGTCCAGACCACTGCTGAGCACGCTCCGTTCACCCGCAACCGGTTTAACAACCTCATGGACCTTGCCTCAAAGGGCGTGGATGAGGTCGTGAAGGTGGTCAAGGCTTCCCTGGACGGTGTGCTCTAGTGTCGAGTGTTGCGCGCGACCTCCGCACGCTCGTGATTGCCACAAAGAACCCAGGCAAGGCACGCGAACTTAGTCAGATCATGACCGGGCTTCCGTTCCGCGTTGTGAGCATCTCAGACTACCCATACGCGCCGGAAGTTGAGGAGGACGCCGCTACTTTTGCCGGGAACGCCGTCAAGAAGGCAGTCGAATACGCTGCGTTCACAGGGGAGCTTACCCTGGCGGATGACTCGGGCTTGGAGGTGGACGCTCTCGATGGCGCTCCCGGCGTGCTTTCCAGCAGGTTTGCCGAGACGGACGAAAAGCGCATAGCGAGAGTTCTGGACCTGCTCGAGGACGTGCCCGACGCCCGGCGAACGGCCCGCTTCCGGTGCGTGGCGGCGATTGCGTGGCCCGACGGCCGGTGCGAAACCCGCGAAGGCTCTGTGGAGGGTGTAATAGCGCATCAACCGTCGGGTGAGCACGGCTTCGGATACGACCCGATTTTCTACGTGACCGAGATGGGCAAGACCATGGCCGAGCTTCTTCCGGAAGAAAAGAACCCGATCTCGCACAGGGGCCGCGCCATTGCCAAGATCAAAGACCTGCTAACCCAGCCTATTCCCCAACGCCCGTAGGGGCAGGCCGGCGTGTCTGCCCGGGCCGGAGCGCGTGATGAGAGCACAATGCCTACAATCTCCTACCACACGTTAGGCTGCAAGGTGAACCAGTACGAGACGGCAGCGATCCGGCGTGTGCTGGAGTCTGCCGGGTTTCTCACGGTTGCGTTTGGCCAGCCGTCCGACGCCTGCGTCATCAACACGTGCAGTGTGACTGGAATCGCCGATAGCAAGTCACGCGCCGCGGTCAGGCGGGCAAGACGGGCAAACCCGGATGCGTTCGTGATCGTCACCGGCTGCTATGCGCAGCTTGAGCCAGACGAAGCCACGCGCAACGCCGAAGGCTGTATAGTTGTCCCAAACGACGAGAAAGACACTATCCCCGACCTAATCACCGCCAGACTTGCCCCCTCCACTTCTACCGAACGGAGGAGTTCCAATTCCCCCTCCCCTTGTAGGGGAGGGCTGGGGAGAGGTCATTCCGCTGTCGCCACAGCCCCAACCCCTCGCACGCGCACCAGGGCTGTCGTCAAAGTCCAGGACGGGTGCGATAACTTCTGCTCATACTGCATAATCCCCTTCGCCAGACCGGTCATGACCAGCCGCCCTCTCCCAGACGTCCTGCAGGAACTGTCATATCTTGCCGAGATCGGCTATCGCGAGATCGTGCTCACCGGCATAAGGCTGGGCTCGTACAGGTCGGGCGAAGGGGGCCTTGCGGGCCTGGTTCGTGAGGTGTGCGAAATTGACGGCATCGAGCGGGTCAGGCTGAGTTCGATAGAACCCTGGGAGGTCGACGAGCCGCTGCTGGAGGCGATGCGCCACCCAAAGGTCTGTCGTCACCTGCACATCCCGCTCCAGAGCGCAGACGACCGCGTGCTGTCCGCGATGAACCGTCCTTACGGACGTGCGGAGTACTTGCGGGTTCTGGACAGTGTCCGCGCGTGGGTGCCGGACATCGGGATTACCACCGACATAATTGTGGGCTTCCCTGGTGAGGACGACGAGGCATTCGAGAACACCCTGCGGGCCGTCGATCAGGCGGGATTCTCTCGGGTGCACGTCTTCCGGTTCTCGGCCAGAAAGCGTACGCGCGCGGCATCGATGCCGGGCCACGTCCCGGAACCGGTCAAGAAGCGCCGGGCCACGGTGCTGTCCCAAGCCGCGCTGGCGTCTCAAGTGCGGTTCGCCGAGTCGTTTGTCGGCAAGGTCCTTCCGGTGCTGGTTGAGAGAAGAAGGTCAGATTCCGGCAAGCTCACCGGCTACACGGACAACTACATCGAGGCCATCTTCGACGGTCCGTCAACGCTGGTGGGGGCGGTGGTCAATGTGCGGATCACACGGGTCACAGCGGATGGGGAGGCGGAGGGAGAGGTTGTGTAGATACTTCGATGCCTCCCGCGGGTCTCAGGCACACGCCAGAAGCAGTGACCGCAGCAGCAATCTGCTCTTTACATCGCTAGTCAGATCGTGTATAATATGTTCAATGCTGGCACGGGCGGTTGGCTCAGTGGGAGAGCACTTCGTTCACACCGAAGGGGTCGCAGGTTCGAATCCCGCACCGCCCACCAGGGTACTTGGGCTGCACGCAGCATCAGGTAGGGCGAGCGGGAGTAGTTCAGTGGTAGAACGCCAGCTTCCCAAGCTGGATATCGCGGGTTCGATCCCCGTCTCCCGCTCCAGTATCGGCATTCGTGGCGACGTAGCCAAGTGGCTAAGGCGGCGGTCTGCAAAACCGCTATTCACCAGTTCGATTCTGGTCGTCGCCTCCATCGTTTTGAGCGTGAAACGCCCCC
>CAYSLA010000149.1:2978-8531 GCA_964431685.1 uncultured bacterium | reverse complement strand
TTTCTGGGCGTTCGAAATGACTATCAGAATTACGGAGGTCCCAATTCATGGATGCAATAGAGTGCCTGAAGACGAGAAGAAGTGTGCGGCAATACCTGCCCGACGCCGTCGAGAAGAGCGTTGTTGAGGACATAATCGACTGCGCAAGACTCGCGACGACAGCCATCAACATCCAACCGTGGAGTTTTGTGGTTGTAACCGACGAGGCAATGAGAAAGCGCATAGCAGATATGACAGACCACGGCAAATTCCTTGCAGAGGCTCCGGTCTGCATCGCAGTCTTCTGTCAGGTGAGCAAGTACTATCTGGAGGACGGGTGCGCGGCCACACAGAACATCCTGCTTGCGGCGAAGGCTCACGGTTTGGGCTCCTGTTGGATCGCCGGCGACAAGAAAGCGTATTGCGATGACCTGCGCAAGCTCCTCGACGTGCCGGAGAGCCAGACTCTTATCAGTCTGATAGCGCTGGGGCACCCCAAGTCCGTTCCCTCTCCGCCTAAGAAGAGTCTGCGGGAAGTCATACACTGGGAGAAGTTCTGACGGCCAAGCAGCGAAAGCGTCGAACAGTTGGACCGATTCGACCTGTGCGTCAGATCGGTCAGATCACACTGTCTAAGCAGGTGACTGCGTTGCTCGACGCCGAGTATGGCCGGAGAGAGTGGCACAGTTCTGGGCCGCTGATTGACGAGCTCATCCTGACCATTCTTTCTCAGAACACCACTGCCGCAAACTGTGAACGCGCGTTCTTGGCTCTCAGGGCACGCTTTGGCTCGTGGACCCAAGTAGCCCAAGTGTCTCTTGAGGACATCGAGCGTGCCATCGCGCCTGCCGGGCTGGCCGGTCTGCGCGCTCCCCGGATACTTTCCATCCTCGAGTCTCTCTCCGAGAAGACCGGCGTTCCTGATCTCGAATGGCTGGCAGAGCTGGACAATGACGCAGCGATTGCGTTTCTGACCAGGCTGAATGGGGTGGGGCGCAAGACAGCCGCCTGCGTGCTGATGTTCGGGCTGGGCAGGCCGGTGATGCCTGTGGACACTCACGTTCATCGGTTGGTGATGCGCCTCGGTCTCATCCCATCGTGCTCCGCTGACCAGGCACACGATCTTCTGGCGTCAGTGGTCGAGCCTGAGGATGTCTATACTCTGCATTTGAATCTTGTCGCCCACGGCCGCGCAATCTGCCGACCCACCAACCCGAAATGTGAGGCCTGCTGCCTGTCGGGGGTATGTGTCGGCAAGCCAAAATCCATTCTGGATGTCGCAGGAGCGTTTCGGAAGAACGCAAAGGGAAGTATCACCGACTGGGACGCCATTCGCGAGGAGACAATGACAGCGATCGCGCGCGAGGTCGAGAGCGAGACTCGCCACTGACGCAGGCCGAACTGGCCTGACAGAAAGCTCTCCCAGGATTGCTGGTATCAGCCGGTCGGAGACATAGTTTGGTGCACCGGGAATCTTGTTCCCGATACCCACGTACGTAAGGTCGAAGAGGAATACGGTGCTTAGTTTGCTGGGCGGATATCGCCTGCGCTTCTTGACGAACTGGATAGATGATCCTCTCTCTTTTGGGCGAAAAAAGACTTCGGCGCAACACGCTTCCTTGACAACCCGACTTTCCTAAGTTATCATCATGTAGTGAAAATGAGTTACCTCCAATCAGACGAACGCCGGCTTTCGGAGACGATTCACCATTTGGCAGAACGGGCGCTCGGTGGCGAGTGGGGTCGGAGCCTGGTTGATCTTCCTCTGGAGATCTCCGCTGACGACCTGATGGTCGTGCCGGCGGAGATCATATACGCCCGCGCAGTGAAGATGATCGCCGAGAATGCGCCTCTGCGGATAGTCCCTGGCGAGATGTTGGTCGGTTCAGCCACGCTTCTTGGTGCCACATGCCACAATCTTCCTGTGTACTGCCAAGGCCGGTTTGCCTATCCGAGCACCAGCCACGTGACCCTGGGTTTCGACTGGGTGATGAAGCTGGGCTATAGCGGCCTGCGCAAGATGGTCAACGAACGGCTTGCTTGTTGCGATCTCGACCAGAACGGCCTGGATCTGCTCAACGCCATGACCATTTGCCTGGACGCGGAAGCCATCTGGCGAGGCAGGTACATTGATCTTCTGTGCGAGTTGGCATCGGAGAGCGGGCGCTACGAGGAGATCTTGCGAACCCTGCAGAAAGTGCCAGAGAACCCGCCGACCACGTTCCGCGAGGCCATCCAATCCCTGTGGTTCATGTTCGCGTTCCTGCGGCTCTGTGGAAACTTGTCGGGAATAGGACGCATAGACGAGATGCTTGGGCCGTACCTTGCACAGGACATTGCCGCAGGCATAATCACAATCGACGAAGCTCGCGAACTGGTTGCTCATTTCTGGATCAAGGGATGCGAGTGGATTGGCTGCCCAGTCGGGGAATCGGGCGATGCGCAGTACTACCAGAATATCGTGCTCGGGGGGATCAACGCGGATGGCGACGATGTGACCAATGACGTCACATATCTGGTGCTGGATGTTGTGGAGGAACTCGGCATCAGCGACTTTCCGGTCGCAGTCAGAATCGGCGCCAATACCCCTGATGCGCTTCTCCGCCGGATTGCGGATGTGCAGCGCCGCGGCGGTGGAATTGTGTCGGTCTACGGCGAGGAGACCGTGATCGCTGGCCTCCTGAGGTTCGGCTATCGGCTCGACGAAGCGAGACGGTTCGCGAATGACGGATGCTGGGAGGTGCAGGTACCCGGCGCGACTTGTTTTGGCTACCATCCGATCGACATACTGGCTCTTTTGCAGAAGACCATCGGCGTTGTCGGTGATCGGGAATTGTCTTCGTATCCTGACTTCGAGAGCCTCTACTTGGCATTCCGGGAGCGGCTCTCAGAGGCCGTTGCTGCATTCCACAAGATGGCTGATGACTTCCCGCGCAATTGGCCGACGTGGTCGCCGTCGCCGCTGGTGTCGATGTTCACGATGGACTGCATCGTGCGCGGCCGGAGCTATTATGATCACGGAGCGCGATACACCGCACTAGCCCCGCACGCCTCCGGACTCTCGGATACCGGCAACAGTCTGCAGGCCATCAAGAGAATCGTCTACGAAGACCGCCTGATTTCCATTGGCGAGTTAGTCGAGTGTTTGAGGTCGAACTGGGAGGGGCAGGAACCGCTCCGCCGCCGGATACTCGCAAGAGAGGAGTTCTACGGCAACGACGCTCCCGAGGCAGACGCCGTGACCAGGCGCGTTCTCGGCGATTTCGTCGCATTCGTGGAAAGCGTTCGCGAACGAAACGGCACGTTGCGGCCGGCAGGCGCAAGCACTTTCGGGCGTGAGATTGCCTGGCGGACCGATCGGGGGGCGATAGCTGCCGGACGCCGCGCGGGAGAAGTGTTGGCGACCAACTTCTCGCCTTCTCCTGGAACTGATACGCACGGACCAACCTCGGTCATAAGGTCTTATTGCGGGATGGATCTAAGCAGGCTGCCAAACGGCGCGGCGCTGGAACTCAAACTGCTTCCGGAAGACGTGGAAGGGGAAGCAGGTCTCGACGCGATGGTTGCCCTGCTGAGAGGTTTTGTGAGGCTCGGCGGCTTCTATATGCAGGTAGATGTAGTCTCCAACGAGGTACTGCGCGATGCTCAAGAGAATCCCGACAAGTATCCTAACCTCGCCGTCAGAATTGCAGGATGGTCGGCGCGTTTTTCTACACTGAGCAGGGAGTGGCAGGACATGATAATCAACCGCACTCAGCAGGCCAGGCCGTAGAACGCCCTGCGCCAGGCAGAACGCGCCCATCCTGACTCTCTCAACTAATCAGAGCAACTTTTTTCCAGAAAGCCCTTGACATTTCAGCAGAGTTATCGCATAATGAAATTGTATGAGCATGCTCGAGCATGCTACTGCAGTTACTATGGTTGGCACCCGGGGGAGGATCTGTATGAGTGTTGATCGGAAACCGTCGACGATGACTTCAGAACGTGTCTACCAGGACATAAGAAGCAGGATAGTGAGTGGGGGATTGTCGCCCGGGAGCAGGCTGGTCCAGAGGCAACTAGCGGCTGAATACAACACCAGTAGTTCGCCGATCATTGAGTGCATTCGAAGATTGGAGAGAGACGGGCTGGTTGAGAATATTCCCGGCCTCGGAGCTGAAGTAAGGGAGTTCAGTCAGCACGACCTGTTCTTTGTCTGCAGACTAAGGGAGACCGTTGAGGCGACAAGCGCTGCTCTGTACGCGGTGAATGCGAGCCGCCTGCAACGAGTGGAGCTTGAGAAGATTGCCGCCAAGTGCGACGAGGCCTACCTGGCGGGCGATGAGGCGGCATACTACGAGGCGGATGTTGCCCTCCATCTACACATAGCCAGACACTCAGGCTCGCCTCTCCTGTGCCATTTTGTTGAGAGCTCTTACATAATATCGGCCACGATAGGCAACAGGCTTCTGCCGCCGGGTATCAGATTCCGAGAACACAATGACCTTGTTGCGGCAGTGAACAGTGGTGATCCCAAACGTGCCAGGAAGGCTGCTGTGGAACACCTGCGCACTGCGTTCGAGAGCGTGACCGAGCTGTCCGGCCTGAGTTATCTGGAGGACATACGGTAGCGTAGCCGTGCTGAAGCGGCAAATGGAGGGATCTATTATGAGAAAAGGATTTACGCTGATAGAGTTATTGGTGGTTATAGCGATCATCGGCTATCCGAACACGGCCGATACCAACTGCGGAGAGTATGCTATACACAGCGGCGGCTCCAACTACTGCTTCGTTGATGGGCACGTGAAGTGGTCGAAGCCTGATGCCATGCGAAACATACAGCGATGGTTTGTGGACGCGCCGTGATATTCGCTCGATTGTATTGAGGACACAACTGACTAACGAAAGACCTATGGACATAAGTGTAACGAAGATATTCGACAAGCCAATCTGCGGGGACTTGAATACGCAACCCGCCTCGCGGTGCTGCGCCTATCCCCAGTCTGCGCTTCTGTCGGATGGGACTATAGTCTGCTTCTATCGGGTGGGCACGGAGAAGCACAGTTGGGACGGCAGCGTTGAGGTAGCGTTGTCGCACGATTCAGGCGACAACTGGTCGCAGCCCATCACGGTGTTCGATGGCCCTGCCTCAGAGCCAGTTCAGTCCGTGATCTGCGGAGGGGTATGCGAGACCTCCGACCGGAGGCTTCTTGTCGTGTTCGTGGCCGTCGACGCTTCCAGGCCCGAACTTTGTCTCTTCAGCGAAGAAGGACAGCGCCTTTCACACTCCGTCTACTGCGCCAGGAGCGATGATGGCGGACTGACCTGGTCTGCGCCACATCAAGTCGACGTCCGTTCGCTGATGAACGCGGGTCCAACATGCAAGCCGCACGCTCTGCCGAATGGCCAGGTCTTTGTGCCTCTCGAGACGCGGATTCCAAGCGGGGTTGTTGGAACTGCGGCGACATTCACCGTCGATGGACTGAGGTTTGCCGAGCCCATCATATGCGCGGGGGATCACACAGGGCACGTCAACTACTGTGACGCGAGGTTCGCTGTTATGGGCGACGGTCGACTGTTGATGCTCCTGTGGAC
>CAYSLA010000149.1:0-2878 GCA_964431685.1 uncultured bacterium | reverse complement strand
ACACGTCTTGTGTCGAAGGCGTGTGGGATGCCCTGCCCGGATTCGCATTCGGCACGCCCGACCTGCTAAGTCTTGCGGATGGTTCGGTGATTATGACCTACTATGCTGTTATCGATGGAATTACGCACATTCGAGCCTGCCGGTTTCTTGTCGAGTGCACGACGAGACCCGCGCAGATGACAACGCGGGAGGCAGTCAATGTTATGTAGCGGCAGACTTGCGGCAATCGTTGTCTCGGTATTGCTTGCGTGCTGTGTTGAAAGCGCCGTTGACGCGGACAGCGGAGCTGACAACAGCGCGACTCGGCTAACGCTTACTCGGGATGGCGTGCCGACCAGCGCAATTGTCCTGGGAACAACGCCGACTCTCTCCGCGCAGTTTGCGGCCGCAGAGCTTCAGTATCATATTGAGAAGATAACAGGCGCAAAGCTTCCAATCGTGAACGAAGATGCCGAGGTGAAGGGCGTTCGGATTCTCATAGGCGACAGCAAGTACGCCTGGGATCTCGGCATGAGGTCTGAGGATTTCGCATCGCAGGAGTATGCGATTGCGTTTCGCCCGAACACCGTTGTTCTGATTGGCAAAGACGCGTCGCTCGAAGATACGGCGAAGTACCGTAACAGGGTTGCCCTGAACTACGCTGATTTTCTTACATTCCCCATTCACTTTGAAGAGAACGGGTCGGTATACGCCGTCTACGATTTCCTCGAGAAGTACTGCGACGTAAGATGGTATACAGCGACTGACCTCGGGATGTGTCTCACAAAGACGCCTACTCTGAGTGTTGGCGGAAGCGATGTGCGCAGGTCTCCGTACATGGAGTATCGCTGCCTGACAATGAACCCGTTCCCGTCTGACTTGATGGGTGACACCGTCAAGGGTTCCGAGCGAATGCAGCCTCTCGAGGGTAGAGAGATGCGGCTATTTGAACTTCGTCAACGGCTGGGCGGCGAACCGTACGATTGCGGCCACTCCTTCTACGGCTACTACGACCGTTTTCTCAAAGACCACCCAGAATGGTTTGCTCAGGGCTACGAGGGACAGCCGCCCCAGATGTGCTACACAAACCCAGATTTCATCAAGCAGGTTGTGGCAGACGCGCGCGATTTCTTCGACGGCCGGCAGCCGCACAAGGGTGCCTCTGCGGCGGGCAGGTACTTCGGGCTCGGTCCGATGGACAACGATATGTGGTGCAAATGCGCGAACTGCAGGGCGCTCATTCTGGACAAGCCGACTCGGGGAATTGGTTCATTGTTCAATGCCGACCAGTCCAGCAGCTACTGGTTCCAGTTCGTCAACAAGGTGGCCAGAGAGGTTCGCAAGAGTCACCCGGACAAGCGAATAGCGACGATCGCCTACATGGGATATGCCTATCCTCCTTTGGAGGAGCCTCTCGAGCCGAACGTGCTGATTCAGATGACGCTGTCTTCCTGCCAGCCCTACCGCATATCGAGGCAAAGGACGGATGAGGAAGAGGTGCGCGCGTGGGTCGAAGAGTCGGTGGACCGGCCCAAGTACGTCTGGCTCTGGTATTGCTTCCCGACTCTGCTCGTTTCTCAGATGAACACGCGCTGCGCTATGCCGGGGTTCTTTGCCGATTTCATTCCCCAGCGTATCAAGGAGTATGTCGACGCTGGTGTGAAGGGGATATCCCTGGAACCATCGTACATACAGGACAACCTGCGGAGCGCGTTGTTTGACCAGCTTGAGATCTATCTGACATTCAAGCTGGCGGACGATCCCACGCTTGATGGCGGCAAGATCATTGAGGAGTTTTTTGAGAGATACTATGGCCCGTCCGCCAGACCGATGCGGAGCTTCTATCGGATCGTGGAACGGATGTGGACCGCCCCGCGTTCTCAGGACAACTTCTGGCGGCAATACATTGACGACGAGACAATGGGCGAACTCGAGCTGCTGATGCAGCAGGCACGTGATGCGTCCGGCGATGGCATCGAAAAGCAGCGAGTCGACCTGTTCGATAAAGGTGTCTGGCAGTATATGAAATCGGCCCGCAAGACATTTGCCGAGCAGGACGCCATAAAGGCCTTGCCGATCCAGAGCGTGACACTCCCCAATGTGGCCACCGGTGCATTCTCGGGCGATCCCGAACGCGTGGACTGGTCTGCGGCTGCGTTGCTTCAGGGGTGGAGTAAGATTGACGGCGGACCTGGGCGTGCCATTGAGGCTCAGGCTATGCACGATGCGAGCTTTCTCTACATACGTCTGCTGGATCCGGTCGACAGCGGTACGCTGACCAATGACGGAGGCATCTGGGGCGGAGATGACTGGGAGCTGTTTTTCGCGAGGGAGCGGAAAGAGCCATACCGGCAGATCGGCATCAATCCGGAGGGCAAGAGCATGTCGCTTGCCTATGGGGAAGGAAGTAATGTTTGGGAAAGCGGGGCAGTTGTGACCAGTTCCGCCGGGGCCGGAAAGCCCTGGGATGTCAGGGTTGCCTTACCGCTGAACAACTTGCTGCCCGGCGGGTTCAAACCCGGCGAGACGTTCTTTATGAACATGATTCGCGCGATACCCGGAGCGGAAGCTGCGGCATGGATTCCCACTTTTAGCGGCTTTCACGAGCTCGGGAGGCTTGGAGAAATCAGACTCGAGCCCTGACATACGGCAATCCTGGCGTAGAGCGTCATCAGACGCAGTATGCTTCGCGGGCGTTTGCCCCGAAGCCCACTGGCTCATCGAGGGAGGTGTTTTCTGGATGTAGTAATCGGTTTCTGCGCGGTCGATTGGTGTCCGGACTATCTGCGGCAGCAATCCGACGGCAGACTCGGCGGAGTATTGACAGCGATAGTGAAATGAAAGGGGCTCTATGGGAAACTTTGTGGGTAAGCGCCCAAATGATATATGATATGGCATT
>CAYSLA010000148.1:0-8588 GCA_964431685.1 uncultured bacterium | reverse complement strand
CTATTGGGAGTCATTGGGAGGTTCGTCGCCGGTTCGCCCCGGCTCTTCTTTGGGAGCCTCACTGCCGTCCGTGCACTCATCCTGAATCGAGTTCGGGATGTCCTCCGGGGCCGGACCCACCAACACCGTCACTCTCCACTTGGCCATGAACCTGTCTCGTTTCTCAGCCGACAGCAGCAGAACACAATCCGCATTGGAGATCTTGAGCATCTCGCCGGCCTTTCCGGAAACCTCAATTGCCCGAACTGTGCAGGGCCGTGTTCCAGACCGTTTGGCGTTCTTCGGGTCGGAAGCAAATGAGATCATCCCCTCGCCCATCAGTATGTCATTAGATGGCAGGTTCTTTACATCCGGATATATCTGGTTACCATCCTCGTCCTTTACCGTCACGCTCATGCAGCGTCTCACGTCCATCCCGCGGCAGTCTATAATCAAACCGGTGTAACCATCGCCACTCGCCGGTTCCTCCCGAGCCATCCCCAGACAAGCGGCAAGTATGCCTGCCAGCTCACTGCGGGTGATAGGATCGTTCGGCCTCAGATCCGGCGCTGGAGGCGCGATGCGCTGAGAGACTGCGAAGGCAATTGGTTTTACGGCCCAATCGGGAATCTCGGACGCATCCGTGTAGGCGGAGAGCACATATTCCGCATTTTCGACCGCTTCTATCTGCTGCATTGAAACGTGGCACCGCGAAAGCACCACAATGGCCTTGGCACGTGTGATCGGCTTGTTCGGGTTCGATTCCGAGACCTCGGGCTTTCGCAGGCTCGTCTTTACGACCAGCAATCGATCAATGACAGTATTGAACTCGGACTCTGTGATAGTGGATGCCGGCCTGAAGGTCTTGTCTGGATAGCCCTGCATAAGGCGGACGCCGGCAACCGCCAAGATTTCGGGCTTTCGCGGATCAGCCGATATATCCGTATATGGTTCCGAAGCCGGTGAAGTCGTGACAACCGGTTCCTCCGCATTGGCAGGCAGGGCGGAGGACCAAATCATCACAAGCAGCATTGCCAGCGCATAGTATCTACTCAAGTCGATCACCTCAACAAACGCCAGTACACTTATTATTATCTTTCCTCCGGTCACACACCTGCCTAACAGGTAAGATTAGCAGGATGATACGCCTGCGTGTGTACGGAAGCAGGATATTGACGATGGACGCAGAAGTGGTATACTTATGTAGTAATGTTCGGTGTCACGCCCTGGAGGGATAGAGTTCGATGTCCGGTGAATCATTAACGCACGAGGATCTTCTGGCGCAGGCTGCCCCTGTTACAGCGGAACAAGCTGGTGAAATCCAACGCTATCTGGTAGCCCCGGCTCTGCTTGAAATGATGGGGCCGGCCCAGGGCAAGGAAGTGCTGGAACTGTACTGCGGCGCTGGCTATTTCTCAAGACGCCTGGCCGCGCTGGGGGCCAAAGTAACGGCCATAGATCCTTCCGAGCGGCTCATTGGGATAGCCAAGGAAATAGAGAAGCGAGAGGACAGCGCCATCACATACGCTGTGGCCGAACCAATTGATCTTTCGGTGATTGATGAGAGCTCCTTTGACGACATCGTATGCAACATGGGTTTGATGATGGCGCGCGATATCAATGGGATCGTAGCCGAACTGGCGAGGCTGGTCAGGCTCGGAGGCCGATTCATCTTTTCTGTGCTGCACCCCTGTTTCTGCCCTCCCGATTCCTGCTGGTCCGGCGGCGATGACGGCAGACCCAGATACCGTTCCATAGACAACTACTTTGCGGAAGGCTGGTATGTTACGGACCTGATCAACCACTCGCGGACCACTGGTGGACACAAAGTCAAGCATCGTTCGGTGTCCCACTATGTCAATGCCCTCGGCAGCCGTGGCTTCACGGTCCGCCGCGTGCTGGAGCCGAGACCCGGCCCGGACATTCTGACCCTGCGACCTCACCTTGAGGTATACAGCCGCATCCCCCCGATTATGGTATTTGAGGCCATCTTCCCGTATCTATAAGCACTATGCTTCCAGATTGCGGTCTGCCGGACAGCTTTGCCTGCAGGTGGATAGTGCGGCCCGGCAACACTTCCGAGCATAAGGAGAGACTTCTTGCCTGGATTTCTTGGTCTTGACGTAGGTACGCAAGGAGTGCGTGCCATCTGGTCGGATGATCGCGGACAAGTTGTCGCGGAGGCTTCGGCCCAGTTTGGCGGTGAGGTCGCCGTTGGTGGTCTGCCGGACGGATGGTTCGAACAGCACCCGAAAGTGTGGTGGGATACGTGCGTCGATGTGATCCGCCAGACGGTGCAATCAGCCCGCCGAAAGACCTCGGACGAGCTCACCGCAATTGCCGTGGACTCCACGTCCGGGACTGTTGTGCCCATAGACACGAACGGAAGACCTCTGCGCCCCGCAATAATGTACAGCGACACACGGGCAAATGCGGAAGCGTCGGAATGCAACGAGTCGGGCAAGACGTTCTGTGACGAGCTTGGCTACAAGTTTGGAGCGTCTTTCGGCCTTCCGAAAACGCTCTGGATTGCCCGCAATGAACCCGCCGTATGGGAGCGCACTTGGAAGATAATTCACGCATCCGACTACATAGTCGGGAGACTGTGCGGCGAATACGGGGTCTCCGACAACTCCAACGCCCTCAAGACCGGCTGCGACCTGCGAGACAACACGTGGCCAAGGTTCATTGCCGATGCTTTGGGCATACCCTCCGACAGACTGCCTGACCTTGTTTCGCCCGGGGAGCCGATCGGAAAGATATCACGGCGCTGCTCCGAACAAACCGGTCTGACAGCAGGCACTCTGGTGGTTGGCGGAGTTTCTGACGGCACCGCAGGGTTCCTGGCGTCGGGGGCAACCGAAGTCGGTGAATGGAACTCCACACTTGGAACAACACTGGTGGTCCGCGGTGTCTCGGAGTCGCTGATACGCGATCCGCGGGGCCGCATCTACTGCCACAGACACCCGGATGGGCATTGGCTTCCAGGAGGCGCGGCAAACGTTGGCGGGGAGTGCCTGACAGTGAAGTTTCGGGGTGCCGACTACGCCGCGCTTGACTCAGCGGCTCTGGGACTTGTGCCAACCAGCCTTTTTGTATATCCGCTGGTCAGGAGGGGCGAGCGCCTGCCATTCGTTGACGAGAGCGCAGAGGGCTTCGTTGACGGAAATGCTTTCACTTGTGATGAGCTCTACGCCGCGCATCTGGAAGGCGTCGCATTCATGGAACGCTGGTGCTATGAGCTGATGGAAGAACTCGGCGCGAGGGTCGGCGACACCATCCACACTACGGGCGGCGGCGCCAGAAGCATCCAATGGATGACGATCAGAGCCAGCGTGCTAGGTAGAGAAGTAATCCGACCCTCCATAACCGAACCCGCCATGGGCGCCGCACTGGTCGCAGCGTCCAGAACGCGGTTTGACAGTCTCGCGGAAGCCACAAGAAACATGATTACCCTCTCCGCATCCGCAGAACCCGAACGCAATCTGCGCGAACGAATGGACGAGAAGTATGTTACGTTCAGGCAGATTATGGCCAGGATGGGCTACCCGGGATAGCTTGCCGTTTCCTTACAGGCAGATTGCAGCTTTCTTGCATTGTGCGACCGCGTTTTGATATACTTTCCACCGGAACGTATCGCTCGCCACACTCTGTCCCTTTCGGAGACGCACTTGGGTTTCATTGTCGCCATCATCATTGTCGCGCTCATTTTCGACTTCGTCAACGGCTTTCACGACGCCGCAAACTCGATAGCCACAGTCGTGGCTACAAAGGTACTGACACCACTCAGAGCAGTGATGTGGGCGGCGTTCTTCAATTTCGTTGCTGCTTTTGGCTTTCCGACCCACGTTGCCGCCACAGTGGGCAAAGGCGTAGTGGACGTAGAGAAACTGAATGCGGCGATACCCCACGTCACACCGTACCTCGTTCTCGCGGCGCTTCTTGGCGCAATAATCTGGGACCTGATCACCTGGTATGTTGGACTTCCTACAAGCTCCTCACACGCTCTGATTGGCGGACTGGTCGGAAGCGCGGTGGTGGCCACGCACGGAACCGGAGCGCTGAAGTACGCCGGAATCATCAAGACGTGCGTGTTCATCGTGATAGCCCCTCTCCTTGGGCTGCTGATGGGACTCGCCATTATGAGCCTGATCTCGTGGATATGCAAAAACATGTCACCCGGGAAAGTCGACAAACACTTCCGGTGGCTTCAACTGGTGTCCGCGGCGGGATACAGCCTGGGACATGGGCTCAATGACGCCCAGAAAACAATGGGCATAATATGGATGCTCTTGATCTTCATGGATCCATCGTCCTCGGAGGCGCTCCCTTACTGGGTCATCCTGTCGTGTCACGCCGCAATCGCTGCCGGCACAACGTCGGGCGGATGGCGTATCGTCCACACTATGGGCATGAAAATCACGAGACTCAAACCGCCTGGAGGGTTCAGCGCCGAGACGGCGGGGGCCATTACCCTGATCGGTCTTTCAATGCAGGGAATACCGGTGAGTACCACGCACACGATCACCGGAGCGATCGTCGGCGTCGGAGCAACAAAGAGGCTTTCGGCCGTTCGCTGGGGCGTTGCCGGCCGGATCGTCTGGGCGTGGGTGTTGACAATACCAATGGCCGCCCTGATCGGGGCAGGCGCTTTCCAGTTGCTGAAGCTGTTTATGTAGAGAGGTTACCAAATGGGACTCCGTCTGATTCCAAAGGAAGAAAAGTTCTTTGATATGTTTTGCGACCAGGCCGAGGTGCTGGTCGAAGCCGCAAATCAGCTCCGCATCATTGTGGACGATTTCACTGAACTGGACCGCAAAGTGCTGGAGATGAACAAGATCGAGCACAAAGGGGACGAGATAACTCACCGCATAGTCAACAGACTGCGACAGACGTTTATCACCCCGCTCGATCAGGAAGACATCCATTCTCTGACCTCGGCTCTCGACGACGTCGTTGACTATATTGATGCCTCCGTGGAAGGCATGGTGCTCTACAAGATCAAGAAGCCTACCGAAGGTCTGATGCAGCAGGTCAACATACTGCAGCGGGCCGTGGAAGAGACCGCCATTGCCGTCAGGAATCTTGGGCAGCACAGGAAGAACACATCGGTGATGCGCCAGTCATCCATAGAAATCCACTCATTGGAGAATCTCGGAGATACGGCCAACAGACAGGCCATCGCAGCGCTGTTCGAGAGCGAGGAGAACGCCATAGAGGTGATCAAATGGAAAGAGATCTACGAGAACCTTGAAAGCGCGATAGACAAATGCGAGGAAGTTGCCAACATCCTGGAACAGATCATTCTCAAGCACGCTTAGAATCCACCTGGATCATCCGGAAACTATGTGCATGGTCATTCTCCAGATTGCGCCTGGCGGCACAGGCGCCCAAAGGCGCATATCCCATCCAGAATATGGGTAGAATCAAACCAGGCAGCCCGGCTCTTTCACCCGAGTCTGCTAACACGCAGGAGGTAATTCGCTCATGATACAGGTTGGACAACCTGCACCTGATTTTGCTCTGGAAGCCGTCAGCGGCGATAAGTTCATCGACATCAAGCTGTCAGACTACCGCGGTAAGTGGGTCGTGCTGTTCTTCTGGCCGCTGGACTTCACGTTTGTGTGCCCCACCGAGGTCACAGCGTTCAGCAAGCGCATTGACGAGTTCAGGCAGTTGGGAGCCGAAATCGTCGGTGCAAGTGTAGACAGCAAATTCACTCACCTTGCCTGGACGAAGGAGATAGGCCAGATCAACTACCCTATGGCCTCCGACATAACCAAGGAAGTCAGCCGCGAGTACGGCGTTCTGATCGAGGGAGCAGGAATTGCGCTCAGAGGGTTGTTCATAATTGACCCCAATGGCGTGTTGAACTACCAGGTTGTGCACAGCCTGAACATAGGCCGCAACGTCGATGAGGTGCTTCGCGTGCTAAGGGCCCTGCAGACAGGCGAACTCTGTCCGATCGACTGGGACGAAGGCGGTCAGACTCTCGGCAAGGCATAGACTGCCACGTGCTGCGCGGTACTGGCTGCGCAACGCACGGATTGCAGTTTGGGCGCATACGGTATTCGTATTGAGATTGACGAAGGACTTGTGCGCGACGATGAGTAACTATTGAGCCGGGGATGCAATATTCCCGGCTCATTCTGCAACTTAGCACAACAGGAGAAGACACAGTGTCAAATGGAGGCTTGACCGCTCGCGACCTGCGTAACACGGTTCTTTTCGCGGCCCTGGTCTTTCTTGCGATCAGGTTTGTTCCGTACCTGGTGACGCTAATCATCATCCTCGCCTTGAGCATAATCCTGACCATTATGCTCGACCCGATCGTCTCTTACTTTCACAAACACAAAGTCCCGCGGCAGGTGTCAGCGGCCTTTCTCGCGCTGCTTGTTATCGCCCTGGCAGCTCTGGTGTTGTTTCTGGTTATCCCGCCCGCAAGCAGACAAGTAATGGAGCTCGGCAAGCAGATACCCGACCTGGCAAGAACAGCGACAAACTGGCTTCAAACAAAACTTGGCCCTCACAGCGCAGTCGGACGTTACTTGCCGCAGGATTTCGAGATCGATTTTGCGACTCTACGGCCAGTACTGGGACATATCCTCGGTGGAGCGTCCGTCATAACGGCAGGAGCCGCCCAGGCTCTGGCAAGCCTGTTCCTTGTGTTTGTCATTACCATTCATCTGCTCTCAGGCCACTCAACACTGGTGGAAGGCGTTCTGCGTGGTCTCTCGCCGGACAACCGGCAGAGGGCCAAGCTTGTAGGAAGCAAGCTCTGCAGGCAACTGAGGGCCTGGGCAAACGGCGTGCTGATTGATCTGACTTTTATGTTCCTCGTCACTTGGGCGCTGCTGGCGGCAATAGGCATTAAGCAGGCTTTTCTATTTGGGATCATCGTAGGTCTGTTTTCTATTGTTCCTGTAATCGGTCCGATACTCTCGGCCGCCCCGCCCATCATCGTGGCGCTTCTGTCCGATCCGATTCAGGCGTTGTATGTAGTGGCAATCTTTATTGGTGTAGCACAGATCGAAAGCAGTGTGCTGTTGCCGCTGATTATGTCACGTAAGCTCTCGATGCATCCGGTAACGGTGATAGTCTCCGTAGTGGTAATGGGGGGACTGTTCGGCATTGTCGGCATAGCTCTCGCTACTCCAGCGGTAGTCCTCGCGGGTACGGTGTATGAGGAGTTCTATCTCAAGTCCGCTGAAAGAAGCGGCGTTCCGGAGCGCTCCTCAAATAAGGTTAGACAGGCAAAGGAAGAATAGTCCGGAGTGGCGGTGACAAGAAGCATTGCAGACAATGGCCTGCGAGAGCTCGCGTATGCCGCGCCCAATCTAACTGCACAGAACGGAAAAAGCGCGGCGTGTTCTATCATCCGGCAGGCAGGAGTTCCACCACTTCGTCGAGTCTCACCCAGATAACTTCGCCCTGGTACGATACGTAGAGGCGACCGGTTTCTTCGGCGACATCAAGGAGTTTTCCCTCCCTGATCTCGGTCTCGACCGATTCGTCCTTCTTGCCTACCGGAAACCTGTATCTGAGTATAAACGATTCCTCGGCCTCAAGCCGGGCGGCGATGTCATATAAGTCCAGCACTGTGACCTCCGCGCAGTGAGTTAGCACACTCGGAGTTGTATTAGTCAGTGTGTTGGATATATCCTTCTTATGTTGGAGATTTCTTGCGCAAGGTGAAATGCGATAATGATAGTAGACTTCCACGCACACGCTTTTCCTGATGAAATTGCCCCAAAGGCGATGGAAACTCTGTACACTCGCTACCAGATGACGCCCTTTACGGACGGCACTGCCGGCGGCTTGTCTCGGTGCGCTGAGGCGGCCGGCGTTGACTTGGTGGTGATCCAGCCGGTGGCGACAAAGGCTTCCCAGGTGCGATCAATCAATGACTGGGCGGCCGCGCTCGATTGCCCACGGGTGGTATCGTTCGGAGCGCTGCATCCAGACCTGGACGATATCGCAGGTGAGGTTGACCGAATGGTCTCTCTGGGACTTAAAGGAGTGAAAATACACGGCAACTGGCAGGATACGTACGTTAACGATCCCAGAATGTTCCCGATATATGAGGCTGCAAGAGGCAGACTGATCTGTATGTTCCACGCCGGGGACGAGCTCACTCCTTTCGACCCACAGAAGGCTACCCCCGCGATGATTGCGGACGTGCATAGCCAGTTCCCGGACCTTACAATCATTGCGGCCCACATGGGCGGCTACCTGATGTGGACTCAGGCCGAAGACTATCTGGTAGGCAAAAACGTCTACCTGGACACGTCGGCCTGCTGGCCCAGAGTGCTTGATGACAACCGCATGCTATCGATGATACGGCGGCACGGTGCGGACAGAATAGTCTTTGCGACCGACCTGCCAATGGGCAATCCACAGGAAGACATTGCCCGACTCGGCCAACTTGGCCTAACAGACACAGAGCTTGAGACGGTACTCGGAGGCAACGCAGCACGTATGCTGGGACTCTGACCGGGCGGACACATTGGTTCGTCCCTGGCGGACGCCACCATCAGTATACTCATCAAGAGCGCACGCAACTACTACGTAAACCCGTCGATAGACGTCCGCCGGCCCATTGCGTCGGT
>CAYSLA010000147.1:0-8681 GCA_964431685.1 uncultured bacterium | reverse complement strand
GCCCTTTTCGGCGTTTGCTTGCTTCTTGGCCAGTTGTTGTAACTGTTTTTCACTACTAATCTTATCTCAATTTCCTCAAAACTTGGAAACTGTGACACTGTAACTGTCGAGTAGACGTGAAGCCCTCTCATTTAGGCATACTTTGTATTCTCTGTTGCTCCTCTCTTTCGATTGAGGAGTGCCACAATATTCTGCCATGTAAGAGAGCTTCACGCCCCTCACAGAACCGGACGTGAAGATTTCCCTCATCCGGCTCTTCAGTAAAACTCACTCAACAGACAACAAAGTGTATAAGTGCCTGTTGAGCTATGAGGGCTAATTTTGCCAGAGTTATGTTATCCATCTCAGTGTATGGCATACGCGACTCATCCCTCTACGTTCTACTGCTAACCCCTTCGAGTGTCCCAAGCTCTCGGGACTCGATGGGCATTGCCCCATCTACATCTCTACTATGAGTTAGTCCGACTGCCATATCGCCATACTTCCGCCTTGCTTCTTCAGCTTGTTGGAAGCTTCTAATTTGGGAGCGATATGGCTCTCCCAAGTTCCGATGCAAACAATTCGATTACCTACCATGGACTCAGACCCCGGCACGCCACTGACACACTCACCTTTAACGCGTGCAGCAGTACTGGCTTCAGAGTCAAATACCCCCTCGCCCAATGCAATATCACTTATTTCGGGGCTCAATACCTTCACTTTCGTTATGGTCGATAATCTGCCTTCCCTTTGGCCCCACATAGTTCGTTGCCTCCCTATGCGCAGAGTTCTGTTCTGGCCTGCTGGTTAGGCTTTGGCCAGGCTGGATTATCCAGCTTGCTTGCACCAGCTTTGCTTGGCGCACATTTGATAAAGTGTAGCGAGTTTGAGCCAATAACACTCCCAATAAAAAAGGGTGACAGTATCTGAGACTGCCAGCCCTTTGTCTCTCCGTATCACAAGAATAGACAAGCAGAGGGGGGCACATAATGAAAATACCATGTTGGACAAGACGAACGGCTGGACCCGACTTATTGGGAGGAAGTGGAATCAATTCACACACCCTGGCAACCAAGATGGAGATACAACGGTCTTTGTCAGGTAATCCTGATTTACAGATGGATGCAATTCCCAGAACGACCGTTCTCCGCAGGCGCGGTATGTTGTGGCGGTGTCACGCAGCTTTTCGATGGTAGGATCTCAGCAATCCGCCAAGTCGCTCAATGCAAGTGATCTCGCCCTGGTTCCCTTCATGCTGGGGCTCGATGATCCTGTTGAGCCCTTGGTGAATCCTCTCATGATGATAGTACTCCTGATAGGTACCCACGCGACGAAATCCTAATTCTGTCTCCGCAAGACCGCCGGCTTGATTGTCCATGCCTGCAATTTGGCGATTTCCATCATGTGGGGCGCGTTGAAACCTTTGGGGAATATCACCCAGCCCCAAAGCCGCGGCGAATCGTCAGCAACGTATTGCTTCGCTGCCAAGTCGCCGCGTTGGAGCGTGATTTCCCCCGAGGAACGGCTCGACGCGACTGCACAAGCCAGTGTGGCGGCGAAGTCTTCGGGACGTACGGGTGTGCCGGCTACCCACACGATCGATGGCAGTTGCCTCTTCGCGCGGACGAAGTCCAGCAACTCCTGTGCGGCTTGCTGCACCGCTCTCCACGAGAATGTGCCCTCGGTGATGAACCGCTGCGGCATCGAGGCCGGACCATAAGCGAACTGTAGCACGACCTTGTCATCCGGACTGCCGCCATGTGTCTGCGCCACATGATGCGCCAAGGCCAGCAGGCCCTCGCTGGCTGAAACGATCCTCGCACCCAAATCGACGTAAGAGAGCCGCTCCTGGAAAGCCCTGGCGATGGTTTCGATGTCACTATGCCTCAGCGGATTGGTGTAGACCCGGTCTGGGTACAGCGAAGGGATTTCCCTGGCGGTGACCAGCCGGACGTTGGGCCGGCGTACGATGTGGTCAAGGTACGCCTCGAAGGCGTCGAAGGCCTGCTCCTGCTCCGCCGGTGATTTCATGGGTGGGAGCTTCCATTCGGACCGGGGCGGATTGGCGCCGTGAGAGAAGTTGACGCCGTCCCAGAACTGCCGATGCACGAATTCGCAGGGATGATAATAGATCCTGATAATGCCGCCACCCTCGCGAAGCAGCCTCTCCTGAACGCGATCAAACTTCGCGCAGGCCTGCTTCACTTCGTCATCCGTCCAGCCGGTGCGCATGACACAGTCGCCGAGTTCGAGGATGTTCAGGATGCCGCAGTACCAGAAGGGGCGACCATTCACGTTGACGTGCGAGGTTTCGTCCAGGTATAGGGAGATCTGAAACTCATGGAGAGCAGCGTAGCTCTGTGGCGTCCACGATCCTCCCGGCTGCCCATAGCACGAGGCGTTGACGCCAAACACATGCCGCAGTGTCTCAAGCCCGGCCCCCTCCCGACGTACGAATTCCGAGACGCCTTCACACCAGTCCAGGTCCCGGCAGTACTCCGACGGCGTTGGATGAACGCTATGGTACGTTGAGTGGTAGGCGATGTCGTTCTTCGCCAGTGCCATGATTACGTCGTCGCGCCCGCGTTCCTCCAGCATCCGGGCCTTCTCGCCGACGACCTTGAACGTGGCCCGGACATTTCTGGCTGTGAACATCTCGGCCAATCGTTTCGCTGCGTCATCGGCCTGAGGCAGGATAAAATCCTCAGTGTCAAACCAAAACGTGACGTACACTGTAGGCGATTCTTCCGCTGCCAGTGGGCGCTTCGTCCCGAGAAGACATGCGACTGCGATGGCTGCGACGAATGTCCACGGTGTCTTCATGGTCTGCCTCCCGTACGTTGAGTTACCTGGCTGCCATAACGTCGAACTCGGCGATCGTCGTGTAGTTCTGTCGCGACCATTCGCTTAAGGCCACCAGGCGGACGTAGCGGCCGGTCACGGGCTTCTCGAATCGAACCTCCTGGAGCCGATCGCTGTTTGGAAAGCGGCCATCGGTCACGACGGGCTCCCACTGCTTGCCGTCGCGGCTCACGTAGAATTCGTAGCTACGAATCCTCCCATTGGCGTTGCCCTGGCGAGGCAACTGCGTGAAGCCAAGGATCTCAAGCGACTTGCCCAGATTGATCTGGATCTCATGTGGGTGCTTGGGTTGGGCAGCCGACCAGCTCGTGTGCCAGAAGGTCTCGGGATTGTTATCGACCGCGTGGCGGGCCTCTCCTTCGCCCGGCTCGACGCTATCGACGTGGACTACCTTCCAGGCCGACTTGTCCAGTTCTTGCAGCGGGATGATCTTCTCGAACTGTACTCGGGCCACGTCACTGTTCAGACCTTTGTCGAGGCTCACTCGCGCCTCAACCGTGCCTTCCCGGACATGGTCGAAAGGCCGGGTGTAGCTCATCCACACGCCGTCGTTCAGACGGTATTCCACTTTGCCCGAAGCCGTCGATTCGATATGCACCATACCGCCCTTGTCACGCGTGACCAGCGGCGCGCCCAGGTTGGGCAGCCGGATCTTTGCCCGCGTGACGAGGTCTGCCGTCGCCGGCCGCAGGGAGTAGCGGAACCGTGTGGATTCAGCGTTCAGGACGTACTTGCCGAGGGGTCGCGGTCCACAACTGGCTCCACCCAGGCCCATGTGAGCGGCGTCGATGCAGAGGTACACCTCATCTCTCGGCACGACCTTGTCGATGTGCCGGGCCTGGTCGTAGTCCTCGGCCGTATTGTGATGGGCGCTGATGGAATAGGTGCCGTCTGTAACCACCAGGAGACCCTTGCCCTTCCCCTCGGTGAGGGCCGCCCAGCGGACGTCGGTTTTGTTGCCGTTCTCTTGAGGCCGGACGTATCGCTCATACTGGTCGGCAACGCTCCCACGGTACAGGCCGACATCGGCGCTGTGCTTGCGGTCCACATAGCTCTCGTGTGGTCCTCTGCCCAGCCAGGTCAGGGTGTCGAGCGTCTTGGGCAAAACGAGGCTCACGCCGAGTTTCGGCAGGATCGAGAGGTTGCCGTAGGGCTCGACTTGGTTGCTCACGTCGATCGATCCGTCCCCGAAGACGGTGAACGCAGCCGTGTGCACCATTCCGCTCTCGGACCGACCCGTGCAATCCACCGTGCAACGTACGTGGACAATTCCCGAAGTCAGCCGCTCCACAGCCACCTCCTTCGTCGAATAGGAGAGACTACGAACTCCCGTCCGTTCAACATCGCGTTGCATCCATTTGTCGTTGTCCACCAAGGCGCGGAACAGGTTCAGCCTGGGGCCGGTGCCATCCGCCAATATCTCCGTGCCGTCGTAGGCCAGTGAGGAAAGCGTCCCGGTGGAGCGGCTGAAGACCGCCTTGAAACGCGAGCCTGCGACCGTGATCGCATCGCCATCGTCGGTCAAGCTCAGCGCAGGCAGGCCGTCTAGATCGAGCGACGGCGCCTCCGGTACGGCGTAGGGCAGTTTGAACTGCTCACAAGCCACAACGTGGCCCGCGGGGGCGTAAAGTTCATCCTGTTCCTGCACCAGATTGACGTTCAGGAAGTACTCAGCGCCCGGTTTGAGCTTGGGCTGAGCTACGGGGAGGGTGACGCGTACAGATTGCCCCGGCGAGATGTTCTTTAGCTTCGTCCGATCCTTCTTGACAACGCGACCGTCTTCGACAAGTTGCCACTGGAGGCCGAAGCGATTCAGGTCTGTGAAGAAGTACTTGTCCGTCAATTCGATGACTATAGTGTCGTTCGTGACCTCGCCCAGGGCGAAGCCGACGTACTGATAGACCTTCTTGACCTCCCGCAGCTTGGCGGTGACGGACCGGTCCGGGTCCACAACGCCGTTGCAGCAGAAATTGTTGTCGTTGGGGTGATCTCCGTAGTCGCCGCCGTAGGCGAAGAACCACTGCTTCGAGCCGTCGGGATTGGTTTGGCCGTTGTACTTCCGAAGGCCCTGGTCCACCCAGTCCCAGATGCATCCGCCGATCAGACGTGGGTAAGTCTCGATGGCGTCCCAGTACTCCTGCAGATTACCGATGGCGTTGCCCATCGCGTGCGCGTACTCACACATGATGAAGGGCTTGGCTGAATTGTTGCGGCCGGCCCCGATCAACCCCTCCACGGACGGGTACATCGTGCTGTCGATGTCAGCCACGGAGTTCATGCGTTCGTAGTGGATAGGCCGCGAGGCGTCGATGCTGCGAATCGCCCGGGCAGCGGCCTCAAAGTTCGGTCCGCCTCCTGCTTCGTTGCCCAGGGACCAGATGACTACGCACGGGTGGTTTTTGTCCCGCTGGACCATGCGGATCTCGCGGTCCACGTGGGCCGTCTCCCAGCTTGCGACGGCCGCCAGCGTCTCCCGCCCGTAGCCCATACCGTGAGATTCGACGTTCGCCTCGTCGATGACGTAGATGCCGTATAAGTCGCACAAGTCGTACCACATCGGATGATCCGGGTAGTGGCAGGTGCGGACGGTGTTGATGTTGTGTCGCTTCATCAACTCGATATCGCGCATCATGGAATCGATCTTCAGGGCTTGTCCGCGATCGGGGTCGTGCTCGTGGCGGTTGACCCCCTTGAACTTGATCGAGACGCCGTTGACAAAGAACTGGCGATCCTTCAGTTCGATCTCGCGGAATCCGAAGCGGCACGTCTTGACCTCGGCGACGTTCCCGCGTGCATCGAGGAGTTCCAGTACGACGACATAGAGATTCGGCGTCTCGGAGGTCCACTTGAGAGGATTCTTCACTTCGCCATCGAGCTTCAACGCCACTTCCTGGCCCGGCTCTACAGCGGCTGGCTCGGACTGGCCCAGCGGTGTCTTACGTCCCTGGGCGTCGACGAGGGTCGCGCGGATGCGGCGTTCGCCTCGGTCGTTCGACAGGTTGCGTACTTTGGCGGTGATGCTGAGTTGGGCGTCCTTGTACCTGGTATCCAGATCGCTGAGGACGAACAGATCCCGCAGATGGACGGCCGGGGTGCTGAACAGGTAGACATCACGGAAGATGCCGCTGAGTCGCCAGAAATCCTGGTCTTCCAAGTAGCTGCCGTCGCACCAGCGATAGACCTCGGCGGCCAGGATGTTCTCGCCGGGCTTGAGATAGTGGGTAATACGAAACTCGGCCGGCGTGCGACTTCCCTGGCTATAGCCCACTTTCTGACCGTTGATCCAGAGGTAGAAGGCCGAGGCTACACCTTCGAAGTGGACGAAGACCTCTCGGCTGGCCCAGTTTCTGGGTATGATGAAGGTCGTGCGATAGCTGCCGACGGGATTCGGCTCCTGAGCGGCCGTGAAGTCCGGGGGCACGTCGCCCATGATCCTCGGCAGTTGCCGAAGGTGCGGATAGCGGACGTTCGAGTAGATGGGCGTACCGTAACCCGCGATCTCCCAGTTGGACGGGACTGGGATATAGTCCCAGCCGCTTGCATCGAAATCAGTCTTGTAGAAATCCATGGGCCGCTCGTCGGGTGACCTGACCCAGTGGAATCTCCACTGCCCATTGAGGGACTGATGGAAGGGGGAGTCCTGCCACTTCTTAAGGGCATCAGTTGCAGTCCTCATCGAATAGGCCCGGATCGCCGATTGCACATCCGGAAAAGACAGCCCTGTGGCCCGCGCGGGCTCTTTGTTGATCGCGATGACCTGCTCGTTCTCCCAGTCGGGTGTGTCAGCCCCGGCCGATACATTGCACAGGTACCATACGAGACTGAGCAGCAACATGGATCCTGTATTCACGTCGAATCTCCTTGCAAAGACCTTCTTCCGATGCACCATCATACAGGGAAGACCCCACCGTGTCATCAGGACAATTCCATGTGTGCCTCTCAAGGTGCCGTCGGACCACTCTGCAAAGGCAGAATGCGCCGCAACTGCCGCCGGAAAAGGCCGATGCCAAAGACCACAGACGTTTCAAAATCTGACGGACCGGTCCTGCCAGCCCATCAGGCGCACTGGACCGTGCACGAAGTACCGCAAATATGGCCATTTTTTGAGTTCGCCTGATTCTTGGCCAGTTGTCATAAGTATTTGTCGTTGCCCGTCTAATCGCAATTCTCACAGAACCTGCAAAACTGTGACTTTCAACTATTTGTAAAAGTTCTTCCTCGGTCTTGGTGATAGATATCCGCCTAAAGTTCCTGTCTATGTGAGAATGGACTTTTGCCACTCTTCCATCAGATCACAAGAGCGAAGATCGCCATGTGCTTTTGTCGACGAGTGACTGTGAAATCCACTTCTTGGATTTGTACAGGACATTATTCTTGACCGGCTCTCGCTTGACAATAGGAGCGAAAGGGCATATAGATGCTCAGACTTATTACTGTTAGCTCGGTGGATTTGTGTATTGGAGTATTGTTTTGTCCATTCTGTCAGTTTAAGGAGACCATGTACTATGGCAAGCAAGACGGCAGTCAAAACATCTGCAAAAGTGATGAGCAAGAGTGAGGTCGTATCGGGGATTGCCGATGCGACTGGGCTAACAAAGAAGCAGGTGAGTTCGGTATTTGAGGCGATGGCCGGTCAGATCAAAAAGAGTCTTGGTCGCAGCGGTCCCGGCGCCTATGTTGTCCCGGGCCTGATGAAGCTCGTTGTGGTGCGAAAACCTGCCACCAACGCCCGCAAGGGTATCAATCCCTTCACCGGCGAAGAGACCATGTTCAAGGCCAAGCCGGCGCGGAATGTGGTGAAGATTCGGCCGCTGAAGAACCTCAAAGGTATGGTCTGATCCCGAAACGGGTCCTGCCGAATTGTGTAAGGCCGCATCGCACGATCTGTCGTAGCGCTGTATGCAGCCGCGGAGGTGTTCTGCCCTGAGGGCAGTTCCGAACATCATGAAGCCAGATACTGCCTTCTTCGCTGCGGTCGACATCACCCTGCAAGCCAGCGACAGAACTGCTTTGCCTCATTTGGATTCGACGACAATGACCTCGTGAATGTCCACGCGCGGGACGATGAGGTGGGTTTCGCCGTCCCGGTACTCGAAGCGCAATGCAGTGCCGGCAGGCTCCAGCATGATCGTTGTCGGCCTAGCAGCTTGGCGAATCGTCACATCAAGTGGGCCGATGGGCGGGATGGAATCCAGGATTGGCTCACGTTGATGCGGCCCGGCGGTATTGACAAGGTTCACTGCCAGCTTGCCCGCCACGCGGTTCACTACCACATCCACGTTGGGCGAACCGCTCACTTCCACCATTGGCTTGGGCAAGAGCTGCCGCACCAGGTCGTTCAGGAATTGCCGCATCAGGTCAGTCCGTGTGTTCACGTAGCCCTGGCCAAATGTGAAATAGATCGCTGCGATCTTGCCCCGTCCGTACTCACTGATGGAGGCGGCGGGTAGGGAAAACGTATCAGCTTCGTTGGTCTTCGCAAGTTGGCCGAACGGCTTGCATTCCGGACCCAGCTTCGCCGGTTGCATCTGTCCGTTGACCGTAGCCAGCTCGCCGCTGTACGTCAGACGACAGTTCGCGGCGGGTCTCGGTTCACCCTCCAGCGTCACGTCGAGTTCCGTCTGGAACATGGCCGCCGTCTTGGGTCCGATGAGCAGGAGATTGCCGCCGCTTTTCACATACGCAGTCAACTCGTTTTTGAAATTCGGCTCCAGGTATTCCCATTCGGGCACGACGAGCAGCGGATAGTCGGCCATTCGGCCCCTGAGATGATGCTCACCCTGGATTTCGACCGATTGCTGGCCTTCCAACAGGGCCTGCAACGCGCCACTGATCCGCGC
>CAYSLA010000146.1:0-8717 GCA_964431685.1 uncultured bacterium | reverse complement strand
TCCGCCGCGCCGGGGCAGTTCAACTCCGCCAGGGCGCACAGGAAATGGAAGCCCTCTTCGCCCGGACGGGTCACGCTCTCCGGGCCCATGAAGCCCCGCGCGGTCATGCCCGGCTGGTCGAAGAGGGCCAGTTCGCGGAGCGCTTCGTCGCGGCCGGCGGCAAGCAGCTTCGGCGGGAACATCCGATCGAACTCCGGCCCCAGCAGGTCCGCCAGCATCACGAGGTCGCTGCCCCACTTGAAGGTGTCCATCAGCTCTCTCCCGGAACCGGTGGAAAGGGGCAGCTTCTCGCGGAAATGGCGCATCCACTTGCCGTCGTTCGTGACCCTCGCCGCGAAGGCCAGGGCCGGGAAGTAGTAGCTCCCCGCGTGCGGCGTGCAATAGCCGTCGGCGTGGCAAAAGTCGGCAAAGGCGTGGCACCAGTCCCTGGTCCACGCGTGGATCAGCGACTTGTAGTAGAGATAGCGAAAATCCTGCCGCTCGTACCAGGAAATGGTGTTGACCATAATGTCCGCAAGCTCCTGCTTCTCGGTGTCGCCGGCACGCTTCCAGAGGGCGTATTGCGCGGTCAGGAGCGGGCCGGCCTGGTCGGTGCCCAGCGGCTCCATCCATCGGCCCAGGCCCGCGAACCCGGCGGCAAACCCGCCGTACGGACGCAGGAAGCTGCCGATGCCGTGGACCTGCGACGCGTAGTAGACGTTCCGGTACGTGCGCCAAATCCGGAAGGCTCGCTCGAGAGCCGCTCCGTCGCCGGTTACCTCGTGCTTCAATATGAGAGCTTCCATGAAGTATCCGCCCGTGGCAATAGTGTCTTCATAGGACCAGTATGTAACGGGGTCCGCATCAGCACGGAGATGAATGGACCATGCTTCCGACGGCGTGCTGAAGTGTCGGCATTCACGAGCGTAGTCTTCCGCAAAAGGCATCCCCGTTCGAACGTCGATATAAGAATACATCAGCCCGTCGGGGTCAAATAGATGCTCGTTGATGTAGCTTTCAGCTTCTACTACTGTGTTGTTCAGATCGCAATCAGCCATTTTCAATCTCCTTTTGCAAACACGCATCTGGCGTGCAGGCTCTTCGCAGCCTTACGGCTGCCACCGATAGACAGGACTATGTCCCTTGACTCTCCGGGCAGCAGATCGAAGTACTCGTCCGACGGAGTCACATCTTCACCCAGGCCAGTCTCGCACTCCTCGCAGACAACTGTGTCATCGCCCAGCGGGAGCAGCGGGTTGCCGGGATGTTCTTACGCCTGGTTGACCGCCAATTCCGCCTGACGCATCTCCTCGACCTCGGCGAGATCGAGGAAGAGCACGTGGGTTGCGGGTGTCGTGTCGGGCGCCAACTTCGGTTGCGGGAAGGCGAGTTTGATCGCGGCATCCCGTTCCGTCGTTTTAGGTTCTTCTCCGGGTTTCACATCGTGGGTCCTTTCAATTAGTCCGGGATTACCCATATCAGATTTGACCATCCCGTTTTCAAGCTGATCCCTCAGCTTACCTACCTGATTATACGACATTTCTGCACTATACAACGTTTCTGCGGCAAGTTCCTTCATCGGGGAACATCAAACCAGTTTTTCGTGTTGGTGTATCGGGAATCTTGTTCCCGATAACTGCGTGAGTTCCAGGAACAAGTTCCCGGAACACCGGTGTTTGGCTATCTGAAGTTCTACTGTCGCCATCACCAACCCATCCTGAATGTCGATTGCGAGCACACAGCCTCGCGTGAGCAGAGCAAGGTTGATCATGCCATCATAGAGATGTCTCGTGAGCGTATATACACGATCTGTGGGGGTTATGAGGACGCCAACGATCTGGACACTCTCCGTCGTGATCCCGCTTTGAAGCTGGCTTGTAAGAGACTTCCTACGAGCAGACAGCGCTTTCGGAGTATGTGACGTTTTGGACATCTGTGAGGATATGGGTATCGACTACGTACTTGGGATGAAGGGCAACAATGTGCTGCACGATTTATCGGCTTCTGTGCAGATGGACGCGTGCCTTAAGTATAAGTGGGAAGGAAACGGCTGCCGTGAATATGGCAGTGTCTCTTACAAGGCTGGAAGTTGGAGGCATGCTCGTCGGACAGTGGTAAAGGCTGAGATAACCCAGGGCGAACTCAATCCCCGATTTGTAGTGACAAACCTTGATAACCTCAGCGATATGGAGGCTTACGATTTCTACTGCGGCAGAGGTGAGCAGGAGAACCGGATAAAGGAGATGAAGCTGGACCTCTCAAGCGGCAGGACGAGTTGCCACAGATTTCTTGCCAATCAGTTCAGGCTACTGATGCATACGGCGGCTTGCATGCTGATGGGAGTACTGCAGGAGTCTCTTGCCGGAACGTCCTTTGCGAAAGCTCAGACCGGTACGCTGCGAATGAGGCTGCTGAAGGTCGGAGCAAGAGTCTTGGAAACCGCACGCAGGATATGGTTCCACCTACCCAACTCATTTCCCGCCCAGGATGCCTGGAATCGGATGCATGCGGCGCTGGCGCCCGACTAATCTGAAGCAATAGCGCTCTCGAGACTAGACCAGCAGATGGAAAGCCGGTACCGAAAAACCCGTAGGCTTGGTAACACTCTGCGCGCGGACATTGTTGATGTTTCTGCATGCAAACTGTGTACTAACTGAGAACTCGACGTTTTTGGGACCAGAAAGAGCCGTCTACAGACCGACAGCGGTCACCAAAACCATGGAAACACGTCCATCTGTAGACCTGCTTCCAGACTCATGAATTATTTGGGCTAACGAGCCGCAGGCAACCGCCAATCCCCTCGAAACTGGAATCACCGCAAGTCAGTCTATCCGCCGGAAAGACGCAGAAAAGATCGTATCTGAAGTATTCACTGGCTGGGCTTCATCTGCAGGTTCACAGCCATAATTCAGACTATCCGCCAAGAATGTACCGAAGGAGGCTGTCCTTAGCCTCGCGCGTGTGGGCTCGCGCAAGTTCTTCTGCTCTATCGGAATCTCCGTTGGCTATAGCTTCTACGATTTCCTTGTGTGTAGGCTCGTGAAACTTCGGATTGTCCATAGACATAGTCTTTCTCGCCTGCATTTCGTGGAATCGCAGGCGAGAAAGCTGAACTTCAACGGAAGCGGCGAACTGTGCAAGCCGAGCATTTCCACACTTTGAGGTAATGTACCTGTGAAACTCACTCTCGTCCGGCCCAAAGCTAATCAGCACATCGACTTTCTCAGCGAGCTTCATAAGTTCCTTGATCTGGCTCTCCGTGACTCGTCGCGCAAGCAGTCTCGCAGCCATCCCATGCAGCATTTCCCGCAGATCGTATATTTCCACTACGTCTTGAAGGCTGATCTCGGAAACAGCTCGAGAGCGCGGGCTGACGTTGCGGATCAGTCCTTCTCGCTCGAGCTCCGCAATCGCGGCACGCACAGGGGTCCTGCTCATACCGAGCTTCTGCGCAAGCTTTCTTTCCGCAACGCTTTGCCCGGCTCCAAGCTCTCCGCTTAGAACCATAGTCCTTATCGCACTGTATGCTTTCCGGTCGAGTCTTCTGGTAGCCATAGGGTGTGTTAACCTGATCCTGGAATGAATTGCCTGGGTCATTACCATCGCGATAGATGGTATACCGACTGACATAGTATGGCTGATTTTCAGTAGCTTGTCAACCGGAACGCGCATTGGTGGTCACGGCACTGCCAAGGCGTGGTTCACCCTCCGAGAGAATTGCAGAATTCAACACTTGACAATGGTGGCGTGGTCTGCTATCCTACGGAACTATGGTATACCACTGTGTGCAACACGCGCTGCGTGGGTTCGTTGCACAGGTATTCTTGAGAAGGAGGTGTTTCATGAAAGCATTGCTTCTTGATGGGTCGTTTAGCCCAAAAGCCAGCCGTGTGGTTACTGACTATGAGAAGCGCACTGGTAAGAGCTATAAGGGCAGCGAGGTCTTTTTCGGACCTGAACTGAAGATGGTGGATATTCCTGTGCCTTCTCCGGGGCCGGGAGAGGTGTTGGTCAACGTAAAGGCATGCGGAGTCTGTGGGTCAGATGTCCATCTTTCCCAAAGAGATGAGGAGGGCTATACGGCGTATCCCGGGCACTGCAGGCTTCCTGTTGTTCTCGGCCACGAGTGGTCTGGCGAAGTCGCCGAAGTCGGTTCTGGTGTCCTTGATCTTAAGGCGGGCGATGCCGTCTGCGTGGAAGAGATGAACTGGTGCGGAGAGTGCACACCCTGTCGAGCAGGACTAGTTAACCAGTGCCGCAACCTGGACGAGATCGGCGTCACTAACCAGGGCGGATTTGCTGAGTACGTTGTGTGCAAGGCCAAGTACTGTTGGAAGATAGACGCGATCGGAGAGGCTTACGGTGGCGACACAGCCGCCATGTATGAATTGGGTGCGATGGTGGAGCCAACTTCTGTGGCCTATAACGGCATGTTCATATCGGCGGAAGGCTTCCAGCCAGGCGGAAATGTGCTCGTGGCTGGGACCGGCCCTATCGGGCTTCTGTCGATCGCGCTCGCGCGCGCGTCAGGCGCGGCGAGAGTAATCGCAATGGAGCCCTCGGAAAGCCGCCGACAGATGGCCAAACAGATGGGCGCAGACTTCGCCTTCGATCCCACGGCGGCGGGCGTGAGTGCCGTGGATGTCATTATGGACTACACCCACGGCGACGGTGTCAAGATGGCTGTGGAGGCGGCGGCGGCCGGCGAGCACACTTACCCCATATTCGAGGAAGTACTTGCTCCATCGGGGAAGATCGTGCAGGCGGGTATGGGCGCCAAACGGGTGCCGCTAGGGGTGCTCAGGGTTCAATGGGAGATGCTTCACATTCACGGAACTGTAGGTCATTCCGGTCGCGACATCTTCCCGTCGGTGATAAGACTAATGGCCGCCAAGAAGATCGACCCGAGAGTCATGATCACCTCGCGATTTCCGCTTGACAGGGCTATGGACGCAGTGAAGGAGACCGAGAAGCTCGTAGATTCAAAAGTCATGGTAACGCAGTACTAGGCAGACGCAGCCCTGGGTTGAACTCAGGGCAACTCACGGCTGATTAAGTATTGACTGCCGGATGCTCATCTGTAAGGGAGCACGCAGTTATGTCATTTCGAGCACTATACCGCGCGGATAGCGCGGTTGTTTTGGGTAGGAACTCCCCAAATCAGGGGAGTTCCTTAGGACCGCAGGGAGAAATCTCCCTGATCCTGAACTTGACTGCCGGACCTCACGCTGCTGCCGAATGACATTCGAAGTGCTTACCTACGAACCTACCGCGAAATTGGAGGATAACTAAATTGTCTGCACAGGTTCCAAAATGGATTATGACCGATAACCCGGCGATCTACTTCGAAGATACCGAAGTTGGTCGCTTGAAAAAACAGATATGGGATATGACCGAGGAGCAGATGGATGCCGAGCTTGCCCAGTTCGGCATTCCTTCGCCATCGGAACTGGGCAAACCGGGATGCTATATCCAGACAACTCCCAGGTCCAAACTTGTTGAGAACCGCCGCCGCAACGATGTATGCATAATACCGGTCGGATGCACCGAAAACCATGGGATGCACGCCAACTCAGGGCTTGATTCTTTCATGGTGACACAGTTCTGCGAGGGTATCAGGCGGTACACCGAGAAGAGGGGCGCCCCTGTGACGCTGGCTCACAACCCACTTAGCTACGGCGGACATCCGTTCCACCACGCAGGGATGCCAGGCACGATCGTGATGCCCCAGACCATCGTGAAGGAGATACTGGTCCATGTGATGCTGGGACTCTGGAATGATGGTTTCCGCAAGATCATAATCGTAAACAACCACGGACAGCTGTGGCAACTGGAGACGGCGATCCACGAGTTCATGTTCCGTTACCAATTGCCGGGGATATTCCAGGTTGTTGATTGGCACAGGGCGGTAAGAGAATTCTTCTACCCGAGAGCCAAGGATGACTCACTCGACGGGCCATTCATTCACGCCGATGAGGCCGAGACCAGCGTGGCTCAACTGCTTTTTCCGGATATGGTGGATATGAGTGCGTGCGAAGAAGCCTGGGGAGAGTCATTCCTGCCTGGCGGTCACTTCGACATCTCGGTTGACACATTCCACAGACCTCACCGATGGTCCGAGGGTGAGGGGCACGTGGGGATAGAGCTTGCATCCACACCGGAAGGAGTCATCGGCAACCCCAGGATCGCGACAGCAACCAAGGCCAAGCGGCCGATTCTCGGGATAATGAAATATCTCGTGCTCTGCATCGACCAGATCCTGGAGGCTTATCCTCCGGGCAAAGTGCCGCCGGTGGAGAAGATCACTCTGCGCACCGCCGAGGAGATGGAGCCCTATCTGCTGGAGCCTCTGAGCCCAGGTTGGAAGAGCGTCTACGGGATTGGGAAAATTGGGATGGAGTCGCCTTAACGGGCGGTGATCTCATTGCCCACAGGTCACATTTCGGGACAATAGCCCGCCGGCAACCTGGTTGCCGGCAGGAACACCGAAAAAATGCGAACCCCGATAGGGCAGTGTGTGTCATTTTGACCCGTGGGAGATTCGGCAAGCAAGTTCAGGACCCCGAGATTCCTCCCGCGGGTCGGGATGACACACATTTGAGTCGCGAAACTATTGCGAAAGGACGAGACGAAAGGCAGGATCAGGAAGTGGGTCTTATAAGAACCGCGTTGTTCGTTCCCGCAAACAGGCCTGATCGGGTGGAGAAGGCGCTTGCATCCGCCGCAGATGCCGTGATAATCGATCTGGAAGACAGTGTGCCACCGAGTGAAAAACCGTCATCCAGAGCGACTATTGCTCGGAATGCATCCGGTTGTGAGCGAAGAAACATCTGGGTCAGGGTCAATGCGCTGGATACGGAATGGTTCGAAGACGATATTCGTGCGGCTATTGTGCCGTCCGTCTCGAGCATAGTTCTGCCCAAACCTGGAACGCCCGATGATGTCGAGCAGGTTGCGGCGCTCATAGATGATTGTGAGAAGGGGATTGATCGGACGGGATGTTCGGTCGGGCTTGTTGCATTCATCGAAAGCGCAATGGCCCTCGAAAACGTATACCGCATCGCCTGCTCTGCGACTGGAAGGTTAACGGCGCTTGCATTCGGCGCCGCGGACTATACTCTGGACATGGGCATCGACATGACTTGCGATGGCGATGAATTGATGTATGCTCGTTCGAGAATAGCGGTGGCATCGAGAGCGGCAGGGATTGCCCGCCCAATCGACACACCGTACATGGTGGATATTCACGACTTGGATGGACTCCGCGTTGACTCAATGCGTGCGAAAGGCTGCGGCTGTGGTGGCAAGCTATGCATTCATCCAAAACAGGTCGAAGTCGTAAACGAAGTATTCTCACCGTCACGTGCCGAGATTGAGCGGGCCGCAAAGGCAGTATCGGCCTTTGAGGAAGCGCAGAGCCTTGGCAGAGGAGCTGTGGCGGTTGACGGCCTTATGGTGGACTATCCGGTCTACTACAGGCTGAAAGATATTCTGCTTGCGGCTGGGAAGACAGATCAACAGTTGCAGGAGGGTTAGATCCATGGTTTCTGATGTGAACACCGACGTTTCCATAACCGGGATGGTAGAACTGGCTCGAGCCGCGCAGGTCGAATGGGAGAAGAGCGTTCAGGAACGGATAGATTTGGTGGTCCGTGAGATAGCGAAGACCGTCCACGATAACGCTGAGGAGCTTGCCCGTCTCACAGTTGAGGAGACAGGACTCGGCAACTACGAAGACAATGTCAAACAGGACAGGCGCAAAGCCGAGATCATCTGGTGGAGTCTCAAGGGCAAGAAGTCGGTTGGGATTATCGGCCGTGATGAGGTAACCGGAATAGTCGAGATAGCGAAACCAATGGGAGTCGTCGGAGTTGCACTGCCAGTGACCATTCCCGTTACCAACTTCATGAGTAACGCGATGTTCAGTCTGAAGTGCGGCAACGCCGTGATACTGGCGCCTCACCCCAAAACCGCAAAGACGATAGCGCGCACACTTGAGCTTGTTGCCGTGGCACTTGAGAAACTGGATGTGCCGAATGATCTGATACAGGTCATCGCCAATCCATCCATAGAGATCACAAGGGAGATGATGGCCGCGGTAGACGTAGTGGTCGCGACCGGCGGCATGGGTGTGGTCAAGGCGGCGTATTCAAGCGGAAAACCCGCGTACGGTGTCGGTCCGGGCAATGTTCCTTGCATTTTCGACAGGAATATCGATATTGACGCGGCGGTGGAGATGGTAATTATCGGGAGAACGTTCAACAATGGACTACCTTGTGCGTGTGAGCAGGCAGTGATCGTGCCGACTGAGGAGCTGTCTTGTGTGATTGAATCGTTCGAATCTCAGGGCGCAGCATATGTCGATGATCCCAATGACATTGAAAGGCTCGCGGCTGTTCTGTTCGACAATGACGGCACGATCGACAGGCGGTGCGTAGGCGCCACCGCGGATGACGTCGCCACTCTGGCAGGAATCAGCATTCCGGCTGGAAGCCGCATGATACTTGTTAAGGGCGACATTTCCGAAGACCGCAGGATGCTGAGGAAGGAGAAACTCTGTCCAGTTAGCCTGGTTTTTGTCTATGAGGACTTTGATGAAGCTGTGGAGCTGGCCGAGTCAAACCTTGAGATAGAGGGTAGAGGCCATTCGGTATCAATACACTCCGATAACCGTGATCACATTGAGGGCTCTATGGGAAACTTTGTGGGTAAGCGCCCAAATGATATATGATATGGCA
>CAYSLA010000145.1:0-8890 GCA_964431685.1 uncultured bacterium | reverse complement strand
TACTCGGCGCGTCAAACGCCGTGCAGCCCGAGGTTCCGGTGGCAAACTACCGCGCGCTACTGGCCGCCCGGTCCGTCGATGCTCACAAGACAACCTTTGATGTTGACAGAACAGGCAACAAAGAGGATACTCTATGACTGTTATGCAAGCGCGTAAGGTGCCTCGGCCAACCGCGGGTCCTGCTGCGCGCGAGAGACAGAAGGGAAGCAAACTGTCAGCGGCAGTGATTGGAGCGTAACGTGAATACGGCGATCTGCACGGGGTTCGACTGCGCGATCCCCTTTGAGCAAGCAATCGCGATGATCCGGGAGGCCGGATTTCGCACGGTGGCCTTGGGCGCCCGCCCGGAACACTCGGGCTATGCCACGGCGGCGGGAAGAGCGGCAATACGACGGCTCACCGCCGGCATGACGATCGACTCAGTACATGCTCCTTTCCCGGAAGGCGACCGTCTGTTCTCGTTGGACGAACGCTAGTGTCAGAAATCCGTACGCCAGTGCAAAATCGCCGTTGAGGCGGCGTCTGAACTTGAAAGTCCGATAGTGGTGATCCATCTGATCCAGCCCTACGACATCCCGCACGGCGAGCTGCGCGACCGAATGATCGACCGGGGCCGCAGAAGCATCACCGCGCTCGCGGCCTACTGCGAGGCCAGGGGTGTGAAGCTCGCCCTGGAGAACGGGCAGCGAGCCGATTACGACGAGGTGGTGACAGCCTTCCTGACGGAGTTCGACACGCCACACGTCGGTTTCTGCTACGACTCGGGACACGAGCACGTGCAGGGAAGGTGTTTCCAGATGCTGGAGAGCTTCGGCGACCGACTCCTGACGTTTCACCTCCACGACAACACAGGGGCGGACATTCACGTGCTGCCTTACGAAGGCACAATACCCTGGAACCGCTTCAACACCACGCTGCAGCGCCTGTCCTATCGAGGCAATTTGCTTCTCGAGGTGGATATCACGCATTCCCAATATAAGGATCCGGTGGAGTTTCTTGCGCAGGCGCACGCATGCGCCGAGACCCTTCTGGAGGGATGGAAGCACGCCATCGCCGCTTGTGAAGGGGCGTGAGCAACCCGTCGGAGGCAAGTCTGTTCGTTTTCTCCGGCGGACTGCCGCAGGCCAGCATAGTGCACATAGTGTGCCGATATCGAGGTTTCGCCTGCAACCTTACGGCCACCCGCGCCTGACTCGGGGTCAATGTGGATCGCTACTACTTCATCGTGGAGACGTTCACTCTTTGCATCCTGCCGGTTTCAATCGGCGTATCCGGAAGTTGGGCTAGAAATATCCGCCCTTCTCTGTTATCTGCTGAATCGTCTGCCCCTCTGCCACCCATCCAAAGATGGTCTGTTCGTTGGCTTTGATCTCTTCAGCACGGACAAGCACCTCATAGGCGATATCCCTAGGCACAACCAGGACACCGTCAATATCGCCCAGTATGACGTCGCCCGGTTTGACTGTGACGTCTCCAATACTGATCGGAAGTTGATAGTGAGTGATCAGGCAGCGCCCAAGGCTACCGTTGGAAATGCGGTACTTGTAGAACACCGGAAAGTCCTTATCGATGATCTGATGCGTGTCGCGGATACCACCGTCAATGCAGGCAGCTTTGACCTTCTTTCCCACCGCGGTGGCGGTCATGACCCCACCCCAGAGCGTGGCTTTCTCATCCTTGCTGGTGTCCCAGACGACGAAGTGGTCTTCGCCCATCTCATCAAGCATCCGCGTGCGGAATTCCATTTCGCCTGTGATCTTGACGTTTGGCGCGCTCTTGACCGTGAATGCGATTCCCGCCACGGTGCGATATTCGCGCAAGGGGAGAATGTACCCTGGCAGCGCCTGTTCGAGCAGGCAGAACTCGCGTAACACGTCGTTCACCGCGCCGGTATACAAATCCTCGAAACGCTTCAATAAGTCCTTCACTGGAACGGGAAACTCCCTGGTGGAGATCCCTTCACGGACGGCAATGAGCTTATCAAGCTTCATCATACCGACTTCCGACTTGTACTGATCCATTGACATATTCATTCCTCCTCAAGTGATCGATGGTGGACTCACAAACTCATACCGCCGTCTACCAGCAGGCTCTGCCCAGTGATGTACCGGCCTGCCTCTGAGCACAGTAGTAGCGCTGCTCCAACACAATCCAGCGGATCTCCGGTATGACCAGCCGGAATCAGCGATAGGACTTCTGCTTTGTAGATGCCGTCTGCCAACCGTCTTTGATTTCTATCGGTATCAATGACTCCGGGAGCAAGATTGTTGACCGTCACCCGGCTTGCGGCAAACTGCTTCGCGAGGTTGCGGACCATCAGCGTCTGTGCAGCCTTGAGGGCGGAATAGACCACCATATCGGGGTGCGGATTGACCTCCTGCACGCTACCGATGGTCAGGATGCGACCCCAGTCGCGTTCAAGCATGCCCGGGGCGGCCTTCTGGATCAGCTCGAAGCCGCTTTGCCAGTTCGTCCGCACCTGCTTTCTTGAAATTCTCAGGGCTGATCGCATGCCAGGGTTCCGGAATCTGCACCGCGACATTGGACACCAGGATGTCAATCGTGCCAAGTGCGTTGACCGCGGCATCAAAGAGCCGATCGGATTCGCCCGGCTCCCCCAGATCGGCACGGCAGGGCGGTGGAACGGCGGCCCATGGAACGTATTTCTTCCGAAATTGCCGAGAGGATCACGCGGCTACCGGCATAATGCACGGCCAAATCCGCGCCGGCCTCGGCTAGTCCAAGTGCGATTGCCGCTCCGATGCCGCGGCTCGACCCCGTCACCAACGCCGTCTTGCCTGACAAATCAAAGAGTCTCATCAGATCCACGTTCCTCATCGTCTCCTTCAATAAGGTATCGGGAGCGCATCCATCAGCCCCTTCATGTACCCGACCGCAAAGAGGTTGCCATGCATCGCATAGCCGGGATTGGTGTTGTCTTCGCCAGCCATGGTCGGGGTGTGGTCGGGCCGGATGAGCACGTCAAGGCCGGCGTCCCGGCAGACGGCGAGGAAGTCAGCCATGTCCGTCGGGCCGTTGTCGTGAAAAGTCTCGCGGAAGCACTCCTTCGTGCCATCAGTGTCGCGGAAATGCCCGAAGACAATCCGGGCGGCATCCTGAACTTGATTCAGGACCGGGATCAGTTCGAACACATCCTCTCCCATGGCCTTGAATGTGGCCTGGCGGAAGGTGACGCCATGACTCGGGCTCAACGAAAGGCCAAGCGATCGTCGGTAGGCGTCCGCGCTGGTCAATATGCGGCTGTAACCGAGCAGAGGCGAGACCGGAGGATCGTCGGGATGCAGCCCCATCCGCACCCCTGCCTCCTCCGCGACCGGTAGAATCGCCTTGATGAAATACTCGTAGTTCTTCCACATATGTTCCTGCCGTGATCTTCAGGGGAACATCCTCTCCTGCTTTTCTCGCGCGTGTCGAAGCCGGAGGTGAAGGCACCGCCGCGTTCCGGCATGTCCACCCGGGTGCGATACCATCCGACACCTGCCATGAAGTTGTAGCAGAGGACGGGGATATCCAGCTTCCCCATGTTGCGTGGCATGGTCTGGTATTTCGCAATATCCTCGTCTCGACCGGGCAAGCCGAGTTTAATGCGGGACATGTCGACGTCGTCACCTTCCAAGGCGTATAGCCGGAATCCACACTCGGCGAAACGCCGGTGGATATCGCTCAGCGAGGCTCTAGTCCCAGGGCGGCAACTGCCCGCTGAGTTCCGGGGCGGCTTTGGTGATGGGTCCGGCAGTCAAGTTCAGGATGACGCCGATCTGCGCGGCCAGCCGCCATTTGATATCTGGCTTGACCGGCAGCATCGTCCCCCATTGAAATGGAAAGCCCCCTTTCCACATCGCCGCGCCACCTCGACTCCAGCTTGAATCTCAGCAAACGCCCGTGTTCGGCCTCGGTCACCACCAGACCGAGCAGGCCGGTGGGATCGAATGCACAGTTAGTAGGATTGGCGCCGGGCACTGGGAGTGACCTGATCGAATTCCCCGTCCGGCGCGACCACCTTGACGGCGCCGCCGCTGTAGATGGCGACGAAGAGCCGGCCGTCCTCAGCAAAGGCCATGCCGTCCGGCCCGATTGTTCCCCCGACTCTGGCCCAGGGGCGGGGCGCCAGCCAGCGGGCATTCGCCGCATCCCATTTTCCGCGCCAGAGCCGTTGACGGCGGGTCTCTGCCACTATGAGATTCAGGCCATCGGGCGCAAATGCCAGGCCATTCGGAAAGTAGAAGCCGGATGCGACCAGCCTCACACTACCATCGGCTTTCAGACCGGCGATATAGCCGGTCGGCTCGGTGCGAGAGTCACCGGGACAGGTGAAAACCAGGTTGCCGGCAGGATCGAAGGCCAAGTCATTCGGTTTACAGAGCGGTTCGCCATCCACAGCATCAGCTAGTGTGACACTCTGGTCGCTCTCCGGATCGTACTGGCGAATCGCGCAATGTCCGGCGTCACAGAAGACAACCCGCCCTCTGGCATCGAAGGCGATGCCATTCGGTAAACCACCGACGGCAACACGGCTAAGCCTTCCATCAGCCCAGCGGCAAAGGTTTCCGCCTTTCATCTCCACCATCCACACGGAGGCATCGGGAGCAAAGGCTGGCCCCTCCGGAAACGCCAAGCCGTCGGCCAGAATTTTACATACAGAATTGGTCCGAGCCATCTTTCCCATACGGACTCACCGATCCGTTCTGCCGTACCAGCATTTCATCACCTCGGCGGCGGGTTTTCCATCGATGGTGAAACCCTTATCGCCTCGCGGGTCGTCATGGAACTGCGGGCGGTAGTTCTGTTCATCCCACTTCCACCAGTACATCCCCATCCACCAGGGCTCCGGCCAGAAGGTCTCGAGCACGGCATCCATGAACCTGGCCTGCTCCTCACCATCGTAGCCGCCGGGGTTGCCCCAATAGTAGGGCAGCATCGTCGCGCCCGCAGTTGCACAACAGCCGCACTCCCCGAAATAGTAGGGCTTGCCGTATTTCTCGGCGACCTGGCGATGGTATGCCAGCGACTCCTGAAGGAAGTGCATCATCTCCTCCTTGGTAGCACCGGGCTTGTCAGAAACCGGGTCGTAGAAACTAGTCCCGAGCGAATCAAGATCGCGCCACGAGTGATCTGAGCACTTGAGCTGCTGGAGGAAATCCGCGCTCCGTGTGTGACAGCTGGTCAGGTGCCCCGTGAAGACGCTGCGCGCGGCAGCGACGACTTTCTTCCACTGATCGTTGAAGTGGACGATGTGGTCGAGTTCGCTGTCCAGTCCATACGCTTCACAACCAGCTCGGGTAGCCAGCCGGGCGTAGTGCAAGGTGCGCTCGGTCATGCTCTCGAACCAGCGGCTTTCGTAGGTGATCGGCTTTCCGGGCATAATCTCACCGTTGCCCGGGAAGCTGATGTGGTAGCGCTGGGTGCCGTCCCAGCACTCCAGCATAGGACGGAGCTGGACTTTCATCCCTTTCGTGTGGATGTAGTCTATGATATCGCGCAGTTCGTCGTCGGCAGGCGTCATCTTGAAGTCGCGGAACTGGCGACAGCTCATCAACGATTCCTGCAAAACGATGCTGACAACACAAACCCATTCGACATTGAGTTTCTTTATCTTGTCAACCTGCTGCCGCGCCTCCTCCGAGCCGTAATAGCCATTACGCGCGTAGAAGCCAAATGTCATGCCACGATGGATGGGAATAGCCGTATCAGTTGTATCGGACATTGTATCTCCTTCACAGGTCAGTATTTTCCTTCGCGCTTACCGACCTCAACATACTTTCTGATGTTCTCGAACGGCGTGTTTGCGCCCAAACCTTCCTCGGTGAAAAGAATGTAGCCACCGCCGGCCTTGGCAGCCTCCAGGCAGCGGATGACATCCTTCTCGACGTCGGCCGGGGTGCCGGTGAGCATCGGCTCCGTGACGCCCACGTTGCCCTTCAAACACAGCCGCTTGCCGAAGGTCCGCTTGACCTCCGGCAGATCGCAATCGCCCATGGGCGGCGGCTGGAGCGGGTTGATGCTATCAAGCTCGATGCCCTCTTCACAGACCATTTCAATCACCAGGCGCTCCTTGCCGCAGCAGTGGAGTTCGGAGGGGATGCCCGCCTCGCGGCACATCCGGGTTCCTTTCTTGAGGGTCGGTAGCGCTAACTGGCGTACCCATTCGGGATTCGATAGGGTCAGCATCCCGGAATTGCTGAATTCTACGTAATCCGGTTTCGCCGCCAAAGCCCGTTCCAGACCTGCCAGCAGGATGGCTTCCTGACGCTGGCGATACTCCTCCATCAAGTCCGGATGATCCATCATGAAATAGGTGGCCGCCTCGAGCTTGCCGTCGAAGACGCCAATAAGGGCATGCAGGCCGGGCAAGTTCTGCTGTGTCGCCGCCACCGCGCCATGATCGCCCAGCAATGTCTTGCTGCGCTCGATTGGCGCCGTATCCCATTCCAAAGCAGCCGGACCGGGCAGGCAGTATTCGAGGTAAAGTTTGAAATCCCCGGCCGTCTTGACCAGGCCCCGGGTGGTGGTCGGCACCTCCGTCCTGGGGAACGCGCGCTCTGCCCACAGGGTTCCTCCGGGCGTTTCGATCGTGGTGCGCTGGACGATGAATTCGGCGTCCTGTCTCACCACCTCGCTCTTCACCTTCCGCTTGTCGTTTTTGATGCGGGCGCCCATGTATGTGTAGAGATAGCCGTCGAAGTCGAATTCGTTGACCATCTGCACCATCAGCTCGGCCAGGTCGAACTTGTTATAATAGTGAACGTCCCAGAAAGTTGATCTGGAGAAAATCGGGGCAATGGACAAGATGCCGAGTTGCACGGGCACCCGGTCAGGTTGGCCTCCGCGCATAGCGTAGAGGATGCGTTCTCTTGAAGTCATTACTTCCGTGTTCACTTGCCTGCTGCCTCCTCGAAGAATGTCTGAATGTTCTCGACTGGCACTTCTGGACCGAGCGACGATGAGAAGTTCAGCAGCCAGCCGCCGCCTTTGGCCGCTGCTAGCGCCTGGCAGCGCCGCACCTCGGCGCGGACATCCTCCGGCGTGCCGAAGGGCATAGTTGTGACGCTCGAGACACTGCCCACGATCACCGGCGGTTTGCCATCGAGGGTCTTGAACTCGCGGAGCGCGGCGACGTCAACCCTGGTTTCGATGGTCTCCTGCAGACCCTGAAAGCCGTCCGCCCCGGCAGCGAGCAGGTGCGGCGCGATAGGCGCGATGTTGCCGTCGGCATGCCAGAGCACCCCGACACCTATGGCCTTGAGCGGTTCGAGCGAGCGTTTGACGTGGCGGATGTAGATTTCGTTCATCTTTTCCGGAGCGATGTACGGCCCGCGGTTATCACAGGCATCCTGTCCAGCCCAGATGATCCTCGGCAGGCCGTGCTCGACGATGGCGCGGGCGTGGGCGAGGTTCATGAGGTAGGCGTGTTCGCCGGAGTAGGCGAAGAACCGCTCCATAGCCTCGGGATAGAGCGCCAGGGCCATGTAATAGTTCTCGGCGCCGAAATGGCCCTCGTTCTGGAACTTCGCCAGGCAGCCGAAGCGGTTGGGCAGCCACAGGATGTCGTCGCCAATGGCTGCCTGCCCTTCGCGATAGGTCTTGAGGAACGTTTCGTAGCAGTCCTGCATGTCCACTTGGCGCCGCAGTTCCTCGAGGCCGGGCAGATTCTCGATCTCCTTGAGCACAGCCTCCGGCGAGTCGAACCGGCTCGACTGGTGCATGCTCACCTGGGCACCGCTTGCCGAGTCCGCACTGGGCAAGATCAGTCCGATGATGCAGTCCACGCCAAGGTTGCGGAAAGCACGGATAGCCACGCTCTTTGGCTCGGCCCAGAAGGCGTCCATTGTCGTCCCTGCCATCTGGGCCAGAAACTGCGGATGCCGCACAAATCCGCCAACTACAGGCACCCGGTCGGTCGGCTGGAACGCCAGCGCGCGCAAGACTCGTTCTGTTCCTGTCATCGAGTATCCTCCTTGGCAGCACTCCGTAGAACAACGTCAGTCTTCGATAACAGAGTCGCGAAATCGCTGGGAAACAGGTCCGGTAAGGTAGCGGCGAAGAGACGCATCTGCTCTACCAGCTTCCGGCTCCTATCCGCGGTCAAGCGGAATGCGGGCGCATAGACGCCCAAAGCAGCAGCGAATGCCCCATTCGTTCCCATCACCGGGCATGCAAGTCCGATAAGTCCCTCCTCGGGTGCGTCAACCTGACACCAGCCTTGACGACGCACGCGTTCCAGGGCTTCTTGCAGGTCGGCCTCCGTTGAGATGCCATCCCATGCCGCCCCCGGCATTCCGTGGCGACTGAGGATATGAGTTAGCTCCTCCGGATCGGCACCGGCGGCGAGAATACGTCCCGTCGCTTTCGCAAAGAATGGAGTGTTCTCTGTATAGGATAACGCCACTTGGATGGCTTTCGTGCTGTCTACACGCGCTGCCACAATGCGAATGCCATTCAATAGCACAGCTAGCAGACAGGCTTCCCCCGTTTCGTCAGCAAGCTGCTCTAGCCGCGTCACCAGTGCGACTTTCAACCGGTCAGCACTAAGCCGGTTCACCACTCCCAGTTGTCTGCACTTGACTCCCAGCGTATAGATACCGTGACTGCTCTTGCTCACATAGCCGCAGGCGGTCATTGTCTTCAGAAGGTTATGCACTGAGTTGGCGGGCATCTGCATCCGTTCCGCTAAAGCGGCAAGCGAAGCACCGTGCTGTGATGAGTCTGCTTCGATAACAAGATCAAGCAGATCAAGGGCTTTCTTTAGCGAACGCACAGGAACATCGGCGATTATTGTTTTGTCCATTGTTTGTATTCATCCATAACCTGGAAGGCGTTCCAGCGGTAGGATTATACCATTACTAGTTCGCAAGCGCAAGGTTCGATTTGG
>CAYSLA010000144.1:0-8914 GCA_964431685.1 uncultured bacterium | reverse complement strand
CATCGCAACGGAGATTTCTCCCTGCGGTCGAAATGACATGAATTATTCGGGCTAGTCCGAGACTCCGGCCAGCCGCTCTCGCGCTTCCAGGTTGTAGGGGTCAATCTCCAGAGCGTGGCGGTAGAATCCCGCAGCACGTGCCCTTGACCCGAGCATCTCGCACGCAACTCCTGCGTTTATGACCGCCATTGCGAAACTGGGGTTTATCTCCAAAGCAGCTTTGAACTCTTCCAAGGCCTCTTCCGAGCGTTGGCAGCCAAGCAGAGCCAGCCCCAACCAGTTGCGGATGTCCGCGTAGCTGTCATTTAGACTGAGAGCCTGTTGAAAACACTCTACCGCCTGAGCGTACTTTCCCGCCGTGTAGGCGCCTCTGCCGGCGCAGAAATGATAGGTCACTTCATCAACGTCGGAGGCCAGCAGAGACCGGAGCGCGATCGCAGCAGAATCGAACTCTCCAGCCTGGTGTTCTGTCAGTGCGTCAGCATACTGAGAGGAGAACAGACGGGGTTCGTGGATCATCGCGTGCTGTACGTGTTCGAGCCCCGTATCGCGCCTTCCCATTTCGTATTCAAGCACGCCGAGCAGAAGAAGAGCCTTCGCATATCTGGGGTTGATCTCGAGTGCGCTCTCAAGCTCAGCGACAGCCTCGTCGACAAGCCCCTTCTCCGCAAGTATCTGGGCTATACCAAAGTGGAGATCGGGGTACTTGGGCTGAAGTCTGGAGGCCGTTCTGAGATGCATCTCGGCGATGTCCATCGCCCCGCGTCTCAGACTGTCCTCCGCCATGCGTGAGTGGGCCTCGGTGATGTGGAATCTCGCCAATCTGGACTCCGGCGAATCCAGCTTGGTCTCCTTGAGTACTTGTTCGAATTCGGAGACTGCGTCCGCGTGAAGACCCTGATCCAGGAAGTTCAGGCCCCTGCGGTAGTGTTCGTTCAGTTGGATCGTCCCTGTCATGACTGGTTACCGGCATAGAGATTAGGATTTTGGTCCTATATCCATTATCGGACGCAGGGAGAATCTCTTGAGGGCCAGTCTGAAAACGAAACAGGCGGAGTTCGATGGAACTCCGCCAAGCCTACTTACACTGATTGTCTGGGAGAGGCTACGAGGCTTTGCCTATCTTGAACATCTTCGTGTTGCAGTCCGGGCATATACCCTGAGTCGCCGGCTTGCCGTTCTTCATTGTTACGGCCTTGGCTTCCTTCATGTTCTTCTTGGCTTTGCACTTTACGCAATATGCTTCCATCGGCGATATACCTTCCTTTCCGTGTTAGCAGTCAGGGGTCTGCCCCGACTGAACATCCTGTCCGAGAACTTCGACGCCTCGCGGCAAATCTCCTTCTCAGAATCAAAAAAGTATTAGGAAAATTCCTCCGAAATCAGGACTGGACATCGGCAGCGGTCTCCGCGACCTCAACCATCGGGTTCTCCAGCCGCACCGCGATAGTCTGCACCAGCCCCATCGGATTGGGATCAATCTCGGCAAGCAATGCCAGATAGCAGCTTACGTAGTCGCCAAACATCAGCCCGTACAAAGCCTTCTCAACCGTAGACCCGCCTTTGACTACTACTTCGATTATCTCTGACGGAGCAAGCTCCTGCGCGATCTTCGTAAGAGCCCTGCTGTCCGCGGTGGTTTCGGGATCAGTCAAGAATACGATCCCCTGATCCGTTCCGTTGGCGTTTTCCCACGCAGACACGTCTCCCAAAGTGATATCGGGAAAGTGACCGTGAACTGACTGGCGCTTTGCGTTAGCAGCAATCTGCGCAGACCATCTTCGCGCCAGGACCTCACCATAGCCGGGAGGTCCGTAGATGGCTATAGCCTTGTCTGAGAGTTGTTCCGCTACGTGCTTTGCGGTGTTTCGTGGTCCAAACATCGAGAACCTGAGCACCTCACGCGCAGACTTCAGTCTCAGAAGAGCGCTGGATACCTGCTCCAAGCCGCCTGTCACAAGCCCGAGACGTTGAGCGATGCACACAACCGGCACGAAAAGATAGCCTACGGCCGTTCTGGCAGGCTGTCCGGGGGGTATCCTGAAGACCTGGACTCCGTCAGCCAGAGCTAATTGCAGAAGCCGCCCGCCGCTTGTCGCCACAAACACGCGTGCCCCGCTGGCAATCGCTGATCGGTAGTTCCGGATGATAGTCTCAGACTTGCCGTGATAGTCAATGACCAGAACGGCAGTGTTTTCCCCAACAAAACTCGGAAGCGGCCGTGTGCCGTTGCACACAATCGGCACGCCTCCGTTCTCACCCATTGAGACGACTGCCAGTTCTGCTATGGTGGCCGATTCCGCAACTGCGACCACGCACATTGCCGACAACGGTTCTTCAGACGGCTCCACGACAAATTCTTGGGCAATCGCCAACGCAGTTTCGAATTGCTCCGGCATCTCGTCGATTATCCGGAGCATATTGCGCGTGTCGAGGGACTGCGCCACTCCCCAGTCGTCCAACGTTCTCACAGTTTCTTCCGCAGTCATCAGAACACTCCCTTGCGGATGGTTTGCCCTAATCCGCTACATATGGCAGAAGCGCGATTTCTCTGGCACGCTTGATAGCCACAGTCAGTATTCGTTGATGGGACGCACAGGTCCCGGTGGTTCGGCGCGGCAGAATCTTGCCTCGTTCAGTCACGAATCGTCTGAGGCGGTTGATATTCTTGTAGTCTACAGTATCAACCTTATCGACACAGAAGCCGCATACTTTCCTGCGGACCTTCCATCTGCCTCCACCGCCGCCAGTTCTTCTCTGCTGCATAGAAGTAATTCTCCTTTTAATTCAACCGGCCATATCTGGCCGGACAAAAGCTATTCCTCAGCGAATGGGTCATAGGTCATATCGGCATCGTCGCTTACGCCGGGCACATCCGTTGGCGAGAACTCATGCTCGCCCGTTGGAGCTGGCCCCTGTCCGTCACGCGGCCTGCTGTCAAGCCCTCGGACTTCGCTCGCCACAACCTCGATCTTGGAGCGCTTCTGGCCGTCCTGCTGAACCCACGAGCGCTGCTGCAGCCTCCCATTGACAGCTACCATGCTACCTTTCGTGAGATAGTTCGCAATGAACTCCGCCGTATGCCTCCACGCCGTGACGTCGAAGAAGTCCGTTTGTTTCTCACCGGATTCGGAACGCTGCCATCGGTTGACCGCTATCCCGAAAGTGCACACCGCAACGCCGCTCGGAGTGTATTTCAACTCCGGATCAGCAACCAGTCTGCCGATAAGGACTACCACATTTATCACGATCAATATCCTCCCGACCGGGCCTCAGATCGCTGCGGGCCAAGTCAACGATAATGTGCCAATCAGTTCTGATCGGCGCGACTATCCCTGCTTATCATCTTCGACAGGAGCCTCAGCAGTAGCTTCCTGCTGATCTGCGGCCTCGGGTTCATCCGGGGTCACAGTCTCGGCCGGCGCTTCAGTCTCCGCCGGGGCATCATCAGTCGCTGCTGATTCCGTCTCTGGCTCAGGTTCCGATGCAGGTTCTGCAGTATCTTCGGTGGCTGCCTCTGCTGCAGCAGCCTCGTCGGACTCAGTCGCCGCAGGCTCCGGCTCGGCTTCCTCAGCGAACGGTCTATCCAAACGCGAGGTATCTATCTGGCTGTCTTCGATCTGCAGAATAATGTGTCTGAACACATCGTCTGATATACGGAAGACGCGGTCTAGCTCCTTGGGCGTGGAAGACTCAGCAGAGAAGTACGTAAGGATATAGATACCCTCGCGGTGTCCCTTGACTTCGTAGGCAAGTCTCCGCTTGTCCCACCTGCCGTGTGCGATAAGCTCGCCTCCGGTGTCGGTGATGATGGCAGAATACTTGTCGATAACTGCCTGTACTTCCTCGTTCGTGTAGGAAGCGTCAGTAATGTAGAGAATCTCGTAAGTTCGTTTCGTGGTGCTTACCTCCCCTCGGTCATTGTCGGTTCCGCTCAAGGTCGGAACAGAGAGTGTTAGTGCCCTTTGCATCAGGGCACGACGTATTATACCACCTAATGCAAGAGATTTCAACACGCACTTCCCGCAGTGCGGAAACAAGCCCGCAATGTCTCGAACCGGCAGTGATAGCTCGAGCATTCGGTTACCGTCTGGGCGCGCACAGGCAGATGATGTGCCTCCAAAAGCAATTTACACACAAGGCTTGACGCTACCGACACACGCAGGCTCTTGACCTGGGCGACCTTTGCTGATATACTATGTGTCAGTTGCTGGCCTGAATGCACTTGAACGTGTTGAAGGCTTTGGGCCGAGTATGGTATAATATCGGTGAAATGGCGTGGGGCTGTAGTTCAGCTGGGAGAACACCACACTGGCAGTGTGGACGTCAGGGGTTCGAGTCCCCTCAGCTCCACCACCTCTTTCATCTGTTTCCGCGTCGGACGGCCCTTGTGATTCATTCTAGTTTCCCTTCATTGATCTGCTTCATACTGCGCCTGCGCATCGGCACGGGGCGCGGTGCCCTTGTCTGGGCCTTACTACTCGCGGTTTTGCCAGCCTCTTCTGATCAGCAGGGCAACTCTGAGCGTCCTGATGTCGTCGTGCTCGTCCAAAGCGGGTTCGGCTACAGGGACACTGTCTCAATCAACTACTCCGACAAAGTGACCGATCAGCAGGTCCGCAAAGACGTACAGAGCCTGATCGATACTGCCCGCTGGACGGTGCGCGAAGCCCAGATTAGCACAGAGGACACCAATGTCCCGGATTCCCAGGCCTCGACCAGTGTTTCATTTCAAACAGATCAAATCGTGTCGCAATCCGTCGGCCTGTATCCGCTGGAGCCGTTCATACTTGCCCTGAAACGCTACAAGACCATTCAAGTGACCTACTTCCTTCGCGAATCAGTTGACTTTCGCGGATTGCGGGACTACGATAACAAGTACGTGACGGTGAGCTACCAGAGTCCCGCGACATATCTCGTTACCGTCAAGCGTCAGGACTTCGAGCGGCTCGACCTGCCGCTAACTCCCCCCAAGAAGCCGGAAGCAGTGGAGAAGAAGAGAAGTGATACAAAGACGGGGCTGATTGTAATTTTGGCGGTGCTTTGTGGGATAATCGCATACTGCATTGCTGCTCTGTATTCAAAATCACACCGGGACGTTTCGGGAGAGAACCACAGATGAGCGTAAACATTCGCGAGTTGGCTGAGGTGGCGGCGAAAGTAAGAGCCTCGGACATCTTCCTCAAGGCAGGCTCGCAGCCGATGATGCGGCTGCACGGCAAGATCAATACTCTTGGCGAGCACGCGCCGCTCACTGCTGAGGAAGTGCAGGAAGTGGCCTATGGCATAATGTCGCACGATCAGATCGGAAGATTTGAGCGCAGGCACGAGCTGGATCTTGCCTTTCAGATTGACGGGCTGGCGAGATTCAGAGTCAATATATACCAGCAGCGCGGCACGATGGGCATGGTTCTCAGGATCATTCCTCTGGACATATACACACTTGATGATTTGGCTATGCCTGAGGCAATACGAGGGTTTACGGAACAGCGGCAAGGATTGGTGCTGGTAACCGGTCCCACAGGCTGCGGCAAGTCCACCACCTTGGCCGCTATGATTCACGAAATCAACGGCAAGCGGCGAGACAACATAGTCACGATAGAGGACCCAATCGAGTTTGTTCATCCGGACCGAAAGGCGATAATCAACCAGCGGGAGATAGGCATCGATACGGACTCATTCACGGATGCGCTCAAATACGTTCTCAGGCAGAGCCCGGACGTGATTCTGGTCGGTGAGATGAGAGACGTGGAGACAATGAATGTAGCGCTCGCAGCGGCGGAGACCGGTCATCTGGTCTACTCGACGGTTCACACCAGCAGCGCCGCGGAAACGCTGGACAGAATCGTGAACATGTTCCCGCCGCACGACAAGCCGATAATATGTATGCGAATGTCGGTGTCACTTAAGGGAATAGTATCTCAGAAGCTTATTCCGAGGAGCGACAAGGCCGGACGGGTCGCGGCAGTGGAGATTATGGTCGCCAACCCGACGATCCAGAAGCTTCTAGAGGAAGGGCGATCCGGACAGATCTATCAGGCCATACAGGAAGGTGACTTCTGGGGAATGCAGACAATGAACCAGTGTCTTGATCGTTTCTACAAGGCCGGCATAATCTCGCAGGAAGAGGCTCTGGCCAACGCGGGAAACGAGACCGAGCTAAGGCAAATGATGCGCAGAACGCACTAGTTATGATGGCGCCACAATCTTGTTGAACTTCGAGCTATCAATGGAGGTAAGTACCTAATGGGACTTTATCAGATGAGAACGGCCTTCGGACACTACATGAAGGCTCTGCTGTTTGTTATCGCCGCGATATTCATCGTTGGCGCGGTCTATCAGTTTGGTGTAGCCCCAAACGTGGGTGGGGGCCGAAAGACGGGCGGCGAGGCTGTGCTCGCCACCGTCGGCGACGCGGAGATCACACAGCAGGAGTTTGAAGTCCTGTGGGAATCGGCGGTTGAGAACGCCAAGAGAAGCGGCCCGATGTCGCCCCTGAGGTATGCGGACGTCCGCGCGATGCTGCTGCTGCAACTGATCGAAGGTAAGCAGGTATTGCAGTATGCCAGCAAGCTTGGAATAGACGTGAGTGAGAAAGCCGTTCGAGCAGAGATTGACAAGTTTGTTGTTGAACGACTGAAAGAGAACCGCAAGGCTATCCTGGGCGAACTGTCCAAGGAACAGGAGAAGCTGGATCCGCGCAAGGACAAGAAGTACAAGAAGGAACTAAGCTCAGTCAACACAAGCGTTGCCGACCAGGAAGAACGTGCGCGGCAGCAGATTCCCGAAGACCAGGTTCGCTCTCAACTGGCTGTCAAGGGTATCCAGGAATACGTCAAGAAGAAAGTAGCTTCCGTCACGGAGGCCGATGTTCGCAACAGCTATAAGTCTTACAAGATCCGGATGATTGTGTTGCAGAAGGGCAACGTTCCGGAAGAGCAGCTCAAGACCAAGGTTCAGAAGATCCTGCAGGAGGCTGGAGCCGGCGCTGACTTCGCAAAACTCGTCGCCGAGCATTCACAGTCTCCTGACAAGTCACAGGGCGGTGCAGCGGAGTACAGCTTCGATGCACAGTTCGCGTTCCCTCCTGAGATGGGCGACCTGCTCGCTTCAATGAAACCTTCCGCCGTCAGAGATCTGGTTACCGACAACGCCATCTACATAGTGAAGCTGGACTCAGTTGTCGACAAGACTCCTGAGAAACTGGCGGAGAAGGATATGAAGACCCGCCGGGACGCAATCCGTCAGTTCCGCGAAATGCAGGAAGGGATGAAGATTCAGGCCGAAATCGCCAAGGTTGCCAAAGTAGAGATCAAGAATCCTGAGATGCTCGGTTATTGGCTGCTCGGTGAGGCGCAGAAATCCAGGACGCAGGCTGAGGCTGAGTCGAAGATAAAGAAGGCCGTCGATGCATTGCAGAATGCCGCTCGCCTGACGCCGGACAATCACTTCGTACAGGCGAAACTTGCCCAGGTTCTCGCGATGACTGGCAAGACCAAAGAGGCTATAGCGGTACTCTACCCGATGCTTGAGGGCGACAACGCTGTTGTCGAGGGTGCAGACTTGAGGATACTGCTAGCTGATCTCCTCCTTAAGAACAAGGAAACGGAGAAGGCTATTGGCCAGTATATCGAGGCCAGCGAGGTTGCCATCAACGATCCAGACACGCACACCCAGTTGTTGGCAAAGTTCAAGGAGCTGGGTAGAGGAGACCTGGTCGCAAAGGAAGAGGAGTGGCTGAAGGAATACCAGATTAAGAAAGAGGCCTGGGAGAAACTGAACCAGAATGCCCCGGCGTCCGGCGGACGTCCTTCCGGACCTGAGCCTTCACGCAGCGGTGAGTAACGCAGATCGCAGTTTGGTCTGCTAGCATAAACGAGCGTGTTTTCTGAGGGGGCGGGTCGAATCCCGCCCCCGAATGTCATATCTGCAATGTGATTGGTTGGACTGGCGATGACGGGAGTTTTGAGGATAGTTTCCACGCCCATAGGCAACCTGGAGGATATAACTCTTAGGGCGCTGCGTGTTCTTCGCGAGTCCGATGCTATTGCTGCTGAAGACACAAGAGTGACCCGCAAGCTGCTGAGCCACTTTGACATTCATACTCCAATGATAGCCTATCATCAGCACAGCACTGGGCGTCGTGCGGAGGAGATACTGGAGCTGTTGCAGTCGGGCAAGAGTGTTGCTCTGGTTTCCGACGCCGGGACTCCGGGCATATCCGACCCCGGCCACGAGCTGATTGCCATGTGTATCGCAGAGAAAGTGACGCTGGAGCCGGTGCCAGGACCGACGGCTGCGATCGCAGCTCTTGTGGTATCCGGATTTGGCACATCACATTTCGCGTTTGACGGGTTTCCTCCGCGGAAGCTTGGCGAAAGGCTCGCGTTCTTCGCATCTCTAAGCCGTGACACCAGGACACTGGTCTTCTACGAGGCCCCGTCGAGGCTTGTCAAGACCCTCGAGTCAATGCGCAAAGAGCTCGGCGACCGGAAGGTCGTTATCGTTCGCGAAACCACGAAACTCCATGAAGAGCACTTCAGGGGAACGGTTTCTGAGGCTATCGAGCGTTACAGCCCCGGTCAGGTGCGGGGGGAGATCGTGATTGTGGTTCACGGCGCCTCAGCCAACGAGAGTGCGCCTCTTGAGACCAAACCCGACGAACTAAACGACCGGCTGTTGCTGCTAGTGCGCGAAGGGTTGAGCGAGAGGGACGCCATCCGCCGGTGTATGATAGAGTTCAAGCTGCCAAAGAGGGTCGTGTATTCTTCGTGGCTGCGACTGAAAGAGAGCTCGCAGGAGTAGCCTCTGCAGAACCGCGCTTCGGGACAAGCGTCCGCGAAGCATACTGGACTGGCGACCGCGCTTCGGGACAAGCGTCCGCGAAGCATACTGGACTGGCGACCGCGCTTCG
>CAYSLA010000143.1:0-8926 GCA_964431685.1 uncultured bacterium | reverse complement strand
GTGAACGGCGTTGAATCAACGGCGTTCAGCCAATAGCCGTCAGTTGACAGCAGGTTGCCGAATCCAGTGTCGCCACGAGACAACATCGCCTGTGTCGCGGCATCCCAGCGCTGAAGATTCGTGCCGGTAAGATCGAATCCAGCCAATATCCACTCAGGATAGCCCGGTCCGTTGCCTGACCCGTCAAGGTCGGTCGGAACTACCGGCAGGGCAAACAGGTTCTCACCTGCGAACAAGTCACCGGCACCTGAGCTGTATGACGATACAGCCGCACCGGCGGAGAGCCCGGCCACAAAGCACAGCACTGTGGCCACTACTACGGATTTCGTTAGAAGCTTCATTTTTTACTTCTCCCTTCGGACCAAGTTACGAAATTTCCACCACGCCCCCAGCCCAATGGTAAAGACCATCATGCAACCACGGTGGATGAATCTTACAATTGTAGTATATCGCACTTCCAGCCATCTGTCAACTGGTAATTCAACAGATTTTTACTTTTTTTTTCTGCGAGGCCGCAGTGCGTGCACGAGGCTGGTGTATCGACGAAAAATGGAGCACACAACACTCCGCCATTTTCGATGGTGGCCCCACTCGGATTCGAACCAAGAACCAAGCGGTTATGAGCCGCCCGCTCTGCCATTGAGCTATGGGGCCTTACACTGAACAGCAACAACATAGTATCATTTTTGATGTCTTGTGGCAAACATCAGTGCTGACAATCCAGCCGGAGTTGGCGGTAATTGCCCATCAACTGGTATAATCAGAGCGTGAAAATCTCTGATGCAGGCGGGGAAAACGCCATAATCGAAATCGCACGGAAGGCGTCGTGTGGTCTTCCTGTGGAGCGCCTCGGGCTTGGAATAGGCGACGACGCCGCCATATTGCGTTTCGGCGAAGATGATATCGTTGTTACTTGCGATCTCCTGGTGGAGAACGTGCATTTTCGCACGGACTGGGCGTCTGCTTATGAGATCGGCTGGAAGTCTGCCGTCGCAAACATTAGCGATGTTGCTGCCATGGGTGCTGTTCCACGGCACGCTCTTGTCTCTCTTGGACTGCCAGATGCGGATCTGGATTTCGTGCGGGATCTCTATGAGGGTCTAGGATCGGCGTGCAAGCGGTGGAATAGCGCTGTAGTTGGCGGCGACACCGTTCGCAGCGAGGTTCTTGTTGTCAACATCACCTGGATCGGCGATCTGGCGGGAGCGTCCGCCGTTCTGCGGAGCGGAGCCCGACCGGGTGACCTGCTGATGGTTACGAACTGTCTCGGTAACTCACTTGCCGGCTTGCGACTCCTGCAGAACCACGGACGTGACGGCGCGATAGAGGTATCGGCCGCTCTCGTGAATAGTCACCTGAGGCCAACTCCGAGGGTTGAGGCTGCACGCGCAATGACCGCGACAGGTGCGGTCCATGCAATGATGGATTTATCAGACGGTTTGGCCGCAGACCTTCCGAAACTGTGCAGAGCTTCGGGGGTCGGCGCACGAATCAACTCCCAGGACCTGCCGATCTCCAGTGAGCTTGTGACGGTCTGCCGCACACTTGGCTGGAACCAGACAGAGGTGGCTTGCGTTGGAGGCGAAGACTACGAGTTGCTTGCAGCGGTCGACCGCGAGCGACTGAACGAGGTAAGTGAAGCGGCTCGCGTTGCGGGCTCAGACGTGACGGTGATTGGTGAGGTGCTGGAGGGGGATCGAGTGATTCTGGTTGGGTCCGGAGGCGCCGAAAGCAGGTTGCCGGATAGTTGGGAGCATTTCTGATTGCGTGTTACCTTATACACACATGATTCTGACGAGACCGTCGCGCTCGGCGAGCGGCTGGGCTCGCTGCTTGGGCCAAACGATGTCGTAGCGTTGCGCGGTGATCTTGGCGCCGGCAAAACCACGTTTACCCGGGGAATAGCCCTTGGAATGGGGTTGGATGCCGATATTCACAGCCCGACCTTCAACCTGATACATGAGCATCAAGGCGCAATGCCTCTTTACCACGTCGATCTATACAGGCTGGAGAACGAAGTGGACGTTGAGACCCTCGGCATAGACGAATATCTCTATGGCGGCGGTGTCAGTGTAGTTGAGTGGGCTGAGCGAATGAGCGGTTTGTTGCCGCCAGACACTGTAGACATAGAGATCTTGTCAGGTCCGGACGACCTTCGTACCATCAGTATAAACTGCTCGCAGGCGCGTATTGTAGAGGGACTGCGGATGGAGAGTGTGGATGCTTAGTCTTGCCATCGATTCATCCGGCGATATTTGCTCACTGGCTCTTGGCAAAGGACCGGAACTGATCTGTGAGCACCACTTCCATCACAAGATGAGCCTGTTGAGGCGAATCAACGTGGAGATAGAGCACGTGCTCTCTGCGTCCGGATTTGGCGTGCGGGACATTGAAGGCATCGCGGTATCCCTGGGTCCAGGGTCATTCACCGGACTGCGGATAGGAGTCACTACGGCAAAATCGCTGGCATACACGCTAGGTTGCCCGATTGTGGGCGTGCCGACGCTGGACGCACTGGCTTCCGGAGCCGGCCCGTGGAACGGGCCTGTCTGCCCGATGATACACGCGAGAAGCGGAGAGGTCTATTGGGCGATCTACCGTGAAGGTGAGAGAGTCTCGATTGATGGAGACTACTACCTGGTCGGTCCCGTGCAGGAGGCCGTGCAAAAAGCACAGGAACTGGCCCTCGATTGTGCGCAGTCAAGGCAGTGCAGTCAGGCGTTGTTCTGCGGCGGCGGGGCGGTTGTAAACGCTCAGATGATAGTCGGTCTGGCAGGCACCGGCTGCGTTATCGCGCCGAGATGGCAGTCGTTCGCGCGAGGAGCGGTTTTGCTGAACCTGGCATCTGCCAGACTCGACTCTGGCGATACGGACGATCCGTACTCCCTGGTGCCAATATATGTAAGGAAACCGACTCCGGTCGTGCGGGCCGAAGCGCAGGGGCATTGAAGCTCGAAGGGACTGTGCATCGGCGATAGCTGGCCTTCGAGACCGTCAGTTAGAATTATGAACCCGACAAGAATCTTGTTTGTTTTGGCAATTATCTTTGCAGTTTCGGTTTGTGGCTGCGGCAAGAAGCAGGCGTCGGACGCGCCTGCCGTCAAGACGAGTCCATCGGCCTCGACTGCTTCATCACAGCCGCCGTCTGGTCAACAACCCCCGGGCGACAGCCCGGAACCGCCTGTCGTGCCAGGCGAACCAGAAAAACCGCAACTGGCGATGGTTCAGAAACAGATGACCCTTCGATGGGTCGAGGACGGCAAGTTGCGCATGGAAGCCACCGCGGACGAGTTTCGAGGTAACGAAGTCGCGCAGACCGGAGAACTGGTGGGATTCCGCGGCAAGCTCTATGAGAATGGCAAGCTTACTGCCACTATGGAGGCTCCAAGCGCCATTGCCGACACCGCCAACCGCATAGTTACAGCGACCGGAGGTGTCAAACTGCGCAGCGTTGTAAGGGAAACGTCGCTCACCAGCCAGTGGGTGAAGTGGTACGCCCGCGAGCAGCGAGTCATTGGCAACGGCGGCGTAAAGATAGACTCGACTGTGGGAATTGTGGAGGCCGCAGCATTTGAGGCTGACACCGGTCTGAAGAAGTTCACCGTGAAGGGCTCGCCGCCCAAACTGTGAGCAAGACACGGCACGCTGACCGAACCGACTTATCCGTCTGATCGGTCAGATACTGCGAGGTACAATATGAACATGCGAAAGAAGATATGCGTGGCCGTCCTGGTAGCTGTATCGTTGCTGGCGGTCGGAGGCGGCCTGAGTGCGGCAACCTACAAGTCCGCCGATGGAACGGTTGTCATCACCGCGACGCCGATTGAGTTCTATCAGTCGAAGCTGGTTGCCAAAGGCGGAGTTCATCTCGAGACCAGGGACGCCGATTCGAAGACTTCTTTGACGGCCGACGCCGCTGATCTGACGCTCACGCTGTTCTCCTCTCCAGATTCCAGGACGTCCACTTCAGGTATGGGTATGCTGAAGAACGCAGCGCTAAATGGCCCTCTGTCGATAGTATATGTGGCCACGGAGCCGTCCGGGACTAAGACCAGAACAACTGCCTATGCGGACAAGGCCGTCTACGAGTCCACGACCCAGATTGTCACTCTGACCGGGTCGGTTAAGATCGTCTACGAGAATCCGGAGGTTTTCGGCGCTCCAACGGTCGCAACGGGTGATCAGGCGCAGGTGAACGTGAAGCCGGGCATCGGACCGGATGTCTTCCGTTTCAGGATAGAGGGCTCGAAGGAACCAAGCCGCATCGAGGTTACACCAATCGCCGGAGAGGCTGCCAAGTGAAGCTCGAAGCACACAACATGGTAAAGGTATACAAGGGTCGACGCGTGGTCAACGACGTAAGCCTGCAAATGGACACGGGTGAGACTGTTGGGTTGCTCGGCCCCAACGGCGCAGGCAAGACCACCAGCTTCTATATGATGGTAGGCCTTGTCCGTCCGGACTATGGGCAGGTGCTGATCGATGGCGTGGATGTTACCCACAAGCCCATGTACCTGCGGGCACGCCTGGGAATCGGATATCTCGCGCAGGAACCGTCGGTTTTCCGAAAGCTTACGGTATCCGAGAACATACTCTTGGTCCAGGAGATGATTGGCGTTGGTAAGACGGAAAGGATGAAGCGGACGAACGACCTGCTCGAGGAATTCGGCATCACACAGGTGCGAGACAGCCGTGGCCAGGTGCTGTCCGGCGGGGAGCGAAGACGAGTTGAGATCGCAAGGGCCCTGGCCACCAATCCGTCCTTTATTCTGCTGGACGAACCATTCACCGGAGTAGACCCTATTGCCATTGGCGACATTCAGGACATTGTCCGCCATCTCAAGAACAAGGGCATTGGCATCGTGATCACGGACCACAACGTCCGCGAGACTCTTGCCATAACTGATCGCGCCTACATAATGAGCGAAGGGGAGATCAAGACCAGCGGCACGAGCGAGGACCTCCCGAACGACCCGATCGCCAGAAAGTTCTACCTGGGTGATCGGTTTGAGATGTGAGAACGCCTGAATGAGACTGCTCGACAGACTGGTGCTTCGGGAATTGTTTGGCCCGTTTCTTTTTGGCGTGAGCGCTTTCACATCGGTGTTTTTTGCTGGATCCTACCTGCTGAAGCTGACTAACTGGGTGATGAACGGGATGCCGCTGATTACCGCCCTCCAGATTGTCCTTCTCTACCTCCCGTCCATTCTGGTGTTCACTCTGCCCATGTCCACGCTGCTGGCTGTGTTGCTCGGAATCGGCAGAATGAGCGGGGATAGTGAAGTGGTAGCCTTGTTTGCCGGCGGCATCAGCTTGTACAGGGTCGCGGTGCCCATCATCTTCTTCGGCGCGCTGGTGAGCGCCGCCTCAATCCTGCTCAATGAAGTGGTCACTCCGTGGGCCAACGTGCGCAATCAGGACCTGCAGTCTGCGGTCTTCCAGCAGGCAGGAGTTGATGAGCATCCCTTTACGTTGTTTGATGAAGGAACCGGTTCGCTTCTGAGGGTCGGTGGCGGAATGGATCGGGGCACTGGAGCGTTGAAGGATGTTACGATCGTTCAGTTCTCGGATAGCCGTCCGGTGGGGATTCTCTATGCGTCCAAGGCTGAGTGGGCAGGGGCTTCGGATCCCTCGCTCAAGTTCAGATGGAGATTGTATGGTGGCTTCTGGCAGAGCCTCGGGTCCAACTCGGGAGCGATGTCGTCCTTTGGGGAGTCCAATACCAGGCAGGTCAATCTGGAGAAGACCCCACGTCAACTCCAGTTGTATCAGAAAGACCCTGAACAAATGACCTTTGCGGAGATATCCCAAATGGTTGCCTATCTGCGTGTTCATCCGGACAGGCCGCTAGAGAAGATCCGCGAGATGGATGTGGAGCGATGGAACAAACTCAGCCTACCGCTGTCGAGTCTGGTGTTTGCGCTTCTTGCCGCTCCGTTGGGTATTAAGCCGCAGAGGAGTGCCTCTTCGGTGGGTCTTGGACTCAGCGTCTTCATTATTCTGATATACTGGATGATATGGCACTATACTTGCTCGCTGGCGATTCAGGGCAACCTGACTCCTATTGCGGGTGCATTCACGGCAGATGTTCTGGGCATAGCCGCCGCATTCGCCCTTTTGAGACGGGCCTCCAAGTGATACTATGAGATATACCATTTTATTCATTATCGCTCTGATAAGCGTTTCCGGATTCATCGCCTATTTCGGCGACATACTTGGCAGACGTATGGGCAAGCGCAGGCTAACGTTGTTTGGCATGCGTCCCAAGTATACCGCCATAGTTGTCACAACCATCACCGGAATGCTTATCTCAGGCATCGCGCTGCTCACTTTGGTGACGGTAAACTCGCAGTTCAAGCGTGTGCTTACTCACGGCGAGCAGATAATCGAGCAGAATCGCGTTCTGACAAGTTCCAATGCCGGGCTGGCGAAGCGAAACGAGGCGCTGGTTTCTCGGAGTAGTCAGCTAGTCGCCGAGATGGAACTGCGCCGTCAGGAAGTAGACGAAGCCCGCAAGAAGACCGTCCTTGCCGTGGCGGCGGAGAAGAAGGCCAAGTCAGTGGTCGCGAGGTTGGAGAAGGAGATCGCTTCCCGCAAGCGGGAGCTTGAGAACGTCAGAAGACGCAATGAGGCCGCGGTCACGGAACTGAACCTGCAAACCGAGGAGCTGCGTGAAGTTCAGGGTAAGCTGACTTCTGCTCAGGTTGCTCTAGCTAGAGCCAAGGCGGACGTGGTGGAAGCTGGCGATAAGTTAGCGGCCACACGGGACAAGCTGGCGCAGACTCAGCGTGAGGTAGCCGTCGCGGACAGGAAGCTGGCCGAGCAGGGCCGAGCCCTCGAGGAACAGAACCGGATACTGGAAGAGCAGCACAGGCTGCTGGTGCAGGTTGGGCGTGAAAAGATAGAGTTTGAACAGCAGGCGTCAGAACTCCGCACTCGCGATCTCATCTTTCGTCGTGGGGATGAACTGGCCAGGGCGGTGATCAGTTCCAGACAGTCAGCCTTTGGGGTCAGAAGCGACGTGTTTTCTCTTCTGCGTGTGGCAAGCAGCAAGGCGGAGAAGGACGGCGCGGTGCTTGGGTCGAACGGCCGCGCTGTAAACGTGGTCTATCGCCAGAACGCCGATGATCCGTACCCTCTTCCGCTCCTGGAGAGCTCCTGCGTCGACCTCGCCGTTGATCTTATCGGCACTTCGCTGCACGACGTGTTGGTCAGGGTTGTCTGTGCCAGAAACACTTTGAGTGGCGAGCAGGTGCCGGTGGAACTGCGCTTCTACGTAAACAGTCGTGCATACCGTAGTGGAGAACTGATTGCCAGCGGACGACTCGACGGCCGGCTCTCGGAAGGCAGAATCCTGCTGGCTGTGATGGACTTCCTGCAGTATCAGGTTGGTAGAGAAGCCGAACGTGCGGGCATAGTACCTGTGGCCGGCGGAGTCTCCGGCGGCGGTCAGGACCAGAGAGTTCAGGTTGAGGCGTTGATGAGGCTGGTCGAAAGGATCAGGCAGCAGGAGTCACGCGTGAAGGTGGATGTGTACGCGGCGACCGATGTCTATGCGTCCGGGCCTTTGAGTATGGACAAGATGCGTTTCGAGATCAGTGCGGTAAGATGAGCGATCATTCGCGGACGATTCTGGCGGTAGACCCCGGACGGGAGAAATCCGGCATTGCGGTGGCCAGGTGTGCGAAGTGCGCGTGCGGTGACGAGGACTCGGTTCGGGCCGCGTGCCAGATCCTGTTTCACGAGGTGCTGCATACACGGGACGTTCCCGCGAAGCTCCTTGAGCTTGCGAATACTTATGGTGCGGACGTGGTAGTGCTCGGCAACGGCACCGGAAGCGCGCACATCGCAGACAGCTTGGCGTCGCTGGGCATCGCAAAAGTGGAGATTGTTGACGAACACCTGACGACTATGGATGCGCGAAAGCGTTTCTTCCAGATGAACCCTCCCCGCGGCCTGGGTCGAATTGTCCCACTGTCGTTCCAGGTGCCGTGCAGGCCGTACGACGACTACGTTGCGATAATCCTCGCCGAACGATATCTTGCCTCCGGAGAGCGCAATGTGTGACCGGTTTGCCGGATGGCCCGCATTATTGATGTCCCTGCAGAACACTGTGAAAGAATCCTTGAAAACTGGTGCAATATTGCTGCAATATCCCAGTAAGACTCCCGTCTATCTACTGTTGACATGGGAGCGTTAGTTGTGCTAACATTCCCCGAGCTATGGATTTTGGCTGTCACACCAATTAAACAGCGCAGGCGAGAAAGGAGGTGAAACATCCTTGAGAAGCCTGAAGTCGCTGACGGTGATAGCATAGACAAGTGCCTGGCATCTGAAGCAATGTCGGATCGGGAGAAGGCAACATGGATACTACCCCTGCTCCGGCGATCTGCTGACGAAGCGAAGGTATTTGTCAGTTTGGTTCAAGGAGGACTATCATGAAAACACTCTATCTCGTATTGGCTCTCGCAGTGATCTGCGTTGGTCCTGTTTTCGCACAGCGCGCGTTCACTGACGTTCCGGAGGAGCACTGGGCGTATGACGCCGTAGACGAGCTCCAGCAGGAAGGCCTGATCGCGGGCTATCCTAACGGGACATTCCAGGGTAAGAACCCTATCACTCGTTACGAGTTCGCCATGGTCATCCAGAGGCTGCTTCCTCTCATCCAGGAGGGAGAGAAGCCTACGGATCCCAAGACCGGCCAGCCCGTAGACCTGTTCGGCTATGCTACCAAGGCAGACGTCGATTCAGCAGTCAAGGGCATTCAGATACCGGACGTGTCCGGTCTGGCGAAGAAGTCGGATGTAGACACCATCAGCAGATTGGTCAACGAGTTCAAGGACGAGTTGGCTGCTCTGGGTGTGGACGTTGATGGCGTTAAGCGCGATCTGGCGGCTCTGTCACTTCGCGTCGAAGCTATCGAGAA
>CAYSLA010000142.1:6590-8975 GCA_964431685.1 uncultured bacterium | reverse complement strand
ATGAAGTCGGTGACGCCCTGACTGCCGAACGCGACTCTGTCTATCATGTTGCCCACTGCTCCGCCCAGGAGAAGCCCGAGCCCGGTTGACAGTGTCTCCGCGCCACGGTCGGCTGTTCGCAGGCGGACTATGGCGAAGACCGCTACAAGCCCGACTAGAATGAACAGCGGGGCCATGTTCGGCATCATCCCAAATGCTCCGCCACTGTTGTAGCTTAGCTGGAGATCAAGGAGTCCGGGTATGACGCGGATGCTAGACCCATCGGGTATAGTTGCGCGTGCGATGGACTTGGTGACCTGATCAATGATGGTCACCCCGGCCGCCAGTATATAGAACCGGGCAGAGTTGGGGCGCGCCAAACTAGCTGCCATCAATCCTTTCCTGGCACTCGATGCACAGGGACGCGTATGGTATCTCCTTCAGGCGATAGGAACTGATCTGTTCACCGCAACTCTCGCACTTGCCGAATGTTCCCTCATCAATCTTTCTGAGCGCTTCGTCTATGTGGTCCAGCACCTCGCGCATGTGTGCATCGATGGCAAGTTCCTTGGTGCGCTCGAACGTCTCCGATCCCGCGTCTCCCGGGTGATTGTCGGCGATTTCCTCTGCCATTTCCGAGTGTTGCCCGAGTATTGAGCGTCTCTCGTGCTCAATCCGTTCCTTCTCTGAGAGCAGCACTTTCCTGTATTTCCCAGACATCTGATTCTTCCCCACGATGCGGACCTCCCGGCAATTAGCTTTGAGCGACCGGCTCCATTTCCTGGACTGCAGCGCTGCATCGGTCGCAAAGTGTTGGGTGCTGCTCATTGTTGCCGACTGACTCAAGCACCAGCCAGCATCTGTCGCAGCGCGTCCCAAGTGGAGGCAGCACCTCCACAGTTATTTCTCCGGAATCGCAGCGGACAAGCTCCACCTGCGAGACGATGAATACTGACGAGAGCGATTCACTATAGGACTCAAGGGTGTCATCCACCTCGTGCGGCAGATGAAGCCTGACCCTTGCCTCAAGGGACTTGCCTATCTTACCGCCCTGGCGAGCTTCTTCGAGCGCCAGCATGACGGAGTCGCGCACATCGAGTATGGTTGCCCACTGCTCGGCCAAATCCGCGTCCATCCACTGGTGGTCCACTTCCGGAAAATCGGTCAGAGCGACGGATTCGGCTTTGTTTGATCCGATCATGTGCTGCCATACTTCTTCGGACGTGTGCGGAATTATTGGCGCCAGAATTCGAGCGAGCGATGAGAGAATGCGATACAGAGCGGTCTGAGCTGAGCGCCGCACCTTCCACTTCGCCCCCGACGCATAGAGCCTGTCCTTGAGCAGATCAAGGTAGAAACTGGACAGATCGACTGCACAATAGTTGTGGACCGTACGGTATACCTTGTGGAACTCGTATCTGTCGTATGCCCAGGTTACCTGGTCGATCAGTTCCTCCAGCCTGTGGAGAGCGAACCGGTCTACCTCCTCCATCTGCTCATACGCCACCGCGTCCTCTTTCGGGTCAAAATCGCAGAGGTTGCCCAGTATGAATCTGAACGTGTTTCTGATACGCCTGTAGGAGTCAGTGACGCGCTTCAGCGACTCCTCGCCGATCCGCACGTCGTCTGAGTAGTCGGAACTCGATATGAACAGCCGAAGCACATCAGCGCCAACGTCCCGTATCACCTTCTGCGGGGCTATCACGTTGCCTAAGGACTTGCTCATGGCCTTGCCTTCCGCGTCAAGCACAAACCCGTGACTCACGAGTTCCTTGAAAGGCGACTGGCCCTTTGTTGCTACTCCGACCACCAGTGACTTGTTGAACCAACCCCTGTGCTGGTCAGAGCCTTCGCAGTACATATCCGAGGGGAACTCCAGCTCTTCCCGCTGTTCAAGCACTGCCCTGCAGCTCGAGCCGGAATCGAACCAGACATCCAGCACGTCGTCTTCTTTCTCGAACTCGGCGCCGCCGCATTTCTCACACACAAAGCCCGGTGGCAGCAGATCCGAAGCATCCTTCTCAAACCACGAATCCGACCCGTTCTTCCTGGAGTCTTCATAGACTGCGTTGATGGTTTCAGGCGTCATCGCAGGGTGGCTGCACTTCTTGCAGAAGAAGACGGGTATCGCCACGCCCCACGATCTCTGTCGGGACAAGCACCAGTCAGGAGAGTTCTCCATCATTGCCGTTAGCCTGGTCTGAGCTTCTGCGGGAAACCATTCTATGTTGGGCAGGGCAGCCAGTATCTTCGCGCGCAGGTCGTTGTGGTCCAGAGACATAAACCACTGCACGGTTGTACGGAAGACCAGCGGGTTCCTGCACCGCCAGCAGTGCGGGTAGCTGTGTTCGATATTCGACTGGGCAAGCAGAGTGCCGTTATCTTTGAGGGTTTCCAGCACCGCGG
>CAYSLA010000142.1:0-6490 GCA_964431685.1 uncultured bacterium | reverse complement strand
CCCGGGATTGTCCAAGGAGTGGTTGTCCATATTACGGTGAAACACGGTGTGCCATTGTCGCGGAAAAACTTGTGCGGATCTGCAAGCAGCGGGAACCGAACGTATATGGACGGTGAGGTGTGAGAGTTATACTCTATCTCCGCTTCCGCGAGGGCGGTCTCATCGTGTATGCACCAGTGAATTGGCTTGAGGCCGCGGTATATGTAGCCTTGTTCCGCGAGCTCGCCAAATACTTTGATGATCGCGGACTCATACTCGCGGCTCATTGTCAGGTACGGCTTGTCCCAGTCTCCCAGTCCGCCGAGGCGTTTGAACTGTTCCTTCTGGACATCAACCCACTTCGTGGCGTAATCGCGGCACGCCAGGCGCATCTCGAGTATCGAGGGCGTGATGCCTTTCTTGCGGAAATCGCCAGATACCTTGTTCTCGATCGGAAGTCCGTGGTTGTCCCATCCGGGAACGTAGGGCGTCCGGTAGCCCCGCATCGACTTGTAGCGGACAACGAAGTCTTTCAACAGCTTATTCAAAGCGTGGCCGATGTGAATGTCGCCGTTGGAGTAGGGCGGCCCATCGTGCAGGACAAACAGACCCCTGGGGGCCGGTCGGGATATCAGCTTGTTGTAGATATCTCGCTCTTCCCACTGTTTCTGTATTTCCGGCTCCCTGTTTGGCAGGTTGGCCTTCATCGGAAACGCGGTATCAGGCAGGTTTACTGTCTTGCTGTAGTCCATTCGTGAGCAAACTCCTCAACGGTATCTTCCCATCTGCGTACCTTGTCCCGGCCGAGCAACTCAAGCCGCATTCTCCGCAGAGCCGACTGTGCTGGCCGCCTGGTGGGTGTGGGCCATTCGTCTGACGATATCGGCATGACATCAACATCGGTCTTCCCTGCGCTGGCAAGAATCCTGACCGCAAAATCGTACCAGGAGCAGCATCCGGCGTTACTGAAATGATACGTGCCGTAGAGCGGCGAACCGGCAAGACTCACAAGGAACTCCGCCAGATCTCGGGCGTATGTAGGAGAGCCAATCTGATCTGCCACCACCTTGAGCTCCCTGCGCGTCTCCGAAGCTTTCAGGATGCTCAGCGGGAAGTTCTTCGAATGCGGAGCATACAGCCAGCTTGTCCTAACTATGTAGAAGTTTCTGATAGTTTCCTTGACTGCGTTCTCGCCTGCCAGCTTGCTTGCCCCATACGCGCTGAGCGGATTCGGCATGTCGAACTCGGTGTACGGCTCAGTCTTTGTGCCGTCGAACACGAAATCCGTGCTGACATAGGCCAGCGAACAGCCTGTCTTCGCACAGGCGCACGCCAGGCTCCAGGTGCCGAAAGCGTTGATCCGATAGGCGTTCTCCGGGTCACGTGTGCATCCGTCGACATCAGTCATCGCGGCGCAGTGGATCACCATATCAGGCTTGTGTTCGCCTATGCTGCTCATCATTTGATCAGCGTTGGTGATGTCCAGTGCACCGCACTCATCGAGGATGTCGGTGGGGATGACCTGATGACCGGTTGCGGCTGCGGCGCAAACCTCACGCCCCAGCATGCCGCATGCCCCAGTAACCAGTATCCGCATATCGCCCTCTAGTAACATGTCGCAAAGCCCCTGTCGTCAGAATCAGGGGCCTTGTCTGTGCTCCATACTACTCTACATTATACTGGTCGCTCCTTGCATGGTCAAGCCAACTTGACTTTCGCCGAGCCCTTCTGATACCATCTTAGCATCGTGAGTCTGGCGGCGCCGGGCGGATTTGGAGTGTACTAGAGGAATGCACACGGTTTTTATCACATTGCAGTTGATCAGCGCTCTTGTTCTGATTGGGATAATTATGTCTCAGGCAACTAAGAGCGAGGGGCTGTCCGGAACCATTGGTGGCAAATCCGAATCTGCTTTCCAGGGCAAACCTGGCTTTGAGGACAAACTCAGTGAAATCACCAAGTGGGCGGCGATCACGTTTATGGTGATTAGCGCGATTGTTGCCTACGTAGTGCCTGCCTGACCGGGACTACTCTGCGCGGATTCGGTAACGGCAGCAAGAAGAAGATTGCTGGATAGTAGAAGTGTATCAGGCCCGAACGTCCTGCACAGGACGCGGGCCTTTTTGACTATCTGCCCCGCTGCCCTTACGCAGCCTTCCGGACTTCTTCCGGTTCATTGGCGACAAAAGGCGTTGGCAGAACATCCAGGTCCAGCGAACTGCTGTCGAAGTTTGTCCTGGGATCCAGTTCCTTAGAGGTACGTACCAGGAAAGCGTACAGCCCGATGGCCCCCACAATCCAGCACGCCGTATAGACCAGCCACATACTACTTACCTCCACTACACCCCTAATATTCGGGTGTCTAGGAGGCATTCTGCAGTTACCCACCAGCGGTCGAAAATGCCTCAGATGAATATCACGATTGATTAAGCTGTCAACTTGAGGTATAATTCCAACAGTGGCCGGTTATTTGCGCATCGGTCGCGACATCCACAATCTGACGTCTGACACGAGACAATGGGGGTAATTATGGAACAACGCCAGTTCTTGCTCAATCAGAGCGACATTCCGAGCCAGTGGTATAACATCGCAGCCGACATGGGGGAAGCTCCGCCTCCTCCGCTTCATCCGGCGACGCAACAGCCCTGCGGTCCTGAGGACCTCGCCCCAATCTTCCCGATGGGAGTATTGGAGCAGGAAATGAGTACTCAGCGGTGGATTGACATCCCGGACGAGGTAATGCAGAAGCTCGCCCTGTGGCGGCCAAGTCCTCTGATACGAGCAACCGAACTCGAGAAGATGATGGGCACGCCGGCGAAAATCTTCTACAAGTATGAGGGAGTCAGCCCGGCAGGCAGCCACAAGCTCAACACTGCTCTGGCACAGGCTTACTACAACAAAATTGAGGGCACCAAACGCATCGCCACCGAGACGGGAGCCGGTCAGTGGGGCAGCGCTCTGTCCATGGCCTGCAGCTTCTTCGGCATAGGGTGCACGGTCTACATGGTGAAGTGCAGTTTCTACCAGAAACCGTACCGAAAATCCTTGATGAACCTCTACGGCGCCGAGGTGTTTCCGAGTCCAAGTGACCAGACCGAGTTTGGACGCAAGATGTTGGAGAAGGATCCGGATTGTCCCGGCAGTCTGGGTATGGCCATCAGTGAGGCCTTGGAAGACACCGTGAAGCACGATGACGTCAAGTACTCGCTGGGCAGCGTGCTCAATCACGTCGTTCTTCATCAGACCGTGATCGGGCTGGAGTGCAAGAAGCAACTTGCGATGGCTGGAGTGTATCCTGACGTAGTCATAGGTTGCGTGGGCGGCGGCAGCAATTACGGCGGCATAGTTATGCCGTTCATGGCTGACAAGATGGCCGGCAAGAACGTGCGTGGAGTGGCAGTGGAACCCACAGCGTGCCCGACCATCACTTCGGGTGCCTACAAGTACGACTTCGGCGATACTGCCCAGATGACGCCTCTGCTGAAAATGCACACGCTGGGCGCCGATTTTGTCCCTCCGTCGATTCACGCCGGCGGCCTCAGATACCACGGAATGGCTCCGTTGATAAGCTGGCTGGCTGACAAGGGAATGATCGAGGCCGTGGCGCTTGATCAACTCGATGTGTTTGACGCGGCGGTCAAGTTCGCGCGCACCGAGGGTATCATCCCTGCCCCCGAATCAGCCCACGCCATCTGCCAGGCGATGCGGGAAGCGGAGAACGCGAAACAGGAAGGCAAGGAGAGAGTTATCCTCTTCAACCTCAGCGGCCACGGATTCCTCGATCTTGGGGCTTACGATGCGCACATGGAAGACAAGATCAAGAGCACCTCGAAAGGCTGCGGCTGCGGCTGCAAGTGTAGCGAGTAGCTTCTTGCTTCACTAACATTGCACAGCAAATAGGGCCCGAACCAATCGGTTCGGGCCATTGCTTACCAATCTCCATACTTCGCGGGCGCTTGCCCCGAAGAGGCGTCGGCACTTACCTCCACAGTCCAGCGCCTCATACGCTGACTCCGGTCGGCTTAGGCTATGCCGGCACATAGAACGTCCGCTCGCGGCGTTGTATCTAACTCGGTGGTCTTCGGGGCACTCGCCCGCGAAGTATCGGCAACTGGGGGCGGGTGAGGCTATGCCGGCAAATCGAAAGACGCTACCTTCCCTTCATTGTCCATTACGCCCCGGACATCACCGATTCCAGCATAATCGGGGATGGGGCGTTGGCCCGCAAATACTGTTCGCAGTCGCGGATTGGATATATCATCTTGTCCCAGCGCGAGTCCGGCATGCTCAGCGGCGCCCGTTCTGCCAGTATCCAACGGGAAATCTCATCAACCAGTTCGAAAGTGCGCTCGCACGCCGCGGCCTCAACTCGCACCAGACCGAAATACACATCCTGGCCGGTGTTGGGCCGCATTCTCAGATACCAACTGTAGACCTCGCGCCGCTTGCGGCCGAGCGGCACGAATACTCCGCTGCGTTCTCCGGGTTTGAGTGATAGTATCTTGCGCTGGTCGCTGATGTCGAAATACTGTGTCTGGTGGCTTTTGATCATCCCTACGATGTTAGGGCAGTCGTAATGGTCATAGTCACCGCTCAGAGAGCCGTCCACCAGAAGCCAGTCGCTGCCTCCGCTGTGCTGGGCCAACCACTGAGACGCCAGATCTGCCTCCATCTCCTCGCGGGAGCGGGAAATCCGGCTTCGGGCTGCTTCGATTATCGCCTGAGGGTGTTCCTCCAGCTTGGAGTCCGACGGGGTGGTGTCGGTAATGCGTATTGACGACGTGCCCAGAGCTGTCGGGTCGATCAGACCAAACGGGAAGTACAGAGACTCTCTGGAACTGGAATCGTGACCGCACATCTTGCCATCCGGGTCGCGTCTTCGCACGCAAGCGGCGGTGTACGCGTAGACCACCGGGACCATCGAGTAGTAGAGCGGAGCTCTCGTGCATTGGATGCCGTCCAGAAAATAGGAGAACCGGCCGACCTGGGCATCGCCAACAGGTTTTGGTTGTATTCCGCCGGATGGCTCAACCACTTTGGCGCGTCCCATCCTCGCTTCCGCCGCCGGCAGCGAATGTGAGTCCTCAAGCCACTCTCTACCGGGCACCACGTGGACGTCGTCCGGCGGCAGGGTGCGTACGTGGCTCGCCAGCGCTCTCAGCAATTCACTCATCGGATGTTTTCACAAGTTTCTTGATGGCGTCTACCGAATCATAGTGCAGTGTAACTATTGCCGATGGAACTTCTACTGACTTGAACTGCACAACCGTTGTCCTGGACTCTATCTCCTCGCCCTCGCCGGTTCCAAGCCCGCGTCCTTTCCCGAGTTCCGCTGCGGCCTGAGGCGGTGTCTGGACGACGGCCTCGGGGTAAAACGACGCTGTGATGATTCCTATCTCATCCGTATACTGCATTCTGGCTGCCAGCGACTCGTCCGCACCAACGAATATGAACTTCCGGGCAGTGTCCTGGTCTATCTGCCATCCGGAGATGGTCGCGTTCGAGTTGGCGTCCACGATCCACTTTCTTGCCTGCGACGGCAGTTCCCTCTTTCGTCCGAGAGTGTTCAGGCCGTCAATGAACAAGGCCACTGCCACGCGCCGATCAGATTCGTTTATCAGCCTGATATCGAACACCTCGTCTCTGCCGGCCGGTACATAGAGGTTTCTGCCCGCGGAATAGACCGGTTTGGCTTTGCCGTCTGTCACTATCTCGATGCGATACTTGCTCTTCGAAACCATTGTAGTCGTGCTTGTGCTGGAGTGACTGGAAGTGACCGCCGTGACCACGCTGGATTCGTCGGGTGGCCTGTTGCCATCATCGGGGTCAAGGATCACTGTCTCTCCGAACAGCGCAGCCAGGTCTGAGTCAAGCTCGGCACTGCCGGACTTGATCCCAACAAAGTCCGCCTCAGGCAGCCGCACCACTTTTGCGTTGAGCTTCAGCGACTTGCCGGCGCGGGTCAGGTTGCCCACAACAAGACTGTCGAGCCCCTGGATCTTGCCGAGCAAGTCCTGGCTGGTCTTCTCGTCAGTTAGCCCGGAGGCTTGGATCTTTGCCTCCTGCAGCACTGTGTTGAGCTTGCGCCTTTCTACTATAGAGAACTTGCCTTGCGCTCTATTGAAGAGGAATTCCTCCAGTTTCTCGGCCACGTACTGTCCCGCTGCACCGGTGTTTCCACCCAGCTTGCCGCCGCCGCTTGTGAACTCGGGGATGCCGATTCTCTGCAGTCCTGCCTGATGGATCGAGTCCGCCAGTCCCGATGCCAGGCTGTCGAGTGACGTATCCAGGTCTTCCGCCATCACGAAGTTAGCTGCCAGCAAACATACGATGGCCAGCGAAACCGTTAGAATCCTGTTCATGATTGCCTCCTTCAGTCTACTTGCGTTTGGGATCCACCACAATCACTATGTTCAGAAAATCCAGAAACCCCGACTTGGCATTCTCGGACAGAATGCGTGCAGCGTCATCGTTCGAGATCATCGGGTCAAAGCTGCACTTGCCTCTCACG
>CAYSLA010000141.1:0-8980 GCA_964431685.1 uncultured bacterium | reverse complement strand
CAGTTCAGGGACGGAGACGCCGTGCGGATGCGCGGACGTGCCTGACTCCGATGGATGCGGGTGCTCCATATCTCCCGCACCGGATACCGATCAGACACCCGTAGTATTGCCCAAGCCGCTGCGCGACCTGGGCATCGATACCCTTATCGCTACTCTAACCACACGATCCGAGTTGGTGCGGCAGCCTCAACTCACGTGGTCAGCGGCCTCGGAGTGGTCACCATACCAACCCCCTTGTCATCTTCCTCCATCTGGTAGAGCGCCTCCGGCATAGATTACAGCCTATTTCATTCGCAATCATCACCCACGAGTGCAACTACGCAACCCCATCTCCAGGGCTAAGGCGCGTATCAAGACTTGGGGTGACTTGCGATCGCGAGAGAATCGTCCGTCCAACAAAGCACTCTATGATCAGGACACGGGAGCCAGCTCCCGCAAGGAGGTAAACTCATGAAACGCATCAGAACGATAGCGGTCACAGTTGGGTTATTTGCCGCATCAGGCATATTGGCAGGCGCAGCGTTTGCCGCGCTCTGCGTCTGGATCAATCCTGACCGCGATATCAAGAACTTCTTCCCTGGGGCGAACAGCTACAGCACGGAGACTAAGAAGTACACCAAGGAACAGAAAGAGAGAATTGAAAAGCGAATCAATGCCAAGCTCGACCCGGATGAAAACGAGTTCAAGTTCTACCGAGTCAAGAAGGACAAGAAAGTTGTCGGGACCGTGCTTACCCATCAGACACGCGGCAGGTACGGCGCCGTGCAGGTGGTCGTAGGCATCAACAATGACACCCAGATCGTAGGCGTCTACGTTCAGCGGCATCGAGAGCCGACGAATCTCAATGATAAGTCGTTTCTGAAACAGCTCGTTGGAAAGACGGCAGACAGTCCGATCAAGATCGGAGAGGATATCAAGCCGATCAGTGGGCACGAGCAGTCCTGCCAGGCGGTGGCATTCTCAGTTAGGAAGATCATGGTCGTACACGACGTTCTAGGCACGGAGGTGAGGAAATGAAAAGGACACTCATTGTCATATTGGCAATCGCCCTGGTGGGCGCTGGTATATGGTATGTCTACAGCGGAGGCGATGGTAAGAAGTCCAATGTCTTCGGCCAGGGTACGGGAGCAGAAGTAACCGCCATCGCTGACATCCAGCAGTCTCCGGACAAGTTCGTCGGTAAAGTCGTCACGATCGAGGGCAAGATAACGAAGGGATGCCCGAGCAGCGGCTGCTGGTGGTATGTGAAGGACCAGACCGGTGAGATACGCGCAGATAGCCTTGGTGGTGGATTTGCCCTCCCGCTTCGTCAGGAAGGCAAGCATGTCCGCACCACCGGCAAGGTTGTGAAGTCCGATAGTGGTGAACTGCAGATCGCGGCTTCGGGCGCGGAATTGCGCTGAGAAGGAGAAGACCATGTCATTCTGGCGATTAGCTTGGCGAAACCTGACACTGCGAAAAGTGCGAACCGGACTCACGATCCTTTCAATTTCGGTGGCAGTGGCTGTACTCTACACCCTGCTGTCCTTCAATCAGGGCTACTCCGCCTCGCTCAAACAGCAGTTACAGCAGATGGGGGTTCATATCCTGGTAGTGCCTCCTGGATGTCCATTCGAAGCCGCATCGCTACTTCTCAAGGGCGGCAAACCGCCTGCATACCTGAGCAAAGATGTGGTCAAGGATATTGAGCAGATTCCGGGCGTTCAGATTGCGGCACCCGGCTTCATGTCGGCGATCATGCGGGACGACCGCACGGATATCTACTACGGCATGGACCAGCGGACAATCGAGCTAAAGAACTGGTGGACGCTGAAACCTGGCGGTAGTTGGTTCACGGACGATCAGACGGATGCAATTGTCCTCGGGTCTGATGCCGCAACCACTGAGCTTGTCATCAACCAGCAGACCGACCCGTTCACACCGGGTCAGGAGATCTGGGTGCCCGAGCTAAACCGCCCGCTCAAGATCATCGGGATCCTTGAACCGACCGGCACCCAGGACGACGGGTTCTTCTACGTCCCGATGGCCCTGGCAGAGCAGATATTCGACAAGCCGGGCAAAGTCACAACAGTAGCCCTGCGTCTCGATGACCCTGCACAGGCCGGTGCGATCGGCGAGCAACTCCAGAAGCTCGAAGGCGTCGACGTAATCACCATGTCCGAACTGCTCGGCACTCAGCAGCGGATGATGGAGTCGGCGAGGATGCTGGTAATGGCCATTGTGTTCATCGCCATTGCGATCTCGGCCATCGGGGTGCTGAACACGGTGCTGATGTCCGTCTTCGAGCGGACCCGCGAGATCGGTGTTATGCGAGCAACGGGCGCCAGTAAGATGCACATCTTCTCGCTGATCTGGCTGGAGACGCTACTGATGACTGCTGCAGGCGGAATCATCGGGCTGGCGCTGGCGATAAGCGGATCATCTCTCATGGAAAAGGCCGTAGTGGCAGGACTCACACGCATCAAGTTTATGACAGTGAACAGCCACAGCCAACTTGCTACATTTGATCCCAGGATCGTAGTTGCTACGCTCCTATTCGTACTGGGGATCGGGCTGTTAGCAGGCGTCTACCCCGCCTTTCGTGCAAGCCGGCAGGAGCCCATAGAAGCTCTGCGCACTGAGTAGGAAAGACAGAAACCTCCCCCTAACCCCCTCCGAAACGGAGGGGCGAGGGGGAGAGGGAGGTGTTCCCATGGATTACATAAGACTAGCCGTCAAGAACCTGTTACGACGCAAAGTGCGCACGCTGCTCACCCTGCTGGGTATCGGCGTGGCGATCGCAGTCCTCTATTCCCTGCTGGAGTTCCAGCACGGATATGAAAAGGGCCTGCAGACCGAGGTAAACCAACTCGGCGCACACATCATGGTCGTGCCCAAGGGGTGCCCTTACGAGGCAGCGACAATCGTTCTCCACGGAGGGAAGTGGCCGCGCTACATGGAGGAGAGCTACTACGACAGGATCAAGTCCACGCCGGGTGTGGATCACGCCGCACCGATACTGATGGACGCGATGATCAACCCCGCGACAAAGGACAACAAGATATTCCTGGGCATTACCGGGGACTACGGCAAACTGCGTCCCAAGTGGGTGATCGCGGGCACGTCGTTTAGCAGCGCAGATGCCCGCGAAGTCATCCTCGGCACTTCTATTGCCAGGAATCTCGGACTGCGGGTCGGAGATACCTTCCACCTGCGGCAGGATGCGGCCGGAAGAGCGGCGGGCAAGGACGATGCGGACATGAAGGTCGTGGGTCTGCTCGAGCGCACCGGCACTCAGGATGACGGGTTCATTTTCATGCCGCTGCGGCGCCTGCAGGATATCTTCAAGCTCCCAGGCAAGATCGTGGTCGTGCTGGTGCGTGCCGAGAAGATCGATAACGCAAGCATGGAGCGGACCACCCAGAACCTGCGTGAACTGGGCGGCAATATGAACATTTTCCCGCTTTCTGAGTTGCTGAAGAACGCTTCGCAGCTTATGCAAGTAACCAAGGTCTTCGTGCTGGCGATCGTGCTGGTCGCAATCGCCATCGGAGCAGTGGGTGTGCTCAATACGATACTTATGACCGTGTTCGAGCGCACCAGGGAGATCGGCATGATGAAGGCCATCGGTGCAAGCCCCCGAGATATATTCGCCCTCATCTGGGCGGAGACGGTGATCATCTGCACCGCGGGCGGGTTGATCGGCATCGGAATAGCTGTAGCGAGCGCCCGGGGAGTGGAGTGGTTCCTGCGCAAAGCGTTGGCATCACAGTTCTCCGCTCTGCCGGACACCACGCTGATCGGCATATCACCGGGCATAATTCTGGCGTGCATCGGCCTTTCAATCGCTCTCGGAGTACTCGCGGGATTCTATCCCGCAAGGCGAGCCAGCGCCGTAAAACCGATAGAAGCCATCCGCGGCGCGAACTAGAGGAGTAGATTCCATGGCAAACTCTGTGTTAACAATACAGGAAACACCGGTAGCGCAAACTACCAGTCTCGGCAAGGTCTATCGGCGCGGAGTTGAAGAGATCAAGGCGCTGCAGGATATCACGCTCTCGTTCGAGCCGGGCAGATTCTACTGCGTACTCGGACCGAGCGGCGCAGGAAAGACTACCCTGCTCAACCTGCTGGGGGTGATGGACGTGCCGTCGAGCGGATCACTCAGCGTGGCCGGAGAGCAGATCACCCAGGAAGGTAAGATACGTCTTTCGGAAGGCGGGCGCGATCGCCTGCGCCGGGAGAACATCGGCTTTGTCTTCACCGAGTTCTTCCTTATGCCGACGCTGACGGCGGTCGAGAATGTCGAGATGCCGCTCCTCTGGTCTGACAAGAAAGACCGAGAGTTCGCGGTTGAACTCCTTGAGCGCGTGGGGCTGGGCCATCGGCTAACCCACCGACCTGCCGAGATGTCCGGCGGCGAAATGCAGCGTGTGGCGATCGCCAGGGCTCTGATCAATCGGCCCAGACTGCTGCTGGCGGACGAACCGACCGGCAATGTCGACACAAAGACCCGCGATGGGGTATTCGAACTGTTGGGCGAGTTGAACGACAACGGACTAACAATCGTCCTGGCAACCCACGACAAAGAACTCGCCGCGCGGATCGCCCACGTAATCGGTCTCCGGGACGGCCGCCTTGCCAATGAAAGGAGTAACTGATATGCAGACCTCGATATTGGAAGCAACCGACGTTTGGCGCAGTTATCAGCGTGGTTCGGAGACGATTCACGCTCTCGCCGGAATGTCGCTGACGGTCCAGCCGTCAGAAATGGTCGGCATTGTGGGCCGGTCCGGCTCCGGAAAGACGACTTTTCTAAACCAGGTGGGCTGCCTCGATACCCCGACGAGAGGGACTATCCGAGTGTGCGGTACTGAGGTGACCGGAATGCCGGAGAAAGAACTGGTGGCATTCCGCCGTGACAGTCTTGGGTTCATATTCCAGCTATTCTACCTGATCCCCACCCTTACGGCGGTGGAAAACGTGGAGTTGCCAATTATCTTCGCCAGGGAGGGCGACCGGCGAAAGCGCGCGCTTGAGGCACTGGAAAGAGTCGGGCTCAAGGAGGTGCATGCACTGCCGCACCAGCTTAACGGCGGCGACATGCAGCGTGTGGCAATCGCCCGTGCTCTGGTGCGAAAGCCTCGGCTTCTCTTAGCGGATGAACCAACCGGGCGGCTGGAACACCAGTCCCGTGTAGCGATTATGGACATCTTCCGCGACCTTAAAGCTGAGGGTTTGGGGATCATAATCGTCACGCACGATCCAACCCTGGCAGACCAGACCGACCGCGTCATCGAACTCCGTGACGGCCGAATCGTGGAAGATGCGTTCGCAGAGAAGAATGCGAGGTATCTATGAAGAATCTTATCGCTGCAACGGCCGTGTTGATCCTTGCTGCCAACTGGGGACTTGCCGCCGGACAGACAGGTGATGTATTAGTGGAAGCAGATGCCGAGGTGCAGCCGGGGTCGAAAGGATGGCACATCTCTGACCGCAATACCAGCGGACGCATCGACTATCAAGGCGTGTACATGAAAGCTGCGGGAGCCGATCCGATGGAGGAGACGACAGGCCGGCTGATGGCGGCCGAGCTTGAGACAACGGCAACCATCAACGATGGCGAGCGCGATGTTCTCGACATGGCCGTGCAGTGGCCCTATGTGACCCAGATGAATGGCATAGATGGTCGAGGCAGGCAGATGCATTTCGGCAACGCTTACGCCATCTATAAGATGGGGCTTGGCAAACCAAACATCCGCTTCGGCCAGTTCGTGGCTCCGTTCGGCAACCTGCCCTACTACGAGACCCATACCCGACCACTGCAGTCACTCTATCCGCAAAGCCTGGGTATTCGCATCGATCGGGGAGTGAGTGTGGAGGGATTCAGAGGCGACTACGATTACTGGATCGCCGTCATGGGCGGAAACGGAGCTCGAAAGGACAACAACGGCAATCCGATGTTACTGGGACGCATCGGTCGCCGGTTCGATCTGAATAACGGCGGCACTCTGACGGCAGGTGTTTCCGGACTCTACGGAACGGACATGCCACGCTTTTCCACCCTGATCGATCCGGTTATGGAAGAAGCGATGATGGGTCATCCGGTGCATCACTCCCTCACGTTCACCGACAAGGCGCGGATTGCAGTAGACGCGGAATATGCCAAAGGCCGGGACACCTGGCGCACGGAGCTTATAGGCGGACGCGATTCCGATGGAAGGGTGAATGGCCAGTTCTTCCAGTGGAACCGCGAGGTCAATGAGAAGAGCGAGATTACGGCGCAACTGGCCCGGTGGGAGCAGCCGACCGGTAGCCGGACCCGGTTCGGACTAGGGTACGGCTATGTGCTCGACGGCAGTACCACCGTCCGTGCAGCAACGGAGCGCAGCCTTGGACGAGTCCCAGGTGAAGGCCGCGACTCGACGATGTTCACCCTTCAGTTGTCAAGAGAGTTCGGCAGTGTATTCAACAAACAGCGCATATAAGACCGGGTGACTTCTGAGTATTCACTCATACTCAGGGATCCGGAGGAGAGCCCGCTTTGGCTCGCCAGTATGACAGATCATGCGCCAACTTCTCCTGATGCATCCAGTTGGCGTGACCATCGGCGAATATGACATTGGAGCCGCCATTGTGTCTGCCCGAAGGAAAATAACTTGTGATGGTCGCCCATATAGGCCCGACTACGTAGCGGTAGTTGCCGGGGTAGCTGCCCCCCGCGGGTATGACTTCGCCTCTCTCCGCTGGCTCACCGATCAGTACGGTGCTGGTAGGGCTGGTCAGCTCGGAGAGATTGCGGGGTTGGTTGCCTTTGAATATCGTGAACCAATCACCCAGGTCTGGATTGAACGACTTGAAGACTCCATAGTCATTGCCGGCGCCATCGCGGAACGAGTTGGCTCCATACGACATTTTGGCTCCAATCAGCGTAGTCTGATAGGGAGGATTAAGTGTTTCTGTGGTGGATGGACACCTAAAGACCCCAGGGCTCTTAAGGAATGGCACGATCTTGTCTGCCCACAGAATGTAACCGTCCCTTGTGACGAAAGTCGTCCAGTAGGTCTCCCCTACCCTGGGCGTAATTAGCCAGGGCAGTGTCTCGTCGCGAAATCCGACCACACTTCTGAACAAGGTCACCTGGTGGTCAGACATCGCCGATTCTGAGAGCTTGTTCAAAGGATCACTGCCGCAATCAGTGTACATGATCGCGAAGTCTTCGTGTCCGTGCTTTCCAGGCGTTTCAGGCAGTTGCCGAGTAGCGCGGTCTGCTCACGCGTATCGCGAGGAGTTCCTGACACGCCGGACATGGGCAGCGGCCATTTGTCCGGCGTCTCTTTTGTCAGGTGGGATAGAACAGGAGTAGCACAAATGGCCGGTAGACGAGCCCTGTTTGCCTCTATTGTAATCGCACTCACTTGCTGTGTTGTGTCTGGCACGTTAGCTGCTTACTGGCAGGCTACGGACATGGGGCTGGCTGGTAGTACAGCGTACGTGTCTCTATCGACAGTGACAGGCAAGATAGACTATGTCTGGACGGCCAGGTCGGCGGGAGGTCTGGATCTGATCTTGCGTTCATCGCCGGCGGACCCGTGGACCGCGCAGTCCTGTGGGATAAGCAGAAGCCCAGTGTACAAGTGTGTGGCCGATGACACCAGAGACGCTGGCCAGACGATGAGATGCTTCGCGGCAAGATCGACCGGCGGGATCGACCTGATCACTGGGAGCTCAGGCGCGTGGGCCGCCGGCAGCCTGAACCTTGCGGGCAGCCCAGTCTACTCGTGGATTTCCGTAGTTCGGGGTAAGCTGGACACGCTCTGGGCGGCAAGATCGACGGGCGGCATCGACCTGGTGTCCAGGACGGGCGGTGTCTGGACGGCGTCCTCGCTCAACCTGGCAGGCAGCCCGGTCTATTCGTCCGTATCAGACAACACCACCCCGGACGGACTCACGATGGCCTGTTTTGCGTCGAAGCCGGGCGGCGGCGTGGACATGATATCCACGGTCAGCAGTCTCTGGCAGGCCTCATCTCTTCCCCTGCCGGTTAGCAGCCGGATATACAGGTCGGTAGAGTACGTGCACGGCAGGTCAAACTGGATATGGGCCACGCGAACCGGCGGCGACATGGACCTTATCAACAGGCTCTACTTTGGCTATGACGGCAACATCGAATGGGCGCAGAGACAATGCGGCACAGTATACGCGAGTTCCTATGTGGATATCGCTGATGACACGACAAATAACGGCCAGGCTATGCGCTGCTTCGCGGCGAGATCGAGCGGCGGAGTGCACGTTGTCCATTTCGTCGACGGCCCCTGGAAAGGCAACGAACTGGGCGACGACGAAGTCGTCCTGAGTCCGTTTACTCCCATTGTGGTTGACGGTCAGAGCGTCTCCATGTGGGGAAGAACCTACCGGTGGAACAACTCGCTCTTCCCAGTCCAGATCGTCAGCGGGGACAGTGAACTACTTGCGGGGCCGATGGAACTTGTCGCCGGCAAGGCAACAGGCAAACCGAACCGCGCAAAGGTCACGGTCTTGAAGAAGTCGGGCACCCGAGTCGTGCTCGAGTGCGTGGGGGAACTCGACGAAGTGAAAGTAACCGCGCGCCACACACTGGAGTTCGACGGCATGTGCCTGACCCGAATTGAACTCGCACCTGGCACCTCCAACAAGCTTGACTCTCTGTCGCTGCTCGTTCCATACAAGCGTGAGATGTCAACTCTCTACCACAGCTACGCATTTTCAGGAGCAGTGCGAGAGATTCACAAGCCGAGGGGCGGGACGCCGATGAACGGCGGAGTGCAGATTGCTTTCACACCAACGTTCTGGCTGGGCAACGAAAACCGCGGGATGACGTGGTTCGCAGAGAATCCCGGAGGCTGGAACCTAAAAGGCAACCCGAAACCCATAGGCGTTGCCGCGCAGGATGACAGAACCGCGCTAACCATCGGGTTCGCCAAAGACCCGTTCGAGCTCACCGAAACTCGCTCTATCACAT
>CAYSLA010000140.1:6687-8989 GCA_964431685.1 uncultured bacterium | reverse complement strand
GGAGGGCAGGAACACCCGATCCCCCCTCCGTTTCGGAGGGGGTTAGGGGGAGGTGAGGCAGGTTATCGGTCCCGATACTTCTTCCACGCCTCTATCATGTGCATTACGCCATTGGGTTTACCTGTTGGTGCCAAAATCGCCGAAAGTATCAAGCCATCGTTCCCCCCAAGCGCCTCAATTGCTTCCCGGACGGCTCTGTCTATCTGTGCCGCGTCATCCGACTTCAGCGTCACTTCCGAATTCACGCCGCCCCAAAACGTAGTACACTTCCCAAGCTGCTCGTAAAGCGACCGCAGATCACCCTTGTGAAGCATCCGCGGATCCACACCCTGATGCGCGTCGATTTTCAGATCCTTAAGCAGTGGAGCGTAGATGCCGTGACCCTCTGGAAGCAGGTAAGAGTAGAGCTTTCCTGACTCGTGGACCATATCGGCCTGCCTCTTGATGAACGGAACCGTAAACTCCTGCCAGTATTTTACTCCCCAGTAGTTGGGGATGTCGTACCAACCTCGGTGCTGAACTACGTCAACGCCCGCGTCAAGCGCAAGCGCAGTGAGATCGATTGACCACTCCTCGAATATGGCGAGAAAATCCCTCACGAACCCGGGGTCCTCTATCATCCAGCACAGAAAGTCATTGATATCGCAAAACCACTGGAACGCATCACCCACAATCGTGCGCCGGGCCATGAGGAGCAGTCCGTGCTTGTCGGCGAACTCCTTGGCACGCTGTGCGTCCATGCGCCACTCGTCGAGCTGCCAGCCTTCGGGTTTCCTGATCAGGTAGCGTAGAGCTTCCAGATCCGCCCTCGACTTCACCCACGGCTCCGTTCTGCGTGAGACATTGTGATCGTCGAATATCTCCATATTGAAGTGCGTGCGCAGCTCAGGACCGAAAGTGGTGGGTATCCAGTGCGCGTGCAGCGAATCGCACCAATCATCGGTTTCTCGCACAGTCTGCCTCAGAACTCCAGCCGGCGTATGATACTCCTTTGTCAGAAGCGGCTCGGACCCGGAAACATCCCGCCATGTTCTTACGCCCACGCAAGTGTCTGGCGCCACATCCGGCAACCAAATATCGATAACCGGGTCCATGCCCATCTCAAGCATTCTCCCAGCTCTATCAAACTGGTTTCTCCAGTAAAGCGGACCTTGCAGAGGACCCTGCCAGATGTGCGGCGAGCACGGTATGTGGTCTGACGGCTGGCGGTTCAGGGCCGCCAGCATCCTTTCTCGACTATTCATGTCCAGTATTCATCCTTTCAGAAAATATCGTTGGCACTGCCTCTACGCGGGCAGGTTGTCTTTGAAGCGGTGCCTGGCAATGTCGCGTATCTGAAGCTCCTCCGGCAGAGGGCATTTGTTGCCACACCCCAGCATCTTCTCGATCAGTTCGATTGCACTGCAGAGGTCCGTGCCGTTCCTCCGGAAGCATCGAGCAGATGTGGTCGGTGCCGGGTAAGTGCCTGCTGAGCGTGAAGTGCTTCTCAACCGCGGTGGCGCCAAGAGCCACGGCCACCTGGCAAGCGATGTTACCAACGGTATGGTCCGAGTATCCAATCTCGCGGCTCGGGAAAAGCTCAGCCAATGAGGATACGCACCTGCCGATTCGCTTGCTCGGGCTGAACAGGATACGGCAGTCACGCAATGCATCACTACTACCTGCTCTATGCGATCCAGCCTGCCAAGTGCGGAACTGATCTCCTCCGGAGTCGACATTCCTGTGGACAAGAACACTCTCTTCACGTATGACGCGTTGGCGTTGACAACATCCAGCAGTTCAGTATTAGTTATAAGACCGCTGGCGATCTTGATCGAGCGACACTGAAGCTTCTCGCATAGAAACTCTGCTCTCTCGGGAGTGAACGGAGAGCTCATAAACTCGGGCGCCCGCACTGCTCCGCCAGAGTCTTCATTTCAAAATGCACGTCGTCAGGCAGATAGACCTTCTTTACCCAGTCTATTTCCGGGTCATCGGAAGGCAACTGAGAAGGCAGATACGACTGGAACTTCACGATGTCCGCGCCGTGACATGCAGCCTCCTCAATCATTCGCCGCGCTATCTCGAAGTCTCCGAGATGAACACCTCCCCCTTCCCCCTCCGTTTCGGAGGGGGTTAGGGGGAGGTATGGTAGTTCGCATCACTTACCCCTTGAGCCTGGCAATTGCCGCTTTTGTGGAATCTACGAGGTAGTCTATGGTATCCTCCGGAATCCCGCACCACCACGGGAAGCTGAACGAATTGTCCCACCATCTTTCCAGCACAGGACAATCGTGCTCACCAAAGCCCATCTTCTGAAACA
>CAYSLA010000140.1:0-6587 GCA_964431685.1 uncultured bacterium | reverse complement strand
TTCTGAAACAGCGGGAAGCGGTAAAGAGGATAGTACTGGACGATTGCCCGGATTCCATAGTCCCTGGTCAATAGGTCCATAAGGTCGTTTCGGTCGGCTCCGACACTGCTTCCATCAAAATGCATAACAAACTGGTGGAAAATATGCTTGAAGCCGTCCGGGATCTTCGCGAACTCTATCTCCGGCGTATCCGCCAGCCCCTGCTTGATTCGATCCGCCTGTGCGATGAGCGTGTTGTTGATAGCGTCAAGGTTCCTGAGTTCAGCGCTGCCCAGAGCGCATTGCGCCTCGCCCAGGCAGAAATTGTTGGGCCAGACCCCATCAATGTCGATATCGACCGTGCTCATGGCCGGAACCCAGTATCGCTCTCTTTCGTACGAAAAGGCTCTCACACCGTTATGCCTCAGTCCGGCAACTAGCGCCGCATCTTCATCGGAGCGAACAGACAGCATTCCACCTTCGCCAAGCGTTGTCATGTTCTTCGCGCCGTGCCAACTGAAGCATCCGAAATCTCCGAATGTGCCCGTCATCTTGCCATCAATGGAGGCTCCGGGCGCCTGTGCGCAGTCCTCAACTACCCGCAAGTTGTGCCTTGAGGCGATGTCCATAATCCGGGGCATGTCAACAGGCATGCCGAGCAGATGCACGACAACAAGCGCCTTGGTCCTCGGGGTTATCTTGCGTTCCACATCCGCTGGATCCGCCACCCATGTCTTGGGGTCGATGTCAGCCCACACGATTTTCGCCCCGGTCTTTCCAAACGGAATGGCGGTAGCGCAGAATGTATAGGCTGGGATAATGACCTCATCCCCAGGTCCAAGCCTGCACAGAATCGCGGCGAGTCTCAGAGCGTTCGTCGCATTATCAACCGCAAATGCGCGGGTTGCGCCTGTGTATGCGCAAAAATCAGACTCAAACTGGCGCATGTATGCCCCTTGAGTCTGGCCCTCCGCGTTTCGCATGACCTCGACCACTGCCTGGATTCCCTCTTCCGTGTAACCGTGCATACGAGCCGGAAAGGGCACCCTGAACCCCGCAACGCTACCACGCCCACTGGCGTCGTCAGTCTTGATCTTCGTGCTCATTGCATTACTCCTTATGGCGTGGACATTTCGGTAGAGCTTCTTCGACTGCTCTCCATGTTTCGCAGCGCAAACTGCAGCAGCTTCTCTTTCGCCTCACGTATGTGCCGGCGACTCAGTGATTCAGCAAGGTCCCCATCACCCCGTTCAATTGCCTCTACTATCGCCGCGTGAGATGTGCAGGCTTTCGCGGGGTAGACCTCTTGCCTCTTGAGGAAATCGTGGAAGCGCAGCTTGACCCATTGCACACGAATGGGGTCGGCCAACTGAGCCAGCCGTGCATTGCCACACTCCCTGACAATATACTCGTGAAAACGTATCTCTTCATCTTCGTCGGCTACGGCACCTTCTCCCATCGATTCCATCATCTCGCGCAGACGAGCAACGGCCTCGTCCGTAACGCTTTCCGCCAGCAGTCTTGCGGCCATGCCCTCAAGCGCCTCGCGCAACTCGTAGAGTTCGACAGCATCACGAATGGTGATTTCCGGAACAATTCTGATCCGCGATCCCACATTGCGAATCAGCCCCTCCTTTTCCAGCTCCAGGAGAGCTTCGCGTACCGGCGCCCTGCTGATACTCATCTGTCCCGCCAGATCTCTTTCGACCACGGGTTGTCCGGGTTTCAGCTCGCCGCTCACGATCATCTGCCTAATAGTTTGATAGGCCGTGCGCTGAACGGACTTCGTGCCTGTAATGCCATCCATAGATATCACCTCACATTGTCAGGCAACATGCGTTTCACTCATGGCGGATACATGGTATATGCTTGGTCGACCAAGCATATACAGTATAGACTTTCCGCAGCAGATTGTCAAGTTGCCCTCTGTTCGCAAACTCCCACACGGTGGGCCTGGAAGCTGTCCGTCAGAGTGACTATCCCGTGAATCAAGTTCAGGGCTGCGACGCTTGCACTGGATGTAGGCAGTACCGATCAAACGCACTTCCAGCCTGTGCGTCCCCACTGCTATCTACCTATGAGCACATGATACTTGTAGGTCAGGGTCTTCTCCTCGCCGCTGGCCAGGTTGAACTCCCAGTTTATATCGCTGTTCGGGTTCACCGACGCCAGGTTCCGTGCGGACCTGGTCACCTTACCGCCTTCGCTCTTGTCCATCACCTCGCCGGTAATCAGCCGGGTGACACTCATACTCACAGCGGAGGGCTTATAGTTCTTGATGACCACGGTCCCGGTCACGGTTATGTCGTCGAAAGCCCTCTGATATAGATTCACCTGCGTGCGGTCGATTTCTTCTTCAGTCCTATCCGCCTTCACATCCGTTGCCACGGTGAGCTTCACCTTGTTCGAGGCTCCGGCCGCCGTATATTTCAGCACATCCTGTGCAACCGGCATCGATCCGCGCACCACAAAGCACGCCGCGGTTGTCCAGGGGAGCTTAGTATCGTTGGTGAGTTTGACCGAGTGCCAGACCTGGCTCTCGGGGTTTGTCTTGTCGTCGTTATTCTGCCGGTAGCCGCGATAGTCCACTCGTATGGTGTCGGGCAGGTCGAGAGTGTAAACGTGCTCGATCGGCACTTTGGAGGTGAACACCGTGAACCTGGCCCTTTCGCCCTTTTTCAGGCTGACCTTGCCCTGCTTGTAGAAATAGAGGTCTTCGTTACTCTCTCCGGGCATTGTCGCGGCCGCGGAGTATGCCTCGGCTGATGCCGGCAATCGTGCGTACATATAGTCACCCACGTTTGTTACCATGGACTGCGCCATCACGCCACCGAATCCACCGCCTACGCTTCCGCGGCGATCTCGCCCAAGGTCATCCACGAAGTTCGCCACGTTACGCTGGAGGGCTAGCGGGGTCATCACGTCGGCATACATAAAGTTAGGATACCCCACCACGAATGAAACGTCCACGTCCTCCATGTCCTCAACGTCGTTCACCAGCACCGCCTCCATCGTGATGCTCGCCTGTTTGTCGGTCAGGAGGTCGAGCAGATAGCCTGGCGTCCAGATGAGGCCCTTCTGCAGGTAGCTCAGCACGATTTCGCCCTTGTCCGGCGTGCCCTTGAGTTTCACCTTCGCCCCGCTCTTCTCCACATCCCGGCTGACCTTCGTGGCCGCGTCTCTGAAAACGTCTACGGATGAGATGCTGTTTCGTGACATTGCGACAGTCCGGCCGTTGATATCGATCAGGACTATTCCCGAGCCGGGATCGAGAACACTGCGATACGGGCCTGAATCCGGAATCGGAGTCGGTGTTGGAGTCGGCACAGACATTACTTTGCCTGTGACACTTTCCGTGCCGGTGCCGCGCACCTGCGTGACGGTGACGATCTTGCCAACGTTTGCCAGCAGCATGTCAGTAATGGTCAATACATCGTATTGCTCGGTAGTCTTCGTCTTGCAGGCGAGCACCTGCTCAACGGGTGTCGCGGGGTTCGTGCATCCTATCCACAGCGTGCCCATAGCCGCTGCGGGGATCTCGTCCATCGATGCCCAGCCTCCGGTCAGTGGCGTCTCACCGGAGCGTATCAGGAACCCGAGGCCGTTCTTGAACACAGCAAGGGTCTTCACCTTGGTGGAGAGCTTCGGCAGGTCGCTCCCAGGTGGATCAGAGGCCATCACCGAAGAAACGAGAGACATTGCCAGTACAACAGTGATTAGTGTTCGCATAGCAGTTGTTTCCTCCCATCAAAATCTACGATCCAGGCACTTAGACTCCTGTCTGCGGGGCATGCTTCACACGCGGACGCATGCGGCGCATCGTGTCATTATATCACATCTGGAAACCATAATATCGGTTGTGGTATAATAGTTGAGTAAATCGAGCGGTAGGCTGTGGGGCATTCGGAATAACAGTTGACGCGATATACGGAGGCGCTGCAAATATGAAATTGTCTACGAGGTCGAGATATGGGCTGCGTGCTATGCTGGTGCTCGCAATGCACGAGGGCGATGATCCTGTGATGGCAAAGGAAATCGCGGAGCGGCAGAACCTGCCTGCGACGTATCTGGAACAGTTGATGCTTGCGCTCAGAAAGGCCGGGCTGGTGCAGGCAACGAGGGGAGCGCGCGGAGGGTATGTGCTGGCCCGCGATCCAAGAAAGATAACACTCGCCGAGGTAGTGGAAGCTCTCGAGGGACCGCTCGACATAGCGGACTGCGCCGACGTTCCCAACTGCTGCGAAGACCCGGGCACGTGCGCCTTAAAGGACGTGTTCAGGGCAGCGAACAAAGCCCTGTACGATTCCTTTGCCAACGTTTCAATGGCAGACCTGGCCCGAATCCAGAATTCTCGTCAGAGCAACGCTTCGGACATGTACGCTATATAGCAAGGCTAACCTACGGAGGAACCACTCTGAACACGAAGAGTGCCATCAGGTCGTACTCGGATGTCACACGGCGACTCGAGGAAGCCGCCCGCTCCGATTGGGTGACACTCAATCTGTTGGGGTCATTCAGCGCCGGCCGCAGTGAGTATCCCCTTTACACAGTGCGATTGGGCGAACCTGCGTGCGACCGGCTCAGCGTGGTGCTGTCCGCAGGAATACATGGCGACGAACCGGCTGGTGTCGAAGCGGCTCTGCGGTTCATCGAGACGCAGGCCGAGACTGGCGCTCTCCTCAACTGTGCCAGTTTTCTGGTCTTCCCCTGTGACAATCCGTATGGCTACGAGCGTGACACGCGCGAGAACTGGCAGGGAGTGGACCTAAACAGGCGCTTCAGATCCGCAGAGTATTCCCCCGAGGCGGAGATCATAACCCGAGGGATGGCGGGCAACTGCGCTGACCTCGTGTTTGAGATGCACGAAGACTACGACTCTCCAGGCCTTTACCTGTACGAGTTTACGCCGAATCCCGACGATTGCTTTGCGGAGAAGATCGTGCAGGCGGTGGAAAGCCTGGGGTATCCGATCAACCGGAGCCGCGTCATCGAGCACAGGCGCGCCAAGGACGGCCTAATTCGCCCCAATCTCCCAAACTACCGCAAGTCGAACCTGCCGAAGGCGGTATACACGTACCACATGTGTGGGGGACACGTTGTGACCATGGAAACACCATCGACAGCGCTGCCTCTTGAAGACCGGGTGCGCATCGAGCTAATGGGGCTGGAGATAGCCATCAGTGTGCTACTCACTCGCCGGAACTGCCCGATCCAGCGAAGATGACTCGGAACTGTTCAGCCGTCCCGAAGCGCCATCGGCTCAGCACTGTTGCTGCGCGTGCGCCGGATGTGCAAACTCAGTCGCAGACTGCGCAATGCGAACCGCCTCAGTACCGTCCTCCAAAGTCACCAGCATCCTGTGCGATGGATCTTCAATCGAACGGATCACGTCCGCCATGACTTCTCGGACACCCGCGGCGTATATGTCCAGCTTTGGATCGGGAAGCGCGAAGCTGGTTCTCACTTCGTGGGCGACATCGTATGTGAACTCTGACGATTTCTCCTGGCGCGGGGCTATCGGAATAGACTGCACGTTCCCCATCATTTCGCGCAGGGAGCCGAGAGCGGCATCGCTCGTCCATCCCCAGAGCTCTAGTTCCAGTGGAATCCATCCGACCATCTCGATTTCGCCGAGATCGAACGCGAAATGGAAAGTCGTGGTTTCCAGTTCTCTCGGTCTGGAAAACGAGTGCCAGTATGTTCCCACCATTCCGGTGTCGTATTTCACCGCCGCAAATACTCGGTCTTCCATTCCTGCCTTGCGCTCGACCCCCAGCGACCACGCATCGACTGCCCTCGCCCCGGTAATGTGGTGCGCCAGGTCGAAGAAATGAACGCCGTGCTCCAGCAGAATGCGACCGCTCACCTCGGGCTTCCAGAACCAGTGACCTTCGGGCACCGTTTCATGGGTGGCGTAGTTGCGCAGATCAACCCGCCGGAGGTGTCCAAACACGTTCTCTTGCACAATTCGCCGTAGAACGCTGACAACCCGGTTGTGGCGCAGCACGAAGTTGACGGTGGCGACCCGTTTGGTCTTCTCGGCCTCACGGCGAATATCGTTGCAGTCGTCTACGCTCAGCGCCAGCGGCTTCTCGATCAACACGTGCTTGCCCGCCCGCATTGCCTCTATGGACAGATCCTTGTGAGATGAAGGCGGAGTCGCGATGGAAACTATGTCCACCGCCTCGTCAGAGAGCAAGTCTTCGAACCGGGTGTGGAAGCTGACCCCCTGCGGCGCACGCGAAGTGTCCGAATCGCAGACGGCGACCACGTGGGCTTCTTCCATTGCATCCCAGCTTTCGCGCAGGAATATCCCGAACCCGCCATATCCGACTATGCCGATGCCCTTTTTGCGTGGTGTCATATTACTCTCCAGTCTTGGTGCCGCGTGGGAGCTCCACGATCAGGCGCGATTTGACCGCACTCTGTCATTTCGAACGCAGTGGGAAATCTCCGCATGGCGCCGAGATTCCTCTAACCTCCCCCTAACCCCCTCCGAAACGGAGGGGGGGAGGCGTCCATGATGGGGTGCGATTTGAAATCGCGCCCCACCGATTCAACCGCAAACCGTCATTTCGAGCACCAGACCGCGCGGATAGCGCGGTTGT
>CAYSLA010000139.1:0-9070 GCA_964431685.1 uncultured bacterium | reverse complement strand
GCATCGCCGACGTCTACGGCTTTCTCGAGAAGAACGAGGCCTACTATGAAGACACGCGTTCCGCGGCAAACGTGGCTTTGTTCCATTCTCTGAACACAGTGGACAACTACACCGGCCTCGACGTTCCTTACTGCGATCTTAGCGGAATGAAAGCAAAGCCGGCTGAGGCGATAGGGAACTTTACGCGCTCATTCCACGGGTTTCAGGAGATGCTTGAGCGGCTCAGAGTGCCTTTCAACATTGTCGACGAGGAGCTCATCGAGGGCGGAGGACTGGCTAAGTATGACTTGCTCATCATGCCCAACTGCGCGTGCACGAGCGATGCGTTGTGCAAGTGGATAGGCGACTACGTCGCCAACGGCGGCACAGTCATTGCGGACTTTGAGACATCGCATCTTGACGACAAGGGAGTGAGGAGAAACGAGATCGGACTCGCAGACGTCTTCGGCGTAAGTTCCCACAATGAGACCTATGGTCCGAGGCGCTGGGATTTCGTCCACGTGTGCGATGCGTCAGCCAACGTGTTTTCGTCGCTGTCCCAGCGTTTCATACCAGCTCCCAATTACAACATGAGGGTCTCGGCGACAACTGGCGAAGTAGCCGCAGTCTTTGGAAAGCCCCTGATAAGCAACATCACGAAAGATTACCAGCCCAGCGACGAGCCCTTCCTGGTCGTCAACAGGCACGGTAGTGGTACAAGCTACTACATACCCGGCACGTTCAGCCAGATGTTTGCGGAAAGACACGTACACTGCTTCGTGGAGATAGTGGGCGGAATCATAGACCGTGAAATCAAGCTGCCTGTGGAAGTATCCGGACCGCCGCATTTCATCAACGTGAGTGTGCGCAAGCAAGGCGACAACCGAACCCTTGTTCAGCTTGTGAACTATGAACTGCGCCCAGTGACCGAGGTAATCCGCGCGCTCGATCTCAAGATCAAGGTCCGAACAAGCGCACAGGTTGCTTCGGTCCGTGCCTTGAGACTCGATAAGGATCTGGCGTTTGCCTGCTCAGACGATGGGGTAGTAATCAGTCTGCCAGAGCTGGGCGAGTTTGAGGTGCTGGCCATAGATACCGTATGATCTTTACCGGTTCGCTGCGTGCCGCGCTGGCGGCACGCAGCTTCCCTTTTTTGGTGCAATATGCGATAATTACGCAGTGGCAGACTTAACATGCTACTCCGGATTTTAAGCAACCGCCAGACCGTCTCGTCTGGTGTTTGTGCAGTACTGTCTGTTCGACTTCTGGAGAGAAGCTGACCGGGTTGTGCTGCCTCTCAGTCCATTTCTGAAGATATCAGGAGGTAAGTAGCTAATGATCGGTTGTCATTTTGGAAGATTCATTCAGGTCTCTGTTGCGGGCGGGTCTTACCAGGAGGGTCTGACCTCGCTGGTCCAGGGCATCCCTCCGGGGATGTTGCTCACTGAGCAGGAGATATACGGCGATCTGCTCCTGCGCAAACCTGGGGCAGATGAGCTGTCCAGCCCGCGCAAGGAACCGGATTTGCCGATTATATACACCGGACTGAACGCCGCTGACACCATTGAGGGCGCCGGAAACGTCAACCACACCAACGGTACGCCGCTGACGATTCTTATCCCGAACCTGGATCGTCACTTCATACACGTCAAGCAATACCAGGACACTAACCGCACACCCCGGCCAGGACATGCGTCATACGCTTCATTCATGAAGTATGGGTCGGATGACGACGCGATCGGCGCGGGGCTGTTCAGCGGCCGATATACCAGCACAATCGTAGCCGCGGGATACGTGGCAAAGAAGGTGCTTCGCACCCTGGGTATTCGTGTCTTCTCGCAGATAAAGGAACTGGCTGGAGTACGATGCCCCGAGATCGACCGTGAGGCTGTATTCGCTTCGACGGAGGCGTATAAGCGCATGCGGCGAGACACCGACCCGTTCTACCAGGAGCTTTACGTCAAGGGCCGGTTGACGATGGAGATGAGGTTTCTGGAGAAGGCGCGCGTATTCGCTGAGATTGAACAGGAAATTGACCAGATACGCGCTCTGACCCCCGAGCACAAGCCGGAGCAAATCCGCGCCACCTACGGCGTGCACGAAGTTCTCAATTGCCCGGACATGGAAGCGGCCGAGGCGATGATGGAAGCCGCCAGTCGCATAACGGCGACCGGAGATTCCTCCGGCGGCGTAGTTGAGGTCATAGCGCTGGGTGTCCCGCCTGGTTTGGGAGAGCCGGTCTTCGGCAAACTCGACGCGGAGCTTGGCCGGATGCTCGGCATCGGCGCGGTAAAGGGAGTCGAAGTCGGGGCTGGGTTCGCCGTGAAAGATATGACTGGCTACGAGAGCAACGACCAGATGCGCTCCGCGGATGGCAATGTAGTATTCCTTTCGAACAATGCGGGAGGTATCACCGGCGGGCTGGCCACCGGTCAGCCGATCATCGTGCGCCTCGCGGTCAAGCCGACTCCTACCATAGACAGACCCCAGAAGACCATCGACAAGTACACTCGCGAGAACACCGACCTTGCCGCGATAACCAGACGTGACCCCACGATCGTCGGACGCATCTGGCCGGTGGCCGAAAACTACACCGCTCTGGTGTTGTTGGACAATCTGATGGCCCACTACGGCTACCAGACCATCAGGTCGATGATGTCTCAGTAGGTGCTTGACAGTTCACTGCTGACGAGAATCGCCTGTCGCCCTGAACCGTGGCCTCGAGTCCGATTGGAGCTCGGTTCAGGGCCCATTCAGTCGTTGGGGCAAGAGCTCAGTCTCGCTGAGTAGAACGTCATGCCGGTCCTGAATCAAGTTCAGGATATCCGGCACCCATCCGCAGAAGGGATGGGTCCTGAACCGAGTTCAGGATGACGTGGTTTCTCACATAGTCTGAGCTCTTACTCGCTGGCTGGGTGCTCCATCAGGTTCGGAGTGGCGCAGTACGCAGCAGGCCTGATCGATCGTGCTTGAACACCACGGCGATACGTGGTATACTCCGTTGAGACCGTCGGACGGAGAGAAGACGTGGAAGAAAGCTATGCCTTGCCGGTGTGTGAACTGACGGGCGGAAAGTCCGCCGTTGTTATCGACTTGACCGCGCCTCTCGGCGTGAGCACTGTGTGCTATCCTGACGATCCGCAATACCGAAAGACGTGGCATATCCGGATGCCGGAATCGGTCGCGAACGTCTCCAAAATCGAGACAGGACTCCACGTTGGGACGCACGTCGACGCTCCCCTGCATTTCATTGATGGCGGGCGTGATGTCTGCGAGATGCCACTGGACGCGTTCTTCGGCCCTGCAATCGCGATAGACGCACCGAAGCGCCCAGGTGAAGAGATCGAGACTCTCGATTTCGGCGGCGCGGACATCCGGCCCGGCGACATAGTGCTTGTCCACACTGGCTGGGGGGCCCGTATAAACACACCGAGCTTGTTTGACGAAGGTTGGCCCGGTTTCACACCGGAGGTTGTGGACCTCCTGATCAAAAACAGCGTCAAGGCAATAGGATGCGATAGCCCGGCGGTGGACAGCCCGCGGGGAGCCGAGAACGGTTTTCCGGCACACAAGAGAGCCCTGTCAGCCGGCCTGCCACTGTACGAGACACTCTACAACCTTGACAAAGTGGCCGGAAAGCGATTCCTGTTCTTTGGCGTGCCGCTTCGCATTGAAGAAGCGGAAGGCAGCCCGGTCCGAGCCTTTGCGATTATTTCCGACTAAAGAGACAATGGGTGTTTCGGGATTTGAGTGGAGCTCGGCTGAACGGAAATCCCGAAACTCGCAAGTCTGTTTTCTGCGAGAAGGAGACAACTAGTGTCACAAATGTTAGCCGCTGTACTGCACGATTTCGACGAACTCAGACTTGAGGAACTGCCGGTTCCACGCGCGCAATCGTATGGCGATGTAGTCTTGCGAATCAAGAGCTGTGGGTTCTGCGCAACGGACTACAAAGCGATAAGGGGCATTCGCCGAAACGTGAGGTTCCCCTTCATCGCAGGCCACGAACCGAGCGGTGTTGTCCACGAAGTCGGGCCCGGCGTAACGCATTTCAAGCCAGGAGACGAGGTCATAGTCCAGCCATCCGGGTTCTGCGGGTTCTGCGAACACTGCCGGGTCGGTAACTCGCACTACTGCGAGCACGCGTTCACCACAGGTGGAGACGGGCCAACCGACGTCTGGCCAGGAGCCTTTGCGGAGTATCTGCTCACAAAGGAGAGCACACTCTTCCGCAAACCAGAGAGCCTGTCGTTCGATGCCGCGGCCATAACTGAGCCGCTATCGGGGGCGTGGAAAGGAGTAATCCAGTATAGCCAGATGCAGGTCGGCGACGACGTTGTGATTATCGGCGTGGGCAGCATCGGCCTGCTGTGCATGATGGTCGCAAAGGCCGCAGGCGCCGGACGGCTGATCGCGATCGACACCAGCGAGTATGCCCTGAGCAACGCGACCGCTCTGGGCGCAACTCACGTAGTGAACCCGTCGAGACAAGACGCCAAAGCGGCTGTCTACGAGATCATACCAGGCGGGCCGGACCTTGTCGTTGAGGCCGCGGGACCCATACAGGCAGTCAAGCTGATGGTAGACCTACGGCGGAGAGGAACGCGCTGGAACATCTTCGGCATTACTACACACGAAACGTTCGAGCTTGACGGCGGATTGACGCACTTTCTTGAAGGCCGTATGGACGCGAGCTTCGGAACGACATCGCTGGCCATGACGAGAGCAATCCGGCTTATGGAAACCGGTTTGGTCGACACCGAGAAGATCATCTCGCACAGGTTCCCCCTGACAAAGATTTCGGAGGCAGTCGAAGTGATGGGGTCGCCGGAGCGTAACAAGGTGGTAGTGAACCCGTGAGAGCGATTGTAAACACATCGCCCGGCAAACTTGAGATGCTGGAGGTCGCCACTCCCGCGCCGGGCCCGGGGCAGGTTCGAATCCGCACAGCAGCCTGTGGAATATGCGCGACGGATCTGGAGATGATCGGAGGCTGGGAACGCACGGGCTTCCCGTCAATACCAGGACACGAATGGTCTGGAACAGTGGACGCTGCCGGCGAAGGAGTGGGTGAGTCGCTGGTGGGCCGACCTTGTGTCGGGGAGAACGTGCTCGCCGACGGCGGAGAAGTAGGTTTTGAGCACCCTGGAGGGTACGGTGAGTATCTGCTAACGAGTGCTTCAAACATCCATCTGCTGCCCGACCGGTTCCCAATGTACATCGCCGCCCTGATTGAGCCGCTTGGGGTCTGCGTCAGAGGGCTGCACAGGCTCCGCCCGGACGCGAAGGGACCCGTGCTAATCATAGGCGATGGACCTATAGGACTGATGATGTGCATGCTGATGCGCAGGCGCGGGCTTGAGACGATGCTGCTTGGGGGCCGTCCCGAGAGGCTTGAGCTGGCCCTTAGTTTCGGAGCTTCCAAGTGCCTGAACTACCACGATCTCGCCGGAGAGCTGTCAGAGGAAGTCGTGACCGCGGCAGGCACGCAATTCCCCACGATTCTGGAATGCTCCGGATCAAGCGATGCCATGAACGCGTGTTTCGAGCTGGCGGCGAGAGAGGGCCGTGTTCTTATGCTCGGCGACTACGCGCACGCAACGGCGGGCTTCCGGTGGAACAGGGTGCTCTGGCAGGAGATCGAGTTGATTGGCAGCAACGCAAGTGCGGGCGCGTGGCAGGAGGCGACCGAGTTGGCCGTCGAAAAGAGCCTTCCGCTCGGAAGCATCATCACGCATCGCGTGTCTGCGGCCGAGTTTGAACTCGGATACAACCTGGCCCGAGATCGACAGAGCGGTGCGATCAAGATAGTAATGGAGTGGACTTAGAGGATGAAAGCTGGGTTCGGCAAGGTACAGATCACGCCTTCTATAGGAACGCGAATGTTTGGCTGGGGCCAACGGGACGCGGACCACGGGTGCGAAGGCGTCCACGACGATCTCTTCGTCAGAGCTCTGTGGCTTGAAGATGCGGGAGAGGAGGCGCTGGTTGTCGGGTTTGACCTGCTGTTCTTCAGCCGTAACATCGCTGACAGACTGAGGGGCGCGCTCGGGCGCAGATTCGGACTGGCTCCGAGGCAGATACTGCTGAATACCTCGCACACGCATAACGGCCCGGCGACTGGAACCTGGTCCTTTGCCCAGTTCTCGGGGGTTGATCCCATCTACATAGACAATGTGGAACTCGCCACCATTCACGCAGCCTCTCAGGCCAGGGAATCGGTCCGTCCGGTCAGCGTTTCCGCCGGAGAAACAAGCATCGACATAGCGGTAAACCGCCGCAAGCTTAACGCTGACGGGAACGCGCTTTGGGAACCTAACCCGGACGGACCGGTCTACGACAAGCTCCCGATCTGCCTATTCAAGGACAGTGATGATAGACCTGTCTGTCTGCTGTTTTCCGTCTCGTGTCACCCGTCAACAGTTAACGGTTTTCTGATCTCCGCTGACTATCCGGGGGCCGCGATGATGAATCTGGACACGTACTTGGGAGCGGAATGCAGCCTGTTTCTGCAAGGGATGGCGGGAGAGACAAAAGTCAAGAGCTTCAGTCAGAACACCGCCTTTGGGACAACTTGGGAGGATGTGGAAGAGGCCGGCAAGAGAGTTGCGGAGACCGCGATCAGGGTGATCGCCGACGGACTGGAGCCGGTGGAGACCAGTCTCCACTGCTCTGAGGTGATTGCTGATCTGGTAATGACCGCCCTGCCGGACCGGACGCGGTTTGAATCGCTTGCGGACAGCGCCGATGCTGAAGAACTGGTCCGAATGTGGGCTCGCAGGAAGCTCGAAGTGATCGACCGGGGGGGCACGATTCCGACTAGTGTTCCGGTGACGGTGCACGGCGTGCGAGTTGGACAGAATCTGCGGATCATCGGCCTGGAAGGCGAACTGGTTGCGGAGCACGGCCAGCTCATACGGCGTTTCTATGGCTCGGGGATAACATTCCCCTTGGGCTACACAGACGGCTGCCAGCTCTACGTCCCGACATCTTCGATGCTCGCGGAGGGAGGCTATGAAGTGAACAGCTACTACGAATACGGATGGCCCGCACCCCTCGCGCCGGGGATCGAGGATTCTGTAGTCGGGGCGTTGCGGCGGCTGGGGATTTCAACAATCTGAACTGATTCCCGGTATTTGTTTGCTGGAAAGTGAACTTTTCTGCGGCTGGCATGGACTAACCAAGCGGAGGTGATTCCTATGCGAACACTTACAGTAGTTTTGCCAATTCTCGTGCTGATCGCTGGGCTGAATGGCGCAAATGCGGACGGAATGCTGGTAATGAAGCACAGCCCGACTTTGGATCCCAAGAGCCACGCCCGAGACATCACCGAACCGCTCCAGAAAGCCCTGATCGTTTACGATAAGGGAGTGGAGCATCTCATACTTCAGGTCAGCTACAAAGGCAGTGCCTCTGAGTTCGCCTGGCTCGTTCCCACCCCGTCAAGGCCGGAGGTTGCGAAGGTCGACGCGCCCGTCTTCCACACGCTTCATAGTATGACAGCGCCACGAATCAGATATTGGTTCGACGCAAACAAAAAGATCCGTGGCTACTATGGGCCAAGAATGGCAGCAGGTGCGCCGGGAGTTGGTGGTCTGGACGTTGACGTATTGCAGGAGGAGCAGGTTGGAATCTACGACATTGCGGTCCTTCGTGCTGGAGATGCCAACGATCTAGTGAAGTGGCTTAGACAGAACGGCTATCAGATCACCTCAAAGCTCGCTCCGGTGCTCTCAGACTATGTTCGACGAGGTTGGGTATTCACGGCGATGCGCATCGATACCAGAGATCAGGAAAGAGTCACCGGGCGCATGAATGAAGGCCTCCTCCCGTCCCTTAGGTTTACGTTCAAAGCCCCGGAACCGATCTACCCTCTCAAGGTATCCTCGCTCAACAAAGGGAAGACGGACATCCTTCTCTATGTTGCCGCTGTGCATCGGGTTGATGCGCAGCCCATGGCGACTGAGTGTTCGCTTGACTATGCCGTGTCAGGGACCCAGTTCTTGCTTGAGACCGCAGGGACGGACTTGCCCGCGTGGCGGTCCGCTCGCCTGACAAAGTTGACGGCGACTCTTTCAGCCGAGCAGATGACACACGACCTCGTGCTCAAGCCTGCCAGTACAGATGATCTGCTGCTGGTAAAAAACATCTCGCCGCCCTTCCTGGACAATCTGGGGGCCACATCGCTGCTGGTTCTGCAGAGCGCGATGCCATACCCGCAGTCGTTGGTTGTGATGGGAATCGCCGGCCTGGTCGCCTTGAGCCCATTTGGACGGAGACGATGGCGCCTTTGGATAGCCGCCGGGATCGTCTTCGTTATCGCGGGAATCATCATCGCGGATGGAATGAGACATATGCCGTCACCGTTCATGGAAGAACGCTCTTACTCATCGGCCGGGATATGGACAATCGTGCTTGTCGGTATTATGATAGCGTGCATTGTGGTGTTCTCGTTGCTAGACAGGCGGAAACGCGCATAGATATGAACTCTATGGAGATGGGGGATTTGCTATGACTACTAGACATGACTTTGCGTTGGAAGCGCTGGTAGATTTTCCGGATGATGCCCTCTATTCACCAGTGCCGATTACTGCCGCACATATTGACGCTATGATGCGGCGGTTGGCTGAGTGCGGCGTACGGAGAGTGAGCTGGGCAGGATATGCGGACGGACACGGCGGCTTTCTGACGCCGGACCATGATCCACAATGGAGGAACTTGGCTCAGACCTACCAGGTCCTGGGGCAAAACACGACCGCGGTTGCGGTCGAAGCTGCACACAGGCACGGATTGGAAGTCTACGCATACTTCAAGCCGTACGAGACCGGGCCGGCGGCAGTATTCCCAGAAGGTTCCTACGAGGGGATGGTCTACGGACGCCTAACAGTGATTGGCGGGCGGATGACGTGGATAGATCCGTTTGTGGCCGACCATCCGCACCTGCGGATAAAGAGAAGTTCCGAGATTCCTCACTGCGTTCGGAATGACAGTGAAGTAGTTCGGAATGAGAGTGAAGAGTTTCGGATTGACAACGCACCAATCTGCAGCTTGAAACTGCGCAAACGCGATGACTTGCCAACACGGCTAACGA
>CAYSLA010000138.1:0-9208 GCA_964431685.1 uncultured bacterium | reverse complement strand
TCGGGAGGACCGTCGTTTACGTACCACACAAAATCAAAAGGTATGATTTCGTAGAACTTCCTCCACGCGTCATCGGCCTGAGTCGGATCTGATGGATCAAAACCAGTCATCTCCTTGACCAGCGAAGGGTACGTGTACGCGTACTCTGTCCGGCCTACCCGTGGTGTGGGCTCAAGATTGATTATCTTCTTTCCGATTTCGTAAGACATGTTCATTCACTCTCCATTGCTTGTTTTGTATCTGTGCCTGTTGCCGTCCGCATCTCCGGAGTGAGCCAAACGATGGCGATCCCGAATCCAACCCAGCCCCAGACCAATCCCCAGGATACCCCGGCGAATGGCTGAACAACGCGGCATATAGACATCAGCACGGACAACGTAATCATCAGAACCGGAATTTGTCTGCAGATGGTATGCAGGCTGTGGCGCGCTTCGTAGGCGGCTATCACTCCCACCATCGGAAACACCGTCATAAACCCGGCAAGCACATTCTTCAGCAAGATCAGCACACTGACAACCAAAGCTATCAGAGGCATCTTCCAATACAGCGGCAGTGGCGACCTGTATCCAGGCTCATCAATGGGCGACTGGAGGCGCATTAAAACGCCTGCAAGCACCACATTGCCCCCAATCACCGTCCAGAACGCGGCCTCAGTCACGGGAATCCTGTACGCCAGCGCTGCAGAGATGACGCAGTAGCACGCGGCAGAAAGTGCGATTGAAACGACTATCGGCACGCGCAGACTGTAGTGCAGAAGCCGGACTCCATGAGTGAAAAGCAAGAGCACAACCAGACCCGCGGCGTTGGTGACATCAACAAACCGGCCTGTGGCCAGCACGGCAATAGTAAACGGAATTGGGAAAGTCAGCACAAGCGCCTTTGCCTTTGGCTTGCGCAGATACGCTATCAGACCGGCCTGGCCACACACTGCCAAGCCTAGTCCGACATCCCACAAGCCAATGCTAACACCGTGCAGAGCCCAACTCACTGGAATATTGTACACATACGGCGCCGGAATGCAAGTTGCCAATGCCGGCCCCTGCGACTCCACCCAGAGACCACGAGCGGCGTTAGCCAAGCACGGCCACGGCCGCGCCGGTTGCTAACGACTTGGGATTAGTTGTAGAATATTTCAGCATTACCACAGCGGGAGTGGCACACAAAAAACCACGGGAGTTTCGATCAAATGAAAAAACGCTACGTGTTGGCGGGAGCTAGCGGACGAGCGACATATATGTACGCGAAGCCCATAGTTGACAGCCTGTCAGAATATGCCGAAGTAGTTGGTGTCTTCGATGTCAATCATCTGCGCGCAAACGCACTCAAGAAGGAGTCAGGAGTTGACTGCCCATTCTATGATGACTTTGACAGGATGCTGTCAGAAACGAAGGCAGACGCCGCCATCGTCACCACCGTCGACCGATTCCATCACGAGTTCATAATCCGGAGTCTCGAAGCTGGCCTCGACGTCATCACCGAGAAGCCCATGACCATAGACGCCGAGAAGTGTAAAGCTATACTGGAAGCGGAAAAGCGCACTGGCCGGAAGATCACTGTAACATTCAACTATCGATTCGCTCCGTATGTAACAGCTATCAAACAACTCATCAGGGATGGCGCAGTTGGCGAAGTGCTCAATGTTGACTTTGAGTATCTCCTGGACACATCGCACGGCGCAGACTACTTCCGCAGATGGCACCGGCGCAAACAGAACTCAGGGGGACTTCTGGTCCACAAGTCTACGCATCACTTCGACCTCATCAACTGGTGGCTGGAGGAAGAACCTGTTCAGGTTATGGCGTACGGATCCCGCAGGTTCTATGGCCCAACTCGCGATAAGCGCGGAGAGCGCTGCCTCACCTGCGAGCACAAGCGAACCTGCGAATTCTATATGGATCTTGCGGCAGACGACTTCAATCGCAAGTTCTACCTGGAATGTGAGTCGGCAGATGGCTATTTCCGGGATCGCTGCGTGTTCGCCGACGAGATCGACATAGAAGACACTATGAGCGTGAACGTGCGATATAACAAAGGTGCGTTGCTCAGCTATTCTCTGATTGCTCACTCCCCATACGAGGGCTACAGCGCTACCATCAGCGGGACAAACGGACGGATCGAGCTCTCAGAGTTCCACAGTGGCCAGCGCGCGAACGAACCGGCGTATTACGTTGATGTCTACGACCGAAAAGGGGCCAGGATCACCCACACTATACCCAAGGCTGTCGGTGGCCACGGTGGCGGTGACGAGAAGCTGCTGCGAATGGTCTTTGAAGGCGGAATGCCTGACCCGCTCTCCCATCAGGCGGGTTCTCTGGCCGGTGCCGTCTCGATTCTGATCGGCATCGCCGCCAACAAGTCGATTGCCGAAGGAACCGCTGTCTGCATCAACGACCTGGTCAGACTTGACGATTACCGAAAGTAGCGTATAGATGACCCCAAGAGAACGATTCCATGCTATGATACGCTTCGAGAAAGCTGATCGTCCGTTCATCTGGACGTTCCCGATACGCAAGGCCACTATGGACGAATGGCTTACACAGGGTCATCCGGCGGACGTGCGCACCGAGGAGCTGCTCGGTTACGACTGGTTCGACGGCATTCCGCTCCACTCGAGTCACTATCCGCAGTTTGAACGGGTCGTTGTGGAGGAGAAAGACGGCCACATGACCTACTACGATGAAGAAGGCGCGCTTCGTATCGACCCAATCTACGCGATCGACAGCGGGTTTGTCACAAGAAAGTGGCTCAAGTTCCCTGTGGAAGACCGCGAGGACTTCCTCAAGATGAAGGAGCGCTACAATCCTCGAGATATGGGACGCCGAGGCCCGGACTTCGACGAGGCCGTCGTGCGCAGCCACACGGGCGAAAGACCTTTCATGCTGACCGTTCAGGGGCTTTACTGGAGTATGCGCCAGTGGATGGGATTTGAGGGTTTGTCCATCGCTTTCATGGATATGCCTGAGCTTATCGACGAGATGCTCGACTTCATTCTGGAATTCAACGTGGAATTCTTGCGCACTCACGTCCCCGGCGCGCGAATCGACAATCTGATGATTAATGAGGACATGGCGTATAAGACTGCCTCTATGGTTTCTCCAGCGGTTGTGAGAGAGAAGTTTGTACCGAGGTATCGGGAGCTTGTGCAGGAGGCTCGGCGCCTTGCCATCGAAAGTGTCTACGTAGACAGTGACGGACACATCGGAGAGCTTATCCCGCTGTGGGTTGAAGCGGGCATAGATGGCACCAGTCCGGTTGAGATTGCCTCGGAACAAGACATTATCCCTTACGCGGAGAAGTATCCCCAATTCGGCTTCTTCGGGGGCTTGGACAAACGGGTGCTGAGCCGTGGACGCAAGGAAGTGGAAGATGAGGTCGTCCATAAGGCAAAGGCGCTCTATAAGCGCGGCGGTTGGATTCCTGCGGTCGATCATGCCGTGCCGGCGGACGCGAAGTTCGATAACTTCAAGTACATGATCGAGTTACTCAAGGAACACTGGCCACAGTGATACCCGTCACCTAAGTGTACGGAGGTGCAAATCGGTGAAATGTGCAAGATGTGGGTTCGATATGCCCGATGGAGTCCCATCATGCCCTGAGTGCGGGTTGAGAAACGAGTTCGCTCCGGCTGCCGCAAAGAAGAGCAAGCTCACGCCCTGGATCGTCGCCGCGGCAGTGGCTCTGGTGATTGCGTTGGCGGCCCTTGTGTTCGCCCTGGTCAATCGCGGGGATGACAACGTGCTCGCTACAACCCCGATTCCACCTCCCCCTTCGGCCAACGTGCTCGCAGCCCCGCCGGGTATGCCGGAGGGCGGGAGTGTAGTGCAAGCTCCGCCGGGCGTGCCGCCGCCCGGCGATACAACACCTCCGTTTGCTCCAAAGCCGAAGCCACCGCAATACATCCTTGACTATCTGGAAATAATCAGACAGGCTGAAGAACACAGGCACAAACTGCTTGGGGATACCACTGCGGCAATGGAATTGGCCGTGGGAGGCCAGGCGCAGAGCCTGCTGAACCTCATCCAGATGGCGGGCGATCCGGATGGCGAAGACGCGCATGACCCGCTCGCTGATGCGAAGAAGGAAATCAACCGTCAATACGGCAACTGGGTTCAGCTCATCGTATGGCTTGACAAGAACACTAAAGAGCAGTTCGACAGAGAGCCTGAGGCAGCGAGGCAGTGCTATCGCCTGTATGCGACATTCCGGAACGTGCTGCACAGCGAGGCGAAGGCTATCTATGATATTGCTTCGGGAATGAACTCGGTCAACATTATGGACCCCAGAGACATGTCGAAACTCTTTGCTGTACTCAGCAAGATGAAAGCGGATAAGTCTATCCAGGCTGGTATGGACAAGGCTTCCGATGATGCGGACGCGCGACTCACAGAACTCGTATCCCAGTATGACATGCAGAAACCATTCAGCATCAGACGCGAGGAACAGAGCGGCGGCAACATAATGGGGTTCTAGAGACAACTCGAACTGGCATCAGCCGCTGCCCGCACAGCAGTCATCTTCGGGACAGGAACAGGATGCAACCAATATGAACTACACCAGCGGCACTCTTGGACGGGTCTTCGTGGCCAGACTGGATGACGGCGAATCCGTGTATGACGCCGTCCACACAATATCGGAACGCGAAGAGGTGAGCTGCGCGGCCGTGATGGCGGTCGGCGGTATCCGGTCGGGGAAGGTCGTCTGCGGCCCAAAGAATCTCACGGGCCTGATACAGCCCCAGTTCGAGACATTCGACGACGCACGCGAACTGGTGGGTTTTGGCACGCTCTTCCCCCAGGAAGGCAAACCCTCTCTGCACTTTCACGCGGGGATAGGCCGGGGAAGCGAGGCGATCGTGGGGTGTCCGCGCGCAGGCATGTCCGTATACCTGGTGCTCGAAGTGATAATGATTGAGCTCCTGGGTACAGACGCCGTGCGCGAACTGGATGCCGATTTCGGTGTGCATCTGCTCAAACTAGTCGGAAAGGCGGGTTCTGATGGTTCTTAACAAGGTAGACCTTACAAAGAAGCTGGACAACCAGACCTATGAAGAGTCCCTTGAGCAGTGGCAGCTCAAGCTGCTCACTCTGACGCAGAGGCTGCGCACCCTTCCCCTGTCTGCGGTGGTTCTCTACGAAGGCTGGGACGCCGCCGGCAAAGGCGGTAGCATATTTCGCATAACTCAAAAGCTGGACCCGCGCGGATTCCAGGTCTGGCCGATCGGGCCGCCAAACGTAGTCGAGAAGCAGCACGGTTACCTCTGGCGGTTCTGGAACAAGCTGCCCGCGCACAGCCAGTTGTGCATATTTGACCGAAGTTGGTACGGGCGGGTGCTTGTGGAGCGTGTTGAGAATCTGGCATCACCCGGGGAGATAAAGCGCGCGTATGATGAGATCAACCATCTTGAGGAGTATCTTGCGGACAACGGCACCGTGCTAGTGAAATACTGGATGCATATCAGCAAGGAAGAACAGCTCAGGAGATTCAACGAACGCGCAGCCAACCCGTTCAAATCCTGGAAGATAACGGAGGATGACTGGCGGAATAGAGAGAAGTGGGATCAGTATCTGGAAGCTGCAGAGGAGATGTTCGACAAGACCGACACAAAGGCTGCTCCGTGGCACATAATACCTGCTGAATGTAAGAAGTACGCCAGGGTCGAGACAGTGAAGCTTCTGGCTGAATCACTTGAACGCGCATTGGGTAAGATAGAGAAATAACATACGACGGAGGGATTCGGAATGGACATAGTACAGGCAATCGAAAACCGCGCCAGCGTGCGCAAGTTTACCAATGATCCAGTGCCTCTGGAGCATTTGCAGGAGATGGTGAGACTGGCAGGGCTTGCGCCCAGCGTGAACAACTCCCAGCCATGGAAGTTCATTGTGGTCACAGACAAGGAAAGGCTACAGTGCATGTCGGGGGCTGTGCGCGAGAAACTCGGCACCATGCTACCCGCGGACGCTTCGGACGATCAGAAGAAAGCATTCCAAAAGGTGGACTGGTTCTCCACTTTCTTCGTGGACGCTCCGGCCGTGATAGCCGTTGCATCGAGCCCCTATGAAGCCGTGGTCGATCAAATGCTGCAGGGCACCACTGTGGGCCACGAAGACCTCAATGACATGCGGGGCCGCCCGGATGTTCAAAGCATTGGAGCCGCCATACAGAACCTGCTTCTCGCGGCTTACAGCCTGGGCTACGGCACGTGCTGGCTCAGCGGCCCGGTCATCGCCCGTGAGAGCCTTGAAAAGTGCCTGGAGATAGATCAGCCTTGGCGACTGGCAGCGATGGTCGCGGTCGGCAAGGCGGCAGTGCCGACGAAACAGAAAGAAAAGAAGTCACTGGACCAGATACTGGAGATCAGATAGAACGCGGCCGCGCTTACAGGATGGCGGCGGGCTGCTCCTGGTTTGAGCGTCTGCAGCTTGCCGCCTATCCGTGACCACGAATCCTGCCTATGAGGCGCTTAGCGTTCAGTCCGAGGACTGCCCGCTTGTCGTCTTCGCACAGCCTTGAGTAGACCACCCAGCCCAGTTGCTGTCTGGGATCACGCATCGGGAAATCGCTACCATACAACACTCGATGGGCACCAGCGCCGCTCACCAGATAGTCGACGACACCGGCGCATACCGGAGTAAGAGTGATCTCAATCAGCAGGTTCGAGTATTTCGCCGCCTTGGCAATGGCGTAGTCCGCCGCCTGATAACTTCCCCCGCAGTGAGCGACGACGAATGTCATCTCGGGGAATCTTTCGCACAGACTGTCCAGCTCGGACAGATCACCGCGGTTGGGGTGCAGGAGCCCGTAAAGACCACGGGAAGAACCATACTCCCACCACACATCATAGACTGGATCGTCATAGTCCTTGCCAAAAGCAACATACGGTTTGAGACCGAGGAAACGCTCGTCCCGGAACGTCGCCGCTATCTTCTCGCGCATCTCATCAGCCGAGTCGTGAGAAACATCAAACGTGGCCAGCCCCCAGTAGTCTGCGGGAAGCACGTCTAGAGCCTCACGAACGCACTCGTTGCCATCGTCCGCGTTTGCGCTCACGGTGCCGTTCCAACTCATAATCCCGACCGCATCCACACCGATCGTCTTGTTCATCTTGACAAGACCCGAAGGCCCGCCATCAAACATTACGTAGGACCCACCGCCTCCGTTGAGGCCCTCGTGCAGGATGTGTGAGTGCATGTCGTAGACCGTTGCAGAAAGCGGTTTCGCCGCTCTGGCCTCGCACACTATCGAGTCATCCGATGAGTTCTCGCGCTCCACCGCCGGCACAAGACCTCTTAGGAGCCGTGAGAGATTCGCCCACGCGATCTTCTGTTTCGCGACATCCGGCACCTGGGCATAGTCGACATAGAACCTGTGCGCGCCCGCCGACATGTCGATGGCGTTCGAGGCAAACAGGAGCTGGTTCTCCAGACCTCGCTCCACGAGCCACTCGATACCGCGGCTGGTCTGGAAGTGATCAAAAGATATGTGGAGATTGGGATGACGCAGAAGCAGAGGAATAACCAACCGCTGTTTGTTCCAGAGCACTCCGTGAAGCAATATGGGCAGCGTGCGGTATTTCTCTACGAGCCGTTCCAGTTCATCGTCTGCCAGTTCCGATGCCATGTCTATGATGGTCAGGATTCCGGCTGATGCCAGCGAACTCAGAAGAGGTTCGCTCGTGATAGACACGGGGTTCCATCCGTTCGTTTTCGGGAAGATGGTCACCGCTCGCACTCCGCAAGCACTCATCTCTTCCAGAAGCGCGTCCGGCTTGGGGAACTCTCCCGTCCAATGGGGCATAACATTCCAGATGGGAAACAGGTTCTCGTAGCTCGCCAACATATCTGCGAGCCGCCGGTTCTCGTGCATCGGGTCATACAGACGACATTGAGTGGACGTGACCAACGCGCCGGATATCGAGCAGTGCTCCAGCTCGTCAACAAGGTGTTGAAGTGTCCAGGGCTGCGCTGAGTGCTGGCGGGGCTTCGGCCCAAAACTTGTGTAAGCGTCAAAAAACATCATATTCAGTGCCTGTCCCCCGAAACATCTGTAATTGGCATGGCATTCTCCACTGATGAGATAGCGTTCAATAGCCCGACCCCGCGCAGGAACGCCCACAGCCCAAGCGTGAGCGGCAGCACTCCCAGCAGCGCAGCCGCAACAAAATACGCCCATTTGTCAGTGAGTGTGCGCCAGTCAGCCACAACAGCGGTCGCAAGAATCATCAGTACGATTCCGGCAGCGCAAGTCACCAGACTGCCAGCAACCACAAGAGCGGTGCCAGCAAAACGTCCTCTTCCGGCCCTGTGATTTACGCCGCGGGCAGTCTGACCGACAGCCGGAGCACGCCCGCTCTCCGCGTGATCCTCCGGCGTGCCCGCAACGAGCAACTGCTCCCGGCGCAGTCTGCGCACCAGGTGGTTCGCCCACCGCCATCCCAGTATGACCACGGCCACCGAAGTCAGCGCCAGCAAGACGGCGGCATCGGTCGACTTGCCTGTAGAGTGCTGCGCCGAAGTTCGTAACGCCTCGATAAGCAGAATCGGGTAGTCGTAGAAGGTGTGCACCAGAACTGCAAGCGCAAATCCCTTCAGTATCAGACCGTTTCTCCGTGGCCTGCTGGTACCCGCTTGGCCCACGTAGTAGCCCATAATGGCTCCCATAAAGGCATGAACTGGCACGGACATAAGACCCCGCGCTATCCCAACGCCCATTCCGCCGTCGAGGACGTACATTACGTTCTCCAATGTGGCAAACCCCAGTGAGGCTGCCACACCGTAGACCACGCCGTCCATCGGCTCATCAAATTCGTGCTTCCGGCAACTGTAGCCCAGCAGAACGGCGAGCTTCCAGAACTCCTCGGGAACGCCTGCCACAAGAAAAGCGCCTACGGCAGCCGACCAGTAGGGCTGGGTGACCCATGCGAACGATCGGTCAATCCACATTCCGACCAACACTGCGGGTATGATACTCAGAACACCCCATCCAAATGTGCCCCACAGCACGCGGGACGGCTCTTTATACACGTCCCGGCTGTGAAAGTACCACATGAGCAGCAAGGCAGGAACAACTGCCGTAGCAACGAGATAACCTGTCATGACCCCCCGGTGCCGCGTGATCCCGCGGCCAACAGACCCGTTCATTATACTACGTGGCAGACCAGGCACAAAAAATCAGGCCCCGTGACGCTCAAACCGAACATTCTCTCGAA
>CAYSLA010000137.1:0-9212 GCA_964431685.1 uncultured bacterium | reverse complement strand
CAATCGCCACGGGATCCTGTGATGCAAACACACTTGATGGCCAGTCGCCGTTGAATGGCGCGCTGTTCCATTTACGGGGGAGGGAGTCAGCATAGTAACCGCCGTAGAGACCATCGATAAGGTAGAGAAGCGTCTTGCCCCCAAGCTCGGGATGGCCCATCATATCTACCATTGCCCGGTAGTGCCCCATACCGGGGCTCCAACCGGCATTCGGCAGGCTCAGGTGCCAGTTGTAGTAGTTCTTCATTCCCTGGCCCTCCAGATACCCGTCCGGGTCTCTGATGAAGGACCCATAGTTGTTCTTCCCGCACAGAGTCACTCCCGAAGAGTGCCCCTTAAGAACAGCTACGTTTATGAAGTAGGCCGCCTGAACACAGGATATCGGCAGGTAGTCCTGCAGCTTCCCATTCGCCCCCGACGTACTCCAGTAGAACGGCACCGTTGAGAACTCAGCCGCCGTGCGCCCTGCGCCGGGACCATTCTGCTCATAATTTACGTTCGGGAACAGGGCGCGAATCTGGTCCAGATAGCATGCGGGCCAATATGCAGTGCTGTCTCCCACAGTGATGTCGCTCTGATTGACTCCAACCGTATACACGAGTGCTTTGAGCAAACCCTTGACCATCTGGGGCGATACGTCCACGCGGTTCTTTGCAGTGGCTATCTTGTCAAAAGTTCCCAGGTCGACCCAGTTGTTTCTGGTGTTGCAGGTGACGAGGTTCAGCTTGATCATGACCTTCTCGCCCGGATAGTACCCCCGGTCGCCTCTGCCCTGCTTCTGGTTGAAATACCGGAAGATCGCGTCCCAGGCCTCGGCGTCGCCGCTCTTACCGGTAAGCCCACGAACAGACTGGGAGAGCATCCTCTCGACAACAACGGGATTGGTGCGGCTGTCATCGTACCAGCGTTCGGAGGATGAGAATCCGGCCCAGTCAGTTGCCCCAGGATTGTGTACCCAGACAACTCTGCCGGGATAGATGCCCTGACCCACTCCAATGGCGTTGTGGGCTGGCGCTTGTGCCACCACCGGACGGAGCTGGCTGGTCACAGTCACGATACCGGCGGCCAACGCAGCGGCGACGCACAGCGCCGGTATGAAGCGTCGGCGCTCAATGATCGCAGCTTTCCACTTGCGGTAGGCGAGCGCCGTCCCGACGATTCCAAGAATCCAGACCACAAAGCTCGCCGCAAGCGGCGCCGCCATGCGCTGGCACGGATACGCCGCGCGACTTGGCTTGGGGATCACCCTGATCAGAAACCATATAAACGACAGTATACCGACTATGGGAAACAGCCAGCCGCTGACGCGTTTCTGACGTGACTTGGGGCAGACGTGCGAATGCCGCGCGCCCTCGTCGTGCCCACCGTGTGTATGCAGACTACTCTTATCCATGTGCGTGCCTCGATTCGGAACCCGGCCCATCGAGAAGACAAACGAAGACTCTGACGCCTCCAATTGCAGTGTATGCCACTTTTGGGCGTTTGTCAACCCCAAAACCGCGAAAATGGCGCGGTTCAGGCACAAAAAACAATGTTTCAGGCCCGGGCAAGGCGGTCAGTTCCGAGTGCGGGCGGACAGGCGCTTCTCGGGTGTGGAGACAATCTGGAAGCCGTTGTGCCCGGTCTATTGCAGCAGACTGTCAACATCCAGACCTGCGTCGCGGCTTCCGATCACCCGCCATGTCTTGACGGGCAGAATGACGGCGTGCCGGCCGCTCTCCCGAGCAAACAGCAGGGTGAGGGTGCGGTCGTAGACTCTCTCACCGGATTCGTATGAGGTGATTGTGGCGTGGGTTACTACCTCAGCCTTGTCTCCGTTTACTGTGAGCTCTTCAATACGGGCCTCGCACCTGTAGCGCTGGCTCTCGTCCCACAGAGCCTGGCCGACGAGCAGCCTCAGGCTGTCGCGGCTCAGGCCGGAATCATCCTGATAGTCGGCAGAGACGTGGGAGATGATTGTGTTCACGCCTCGAACCCGCACGGCATCCGCCGCATCCCGGATCACAGACCTGATCTGCGCCTCATCGCCTCGGCGATCCACAGTCGCCCACGCGAACACCGCATAGCCCAAAGCCAGTACAGCCGCAGCCAACAAAATGATCTTGCGCATCGTGGTCACCTCTTTCGGAACTGGACATCAACGTGCAAGGCGGAATCCGATGCTGTGGTCGTTGTCACTTGGTAACCCCTGGCTGCGATAGGCGCAGCGAACACGGCCTGGGTCGGTGTTCCAGGCGCCGCCACGCAGGGCACGATAGACGTTCGTGTTGTCAAATGGGGTTGTGCTGCCCGGATACGACTTTGTCCAGTCTTGGCACCACTCCAATGCGTTTCCGGCCATGTCGTGACAACCATAAGGGCTCAACCCGCCCGGATAGCTGCCAACCGGAGCAGTCTGATACTTTGCGTATCCTCCACCTGCAGCGCTATAATCAAACCAGTTATTGCAGTTCTGGCCATCCCACGTGTTTGCCCAAGGATAGACATTGGGATAGCTACCCGTCCACCTCGCCGCCTTTTCCCACTCGGCTTCGGTAGGCAGACGCCCACCGGCCCAACTGCAAAACGCCTCAGCTTCATAGTAGCTCACACCGACCACAGGGTGGTTGTCGGTCTGAGTGAAGCTGCCGCTGCCCCAGTTCTGAACAGCATCCCAGTATTCCGGCTGCGTGCGGTTCTCGTTGACTCTCCAACTCCACCCTTCGCTCGACCAATAAGACGGGTTCGAGTAACCGCCGGCATTCATAAAAACACGGTACTCACCCCGAGTTATCTCATACTTGCCGACGTAGTAGCCAGGCAGAACGACCGAGTGCTGGGGGTGTTCGTCACCCCAAGAATATCCCTCGTCGCCGTTGTTTCCCATCAGGAAATGGCCGGCAGGAATACGGACCATCTGAACGTGGGCTGGACTGATGTAGATATCTGTCGGCCCAAGTGCGGTCAAAACGTGATTGAACAACCCATCAACCCTGTATGTGCAGGTTACCACTACGAAATCACCCGGTAATGCGGCCAGACCACTAACTGGAATCTCTATAGTTCCATCTCCTATCTTCATTGGCGATGCGCTCGTTACCGTGCCCCAAACCTTGATAGGGTTTGGCGGCAACGGGGTATTGCTCAAGTCGGATATTCGCACGGCACGAACCGGACCAGGAACAACTTCAGAGACACGGAACCCTGTATAAGAGGCTTCCACCACCGGCCGATAGATCCAGCCGAATTCGCGGGTATCGAACCCGTAGGAATCGTAGTGGCGATACGATGATTGCAGACAGCTAACGTTACTGCTGCTGAAGGATCCGCCGCGCCAGCCACGATAGACGAAATACTGCTCCCACTCGCTTTCGGTCGGGTCCCTGCCCGTCCCCAATATCGCCTCATTCCACTCCCAGACGTTGCCGCCCTGATCGAATGTGCCATAGGCACTCTCGGAGTTCACAAACTCACCGACGTTGGTCCGGTAGTAAGGAGCGCCTACAGTGTAACCGGCCTGGTCTGAAAAGTTGGCGTTGTTGCCGGGGTCTGGGTTGACCAGGTCGTTACTCGGCGTCATGGAGATGTCGCTCTGCGTGGGATAGTCCCAGTAACCGGCGGCGATTCCGCCGGCCTTGTAATACGCAGCCTTGTACCACTCATCCTCGCTGGTCACAGCCCACTTCGCACAGTCGTTGCGATATATGTAGCCCCCATCATAACGGCGGTCGTTCCAGCCGGTATAGCCCCACAGTGTGTAAGCGCCGTCCTCAGTGTTGCCATCCCCCTGGCCATTACCTAACCAGTTGGCGAAACGGCAGGCGTCCAAGAAACTCACGTAGTTCACAGGCCTGTTCGCCCAGTCGTCAGCCACGGTGTAAATGTAGGGGTTGGCCACGGTACCGCCCCCGGTACGCTGGATGTTGCATCCAGCAGCCATGGCCGTGTTGTAAAGCCCGTACGGATCACCGTTACAGGTGGCTTTGTGGTTCAGGAAGTCGGCGTACTGCTTAGCAGTTACTTCGTACTTGCCGATGTGGTAGGCGTACCCGACTGACCCATAACCGCTAGTGTCAGCCGCATTTCCCGGGTCACCCACCGGTACTGTTTCCAAGTTCGTAAACCCCGTGCCCAAGTTGAACACGTTCGCTTGAACCAAGCCGCCGAACCAAAGCACTGCAACGGTTGTTAGTGCAAATACCTTCTTCATCACACATCCCTCCTGTTTGCGGACGTTCGTATGTCGACTTACACCCGCAGTATACCACATTCTTCCTGTGCACGCTGGGGGCGAGGCCGCAGGAATCCACATCGCCGGGCCCCCTACCGCAGCTTCACAACATCAAACGCTTTAGCGTTCAACACCCGGTTCTGGCCTTCGCCGGAGAACTTGCCCGTGACAGAGGCGTAGTTGCCCGTCTGAATGCCACTGAACCCGGGGGCTACCACCGTTACCAGTTTGCCCGATCCGTCGTCAACCGAAAAAGAATCACCACTCAGAACTGTCACTTTGCCCCACACTTTGAAGCTGAACTTGGCGGACGCAGTGGAGACAATTGGGTCGTAAGCTGCGCGGTTGCTGATCCCATACACAGGCTCGAGGATCGGTACCCAGAGCACCGCGTGTGTGTAACCCGTTGTTGATGTGGAAGAACCACATATCATGCCATTGTCATTGATTCCTCTAGCTTCACTATATGTTCCGCTCAGCACACCCAAGTCTCGCATAACTCCGTGTTCATAGAGAAGGGCATGGTCGTGACTGTAGGGGTTTCCAGGGTCAGGGACTTGGGTTGCCGACATCCCCACGATTTGTTGCGTATTGTTAAGTGCTATGGCAGCACTGCCGTAATAGTCTTCACCTGAGTGTCCCAGGTATGTGACCTTGCCATCGCTCCACAGTGCAGCTCCAATACTCGATGCGATGCCAACAACATCGCCATTTTCGTTGATGTCGTTTGACCATCCGCTCCACAGATCGGTTTCGACGCCGCTTGTCCACAGTTTTCCACGCCCTTGAGCTTCTCCCGCCACTTGTGCCGATTCGTTGATGCCACCACAATCGGCAAGAATGTCAGCCAGAGAACCCAAATCGGTAATACTGCCACTCTGCCAGATGACTGCCGACGAGTCGTCTGCGCTACCCAGCACCTGCCCACTATTATTGATGTCGCATGCACTGATAAGTCCACCAAGTGGCGACATGCTGCCTTCTGTCCATACGAACCCTCGGGATAAGCCAGAAGCATCTTCAGATTCGCCCACTACTTCCCCCAGATCATTTAGACCAAAGGCACGGCTGTTAGAACCACCGAGAGTACCGAGGTCTTGCATGGCACCATGCGTCCAGATGAAAGCGTGTTCGGTGCCATCACCCGTTAAGGACCACCCTACGACCTGTCCAACGCTGTTGATCTTTGTGGCACGGCTTGTGTTGCCGCCCAGCGTCCCAAGGTCCACAATCCGATACTCCATTGCCTGTGCAAAACCACCCAGTCCCAGCAGCGCGATGACTGCCGCCACCGCGAATACACTCTTCATTGTCCATCCCTCCCTTGTTAGGCCGCTCTGATGTCGGCCTACACCCTCTACTATACCACATTTTTCTGGGGGATGCCGCGGCAACTTTCCAAACGCTCGTGAGCGCCCATCATTAAGCCAGCTTTCGTAAGGGCTCAGTCTCTGTTAGAAAGATAACTCTTCTTCAGAATTGCATAGTACAAATTCTCTGCTTGTATAAGTAGCAAGTATGGGACACTTGGGCGAGCTGTCGCGTGAGGATTTACTGGGGATCATCCTGTAGTCTAAGGCTCAGGTGGATGCGCTGACGGTGCGCGTCGCTCAGTTGGAGCCGGGAAACACAGAGCTTCGCGGTGGGTTAGACGGTAGTGACGGCGATGTGCCAGATAGCCGAACTGGGTAAAGCCCAATCGTGCGGAACGTCGGGCATCAGACAATGGAGGACAGAGGGGTTGTTGAAGAAGTCTGCTCTCGCCGCAACTCAGGGGCTTCTGCCCATGTTTTCGACCGTGAGACATCACAGAACTGATGCCCGATACGGGTCCAGTCAATACTATTTCAACAGCCTCACAGAGCCTTTTTCTACCCGTGGGCTTGACCCCAGCGCATAGACTTGTTACAATCCCTATTGGACTGCAAATATACCCAGAGGTATTGTAACACAATGATACAGACACCTGTCAGCACAATCATGCGCATTGCCAGGGAGAAGCGGGTGATTCGTCCGCGCGACCTGGCGGCGGAGGGCGTACCACGTGTCTACCTGCGCAGGCTGGTGGACAAGGGACTTCTGGTGCGCACCGCGCGGGGGATATACGCTCTGCCGGACGTCGACGTTACCGAACTCCACGACTTCGCCGAAGCTACACGTCGGGTATCCAAAGGTGTGATATGCCTGCTGTCCGCACTGCGGTTCCACGATCTTACGACCCAGAACCCATTCGAGGTATGGATGGCGCTAGGTGAGAGCCAGTGGATGCCGAAGATCGAGTACCCCGCCATGCGATTCGTACGCTTCTCAGTTACTTCCCTGGAATACGGCATCGAGCAGCACGAGGTCGAAGGTGTTGCGATCCGTGTGTACAGCCCCGCCAAGACCATAGCCGACTGCTTCAAGTACAGAAACAAGATCGGCCTGGATGTAGCGCTAGAGGCACTCCGCGACTGCTGGAGACAGAGAAAGGCCACCATGGACGAGATATGGGCAGCGGCAAAGGTCTGCCGAGTAGCCAACGTGATGAGACCCTACCTGGAGTCACTCACATGAGCGATAAGCCGGTCAAAGACATATCAGCATCCGTTCGGCAGCGGCTCCTCAACCTGCGTGGAGAACTTGGGGAGAATTTCTTGCTCATTCTGAACCGATATGCCCGTGAGAGGCTGCTATACCGGATCGGGGCATCCCCACACAGCGAGCGCTTCGTTCTGAAAGGCGCGACCCTCTTCATGCTCTGGGATGACCAGCCGCACAGGATGACGCAGGACATTGACCTGCTCGGGTTGGGAGACAGTGCCATTCCGGAACTCGTTCGCGTCTTTCAGGATATCTGCACGCTGCCTGCGGATGATAACGGACTACGGCTTCCACCCGACGAGATCACTGGAGAGCAGATCAGCGAAGACCAGGTATATGGTGGCACGAGGCTCAAGCTCAGCGCCTACCTTGGCAAGACGCGTATCCGCCTGCAGGTTGACATTGGCTTCGGCGATACGGTGACTCCCGGTCCCAAAGAGGTCACCATCCCTTGCCTGCTTGACTTCCCGAAACCAAGACTGCGCGCATATCCACAAGAGACGGTGATCGCAGAGAAGGCCCAGGCGATGGTCGTTCTCGGCATGGCTAACAGCAGGATGAAGGACTTCTACGACCTCTGGACCCTTGCCCGGAATCATGAATATGATGGCGGCTCTCTGTCCGAAGCCATGAGCGCGACATTTGGCAGACGCCAGACAACCATTCCCGAAGGAATGCCGACAGGACTCTCCGAGGAATTCGGCGCGGACGGCGTCAAGCGTCTACAGTGGCAGGCATTTGCACGCAAGTCAGGTCTGGCTGCAGACAGGCCGGAGTTGGCGGCTGTGATAGAAACGATGCGAGAGTTCCTTTTGCCACCTATGAGAGCCGCACGAGACGGACGCACCCTCTCGTCGAGGTGGTATCCCAAGCGTGGTTGGTCGGATGCGGGCGGCGAGGACTGATGATTGAAAGTGGCCCTGGGCAATGTTTTCCGAGGACTCTTGCCGGCATAGGTATGACTACTGAGTAATTCCGATCTTGTCTGGGCAAGTAGACAGCTGTGGAGTCGTTGAGCTGACATCAGAGACCCTGCAATTCCACAACCACCGCTACTCCCATGCCGCCTCCGACGCAGAGGGTTGCCAGGCCGTAGCGCTCGCCGCGGCGTTTCATTTCGTGGAGCAGAGACACCAGGATTCTGGCTCCGCTCGCGCCGATCGGGTGGCCGAGGGCTATCGCTCCGCCGTTGACGTTCACCCTGGCTGCGTCCCATCCCATCTCGCGGCCGAGTGCCAGGGTCTGAACAGCGAAAGCTTCGTTAGCTTCGATCAGCCCTATCTGATCCAGGGCCAAACCGGCCCTTTCAAGCGCAGTCCGAACCGCCTGCGCAGGAGCAACGCCGAACATTTCGGGCTCGCGCGCACTGCACGCCCAGCTCACAATTCGACCGAGCGGGGGCGCTTCCAGTGACCCGACCTGGTCTGCTGAGACCATGACAACGGCGGCAGCCCCGTCATTTATTCCGCTTGAGTTTCCGGCCGTGATGGTTCCCGACTCTGCGAAGGCGGGGCGGAGCTTGGCGAGCGACTCCAGCGTTGTTTCGGGCCGCGGGTGTTCGTCCCTGTCGACGGATCTGGTTTCCTTCTTTTCGGTCACACTCACGGAGACAGTCTCATCAGCAAAGCAGCCGCTTTCTAATGCCGTCGCACAGCGCTGCTGGCTCGTGTGGGCGTATTCGTCCTGCTGCTCGCGAGTGATGCCAAACCGTTCTCCGAGAAGTTCAGCCATCGCGCCCATGTGCCGACCGTCCATCGCGTCCAGCAGACCATCGCGCAATATCACATCGCACAGGGTCAGATCGCCGAAGGGTTTCTGCGAACGAGAAAGAACGTAGGGCGCCTGGCTCATCGATTCCATCCCACCCGCAACTATGCAGCCCGCGTCTCCCGACTTGATGGACTGCGCCGCCATAATGACGGACTTTAGTCCCGAACCACAGACCATGTTAACAGTAGTGCATGGCACGTTCGAGCCCAGCTTCGCCTTGAGCGCGGCCTGTCTGGCGGGGTTTTGCCCCTGCCCCGCCTGAAGCACATTGCCCATCAGGACTTCATGGACAGACTCACCCGCCAGACCCGCACGCCTGACGGCTTCTGCAGTGGTCACCGCGCCAAGATCGGAGGCGCTCAATGTGCTCAGACTGCCGCCAAACCTGCCTATAGGAGTGCGACACGCAGACGCTATGTATACTTCGTTCATCAACTGCCACCTTTCTCTCACACTGTAGATCACGTCATCCTGAACTTGATTCAGGACCCATCACTTCGTACCTTGGGTGCCGGATCAAGTCCGGCATGACGTGGGAATCATCAACGGCCACCTTTCTCTCACACTGTAAATCACGTCATCCTACTCAGAAAATGGCTCTATGGGAAACTTTGTGGGTAAGCGCCCAAATGATATATGATATGGCATT
>CAYSLA010000136.1:4607-9350 GCA_964431685.1 uncultured bacterium | reverse complement strand
CGAATGACGTAGCGAATCGATTACAGCGCGGCCTGTCGTGATGCAACGCGTGCACTTGACAGACATCGTCACGGTGCCTATAATGCAGGTAGACCAAGAAACAAGGGGGATGGAGTCCCCCAAAAACGTCTTGACCGGCTAATGACTCCTACCAGGATACGCTCGCCTTGGCAGTAACTAGCGTTTCTCTCCTGAGATGCGCTTGCCAAAGAGTCATCTGGAGGGATTGTCGTGGAGAGCGCAGCGCGCGAACAAAACGAAAGCCGGGTCGTGACAGCTTCTCAGGTTTCCTCTGCAAGCAAGCTATCACTTCTGCTGAAGCACACGTCCTCGCTTGTAGACGGCGTTGGCCCGGTCTTTACATCTCAAGCTCAGAGCCTGCGCGATCTCCTTGGCCGACTGCGGGAGCAGCGTTTTCATCTGGCGGTCCTCGGGCAGTTCAAGCGTGGAAAGAGCACCCTGCTGAACGCGCTTCTGGGAGAGGACGTCCTCCCAGCGTCCGTGATACCGCTCACCGCGATCCCGACCTTTGTCCACGCAGGTAATGAGCGCCACGCCCGCGTTGTCTTCAGCAGCGACAATTCAAGCATAGAACGCGTGGCTGCCAGCGCCAAAGACCTGAACGAGTTCCTCGCGACTTACGTCACGGAAGAGGCTAATCCAGCTAATCAGTTAGGTGTCTCCCGAGTAGAAGTTTTCCATCCGGCGCCCATCCTGCGCGCAGGCGTTGTGCTTATCGATACCCCCGGCATAGGCTCTACCCACCGGCACAACACCGAAGCTACCCTGAACTTCATCCCTCAATGTGATGCGGCGCTCTTTGTCATGTCTCCTGACCCTCCGATCACCGAGGTGGAGGTTGAGTTTCTCAAGGAAGTGCGGTCCAGGATAGGCCGCGTGTTCTATGTGCTCAACAAGGCGGACTATCTGACGGATTCGGACAGGACTATGATAATGCAGTTCCTGCGCCACGAGTTGTTCGATCAGGCCGATACAGCCAGCGACGTCAACGTGCTGCCAGTCTCCGCACGACTCGGTCTTGAGGCAAGGCAAACAGGAGACGAGGAGCAGTGGGCCAAGAGTGGGATGAAGGACATCGAGGCGCTGCTGCTCTATTTCCTTGTTCATGAGAAGGAAAGCGCACTGGCAGAGGCCATTGCTAGAAAAGCATCGGATCTCATTGGGGACGTTCTGCTTGAGCTACAACTCTCTTTCCAGTCACTGAAAATGCCCATCAGCGAGCTGGAGAAGCGGCTGGAGATGCTCAAAAGTAGCCTCGTTGAGGTAGACTCTCAAAGGGTCTCCGAGAAGGACACGCTCGAAGGAGATCAGAAACGCATGGCAGTGCTTCTTGAGGAACAGGCGGAGCAACTTCGACAGAAGGCGAGGAAGCAGTTTGGCCTTGTCGCACAGGATGCTCTGGAAGAGAACCACCTGAATACCGACGCAGCGCAGAGCGCGCTGGCAGAGGTCATACCTGGCTTCTTTGAGCACGAACTCGGCGAGATGTCCCGAACGTTTGAGACACAGGTAAGAGAAGCGCTGAGCCGCCACCGCGTCCGCACCGATGCCCTTATCGAGTCGGTGCGCAGAACTGCCGCGGAGCTCTTCGACGTCCCATACCAGCCGATGGCGAGCAAGGAGGAGTTTGAAGTCAAAAGGCAGCCATACTGGGTAACGCACCATTGGCCGATATCTCTGGGCGTCTTGCCGGAGGGGTTCTGGGACAGGCTGCTGCCCTACGCTGTAAGAAAGTCTCGTGCCCTTCGGCGAATGCGCGATCGAATCGAGGTGCTGGTTGCGGAGAACGTTGAGAATGTTCGTTGGCCGACCTTGCAGAACCTCGCAAAGAGCTTCCGTGAGTTTGCAAGCGCCCTTGATGCTCGTTTGGAAGAAGCCGTATCTGCTACGATGGGGGCAATCGAGGCGGCTTACCAGAAGCGCAGGGACCAGTCCTCGGCAATCGATCGGGAGACGGCGCGACTGGAGCAGGATATCAGCAAGTTGGAGCAGGTAAACGAAAACCTTCGCACATACTGCGGAGACAATGGACAGGGAGGATAAGGCATTGAGTTCAAAAATCACATCAGTGCGGGCGCTCGAAATACTCGACTCTCGCGGAAATCCTACGGTCAGGGTGTTTGCGACGGTGGATGAGTGTTTGACGGTAAGCGCGTCGGTCCCATCCGGCGCATCCACCGGGGAGAACGAGGCGGTGGAGCTTCGGGACGGTGACAAGACCCGTTACGGTGGCAAGGGAGTCCTCAAAGCAGTTGCCAACGTCAACGACGCTATTGGTCCCATGATTGTCGGAATGGACCCGGCAAAGCAAGCCGAGATCGATCAGATGATGATCAGTCTCGACGGCACACCAAACAAGGGCAAACTTGGGGCGAATGCCACTCTCGGGGTTTCAATGGCCGTGGCACGGGCTGCCGCCGAGGTCGCAGGTATCCCGCTCTACGCGTATCTGGGTGGCCCCGGCGCTACCCGCATCCCGGTACCTATGATGAACATCCTCAACGGTGGCAAGCACGCGGACAACAGCGTAGACCTGCAGGAGTTCATGGCGATGCCCGTCGGAGCTCCAACGTTTGCTGAAGCGCTGCGCTATGGGGCGGAGACGTTCCACGCCCTGAAGGGCATCCTCAAGAAGCGCGGCTATTCCACAAGCGTTGGGGACGAAGGAGGGTTTGCGCCGAACCTGAAGAGCAACGAAGAAGCTGTCGAGGTAATAGTCGAGGCGATTGTGGCTGCGGGGTTCAAGCCGGGCAAGGATGTCGCGATAGCACTCGACCCTGCTGCAAGCTCATTCTACGAGGGTGGGGAGTACAACCTGTCCAAGTCCGGGCAGGGCAAGAAGACAAGCGCCGAAATGATCGAGCTTTATGCTGGCTGGATCGAGGAGTACCCGATCATATCCATAGAGGACGGCCATGCCGAAGACGACTGGGATGGATTCAGAGAGATCACACACGCGCTTGGGGACAGGATTCAGATCGTCGGCGACGATATCTTCGTAACGAATACCCAGTTTGTCGAGCGGGGTATCCGGGAGAAGAGCGCCAACTCGGTCCTCATAAAGCTGAACCAGATCGGTACCGTTACGGAAACCATCCAGACAATCAACCTATGCCGAAAGGCCGGATGGGGCTATGTCATTTCTCACAGGTCGGGCGAAACCGAGGATGCGTTCATGGCCGATTTTGCGGTGGCGATGGGCGGCGGACAGATCAAAACCGGCTCAGCGTGCAGAAGCGAACGAATCGCAAAATACAACAGACTGCTGGAGATCGAGGCGGAGTTGGGCAAAGCCGCCGAGTTTGGTATGTAACAGATAAGCAATGGGGCTTCGGATTGCGCTCCGAAGCCCTCGAGGCAGGTATAGCTTTATGACACACACTTGGGCCCTTGCGACATTGTGGCTGGGGCTGGCTCTGGTGGCCACCTTGTTATCAATATGGCTGCGGATTGCGACAGCTCTTTCGGAGATCGTCGTCGGCACGGTTGCGCAGCTCATAATCGGAGCATTGATCGGAAGCGCAGTCCTTGGCACCGACGACTCGTGGATCAAGTTCCTGTCTGGGACGGGGGCAATCCTGTTGACGTTTCTTGCAGGTGCCGAGCTTGACCCCGCAGTATTCAAGATCAAATGGAAGCAGGCGACCGGGATTGGTCTTGCCGGGTTTATCGCACCATTTCTTGGATGCACGGCTGTAGCGTATTTTGCTCTCCACTGGGGCATCCGTGCCAGTTGGCTGGCAGGCGTAGCACTTTCCACGACATCAGTGGCCGTTGTCTACGCCGTCATGTTAGAGTTCGGATTGAACAAGACTGACTTCGGCAAGATGGTGCTTGCCGCCTGCTTCATCAATGATCTCGGAACAGTACTTGCCCTGGGGCTTATATTCTCGCCATTTACCCTGAAGACGCTCATCTTTGGCATCGTAAGCGTGGTTGTGTTCGGAGTGCTGCCGTGGCTGACGCCACGTTTCTTCAAACAATATGGGGGCAGGCCATCGGAGCTCGAGGCCAAATATCTACTGCTGTCTCTCTTTGGTATGGGGGCGCTTGCGACGTGGGCTGGCAGCGAAGCTGTGCTTCCGGCATATATCATAGGCATGGTCCTGGCTGGCACTGTGGGTCGTGACCACGCGCTTGTGAGACGCCTGAGAACTCTCACTTTTGGGCTGCTGACGCCATTCTACTTCATTCGGGCAGGCTCGTTTGTTTCCGTTCCGGCGCTTCTGGCCGCGCCTATGGTGTTCATCGTCCTGCTGCTGGCAAAGATGGCAACGAAGTTCGTTTCGGTGTACCCGGTTACACAGTGGTTTGGCAGCGCCAAGGGGGATGGCACCTATGTCACATTACTGATGTCAACAGGTCTGACATTCGGAAGCATTTCGGCCCTGTTTGGGCTAACGCACGGTATTATCGACCGTAGCCAATACTCATATCTTGTTGCGACGGTCATCGCAAGTGCCGTGGTACCGACATTGATAGCAAATGCATTCTATCTCCCGCGACATATGCTGCACGGGTCGCACGAAGATGTTGTTGCGGACAAGACGTGATCACCCAAGGAGGAACAGTTATGATACGAAAGTTGCTGGTCGCCTACGATGGCTCCGAGCGTGCACGGAAAGCGTTTAATGTTGGTATCGAGATCGCAGCCAGGTTCAGCGCGGAGGTCTTTATAATCTCGGTTGCACGTCCTCCCGAACCCGCTGATGATGTCGAAAC
>CAYSLA010000136.1:0-4507 GCA_964431685.1 uncultured bacterium | reverse complement strand
CGAGTCCTCAGCTACGCTCACTGCACGGTGACTATCGTGCGATAGGGACTAGAACGGAATCGATTGACGGGTCAGTTGTGGCCAACAACATCGGCGGCCTTGCGATTGAGCACGTCGGGTTGTTCCCGGCCAGTACAGGTCGTGCTGGCTGCTATAAGAACGTGGCAAGCATGGATTCGGTTCCTAGGGCAGGAGTGAAGCAACCATAACGTTTGGGAGAGCATGCGATGAACACAAGGGAAGTGACTATCAAAGAAGCCGGTGTCGAGCGCAACGTTGTGATGCTCGGTTGGGTAGCATTCTTTGGTGGCCTGGCACAGGATATGATCCAGCCGGTCCTGCCCATCTTCTACTCGACGGTGCTGGGGCTGAACAAGGAGTTCATCGGTCTGATCGAGGGACTGCTGACCACCGTCGTCAGTCTGGGCAAGATCGGGGCAGGCTACATATCTGACGCGCTCGGCATGCGCAAAGCCATCGTCTTCGTCGGCTACGCGCTCTCCGCGGTCGGCCGATTTGGGCTGGCATTCGCCGGATCGGGTGCATCAGCCCTTGGACTGAGGCTGAGCGATGGTGTCGGCAAAGGTCTCAAGAACGCGCCTCGCGATGCACTTGTCGCCAGTTCGATAGGGAGCAAGAAGCTGGGGTTTGCCTTTGGTGTGCAGCGGATGCTCGACACGATGGGCTCGTTCGTCGGGCCACTGATCACATTCGCGCTGCTGCGTGTGTGGGTGGGCCACCCCAACAAGTACCGGTTGTTGTTCATAACAGCCGGCATCATCGCGACGCTCCCACTGGTCATCATAGGTTTCCTGGTTCGGGAGCGCAAGGCTTCGGTCAAGAAGCAGGCCGTGTCACTGGATGCGCTGAAAGGCCGATTCGCCTGGTTCCTGGGAGTAATGCTGCTGTTCACCTTGGGCAACTCATCGGATGCGTTCATCATCCTCAGAGCCCAGGCAGTTGGCGTCCCAGTCGCGTTTATTCCGATCATATACGCGTTCTTCAACCTGGTTTCGGCATCGACCGCGATTCCTGCCGGCAAGCTCGCCGACCGCGTGGGGCGACGCAGAGTGATAGGCTACGGCTGGGGAGTCTACGCACTTGCCTACGCCGGTTTTGCATTTGCCCGAGCGCCGTGGATGATGTGGGTGCTTTGGGGGTTCTACGGTCTGTTCTATTCGCTGACCGAAGGCTCCGAGAAAGCGATGGTGGCGGAGATGGTGCCGGATGAGAATCGTGGAGCCGCCTACGGACTTTACAGCGCATCAGTCGGGGTGATGGCGCTTCCCGCGAGTCTGATCGCCGGAATCTTGTGGCACCGCATTTCTCCGGCAGCTCCGTTTGTTTTCGGCGCGGTGTTGGCGGCGCTTGCGTTTGTCGGACTGCAGTTCATCCCGCGAGAGCATGGCAATGGATAAGCATACAACCTACTACGGAGTGCTCGAAGCTATGCGTGATGCAAAGGGCTGTCCGCTGTGCAAACTGGAGGCTGACAGCGTCCATCGATACCTGGATTCCCTGCTCTACGAGAGTGTTAATGATACGGGCGTTCGTGCTGATCTCATCCGCGCTAAAGGGTATTGCAGGCGGCACGCTCAGAAGCTGACGAAGATGGGAAACGCATTCGGCATTGCCATACTCTATCAGGACCAGGTGAGGCTGTTCGCGGAGTTCTTGGATGGCCTACCTGATGCTCCGCCAAAGTCTCTGAGGCAGATTCACAATTGGCAGCGCGCCGAATTCTGCCCGGCCTGCCGAACCCAGTCTGAGTGCAGGTCGCGCTACACATCGACCCTGATAGGCGGACTTGCTGACGAGGAGATGCGCTCGGCCTATGCGTCCGGCCCAGGGTTGTGCGTGCCACATTTCCTGTATGCGCTGAAGGAAACGCGGGATGCTGAGGTATACCGTTTTCTCGTCGCTCAAGAGCGAGTCAAAATCGGTGCGCTCTTGCACGACCTGCAGGAATTCCGCCGAAAGCACGACTATCGGTTTAGTCACGAGGGCTTCGGGAACGAGAGTGATTCCTGGCTGCGAGCTGTCAAGTTGATAGTCGGTGAGGATGATGAGCTCTGATTTCGCGGCAGTGGAGGTGCACTTCCTCTTTCCAGCGGTCACGGCTCTATCAACGCGCCCGTGGGCACGCGTGTAAGTCACCAGGTGAGTGTTATGTGCGAACCACCGAATTTCCTTCAGCGCTAGACTCGCATCGAAGAGGCAAACGGCTAATTTGTTACTGAACTACCACTTGACGATAGGCTGCGCGTGTGGTATCTTGCAGGTATACGACGATCTCAATCAACGCCGCCGTTGATGCCTCGGTTACGCGACCGCGAAGGAGTATTGGAGATGAAAACTAGTGTGATGCTTGCGCTGCTCTTGTTGTCTCTTGCGCTGTCGTCCGTTACCTGTGTCATGGCGGACGCTCAGGCGGCTCCAAGCGTTCAGATAACGTCAGTTCCTGCATTCGGTGTCTGGGGTGGCTACCTTGGCGGAACGACTCAGAACGCCAACCCCGCGTTGCACCGTGTGGCCGTCTACATCTACATTCCTGGCGTGGGCTGGTACACCAAACCCTACTTTACTACGCCGTGCGCCACGATACAGAGTGACGGTTCCTGGTCGGCCCTTGTCACTACGGGCGGTGTGGATGACAAGGCCACAATCTTCGCTGCGTTCCTGATCCCGGTAGAAGCGTGCTCCGACGAGAGAATGCTTGCGGGAGGACTGGAGTGCCTTCCGGAGCGGATCGGCGAGGTGGCGCTGGACTACGACTACAGATTGCGCGACAATCCAGACCAGCGAAGAGTGTCCTTTTCGGGATACAAATGGTTGGTCAAGTCACACGCGGAGCCCTTTGGCCCGGGTCCGAACTACTTCTCGGACGGCTCCGACAACGTTTGGGTGGACCCTCAAGGTCGGCTGCATCTCAAGATCACTTTCCGCAGCGGGAAGTGGTACTGTGCTGAAGTGATATGCCGGCAGCCGCTCGGTTTTGGGACTTACCGGTTTGATGTGGAAACCTCTATCAACGACCTCGATCCCAACATTGTGCTTGGTATGTTCACCTACAGCGAGGCGTGTGCGTTTGGGCGCACTGCTTGCGTGGACGGGCACCGCGAGATCGATGTTGAGTTCAGCAAGTGGGGAAATGCCGCGGACCCTCTCAATTCCCAGTTTGTGGTCCAACCCTGGGACTGCGCGGGACACATGGAGCGGTTTGCCCTTCCGGCGGGCAGTTCGACCAGTTTCTTTTGTTGGTGGCAGGACTTGGTGCAATTTGAGAGCTCGGTGGGGACGACGGTTCGCCGCTGGGTGTTTTCGAAAGCCGGCGAAGTGCCACGGCCAGGGCAGGAGCAGACCCGGATCAACTTGTATCTGGTCGGTGGAAACCCGCCGGTCGGTGGCCAGGAAAAGGAGATCGTGATCAGCCGGTTCCAGTTCCTGCCGCCGGTTACCCAGGGCGAGGTTCCTCTGATAAAGTCGCAAGCCGAATACACTCCGGTGCGTCTGACCGGAAAAGACGTATCGGCTTCGTTTGACGGCTTCTTCTACCTTGAGTCCGACGACCGCGCTTGTGGGATCAGAGTGGACAAGGCCAATCACGGGCTTGCGGTCGGGATGCGGGCAGATGTTACCGGTAATGTTCAGACCAACGCGGACGGCGAGCGTTTCATTTCTGCGGCGACCTGTGCCCAGACCAGCTCCGGAGGCGGGCAGTCTCTGTCACCGGCAGACCGCAACACCGCAATACCGGACACTGTGATACAATAGAACAACTGATGGCATACAAGCTCGCTATCATGGCGGCGGTCAGGCAGCCAGCTAGTTGCATTCATTTTCTGGAAAGAGGTCTATCATGGCATTCAACATCGGCTGGGCATCGTGCAGCATCACTCCGGAGCAACCTGTTTTTGTGTCCGGGCAGTTCAACTCCCGGGTCTCCACAGGCGTAATGGACCCTGTCACGGCGACAGCGCTTGCGCTGGAATCTGATGAGAGTGATGGCGGAGGGGTGATACTGGTGAGCTGCGATCTGGTGTGCATTCCTGACGCATTCCGGGCCGCTCTGCGCGAGAACGCCTCGCGTCTGGTGCCGGAAGTGAAGCCGGAGAACATCATCTTCAACGCTACGCACACGCACACTGCCCCGGAGCTGCGTGGGGAGAGTGAGTCTCCATTTGCCCCTTCATCTACTGGCGCTTCGGCAATGGACAACGGTGTTGGGAACGTGCCGCAACTCAAGGAAATCGAACGCGATGTTATGTATCCCGCTGAGTACGTTCGGTGGGTTGCGCCGCGAATCTCCGAGGCCATCGCAGAAGCCTGGCGGAGCCGCAAGCCCGGTGGAATAGGATTCGGCCTTGGTCAGGCGGTGGTGGGACACAACCGGCGCGTCTCATACTACAACGGCGAGTCCCGCATGTACGGGGACACCTCTGTTCCGGATTTCAGCCACATTGAGGGGTATGAAGATCACGGTGTCAACATACTGTGCACCTGGGAC
>CAYSLA010000135.1:3405-9409 GCA_964431685.1 uncultured bacterium | reverse complement strand
TGTTTAACTACGGCAAACTGCATCTCTACCCACAAGAAATCTCATAGAGCCCAAAGCTAATGGTTATCACATAGGAAGCGGACTTGTGGAAAGCGCCTGCAAGACAGTTGTGACTCAACGCCTCAAGCAGTCGGGAATGCGCTGGTCCGAGAGAGGCGCTGAGACCATGATGCACCTAAGATCACACCTGTTGAGCAATCGAAACGACGATCTATCAACATACGCCAGGGCAGCATGAAGTTTACCTTCAATTTGGGACGCACCCTACGCCAATCGCAGCGTCTTGACAATGGCAGCGGCGCATGATAACATGCCACTGATAGATGGGCGGGAGTAGCTCAATGGTAGAGCGCTAGCCTTCCAAGCTGGATGTTGCGAGTTCGATCCTCGTCTCCCGCTCCATTTTTATGTACCAACTGCGTGGGACGGTGGTCACGGACGGCAATCCTTGCAGAGCCAGCGACTGTGACGCAGAAAAACCTCGCACTCTTCATACAAACAGAAGTGGCAGTGAGTGCAGTCTTCGTCTGACCACTGCATTCCGTCGCTGACCAGTGAACCAGGCCATCCCGGTACCTGTGGGCGTTCAACTCCCTCGACACCGAATGTATGTCCACATTTGTCGCACTTCACTGTCTGCATGGCAATGCCTCCATTATATCCCCAAGTGTTCAGTCCGGCAATCGCCTTTCCGCACGGAGTGCGATGTCTTTCGGGCGCTCGCTGTCCTTGGTTGGATGTATTCCGCAGTTCTGAAGAGATCGCATTTTCGGGGAGCTCGACCCGTTGACAAATCAACGACACTGAGCGACAATAGCTGGAGGAAAGAACAAGTCAAGTGTCGTATTATAAGTCTGGAGCATCCTCTCTCTCAGTGTTTTCTATCAAAGACTACTTCGACAGAGTGTGCTCCATTTACTCCTGTCAAGAGTTATTCGGGCTAGTGATACAGAAAAGAGGATATGGTTTTGCGAAGTTTGGGGTTTCACCAGATGTTTTGTTGCATATCGGTCTTGATGGCCAGTTGCCTGCCCGCAATGAGCGCACCGTCAGGACTGAATGTTATTCCTACAGCCGACGTACTTGACGAGAGCATGGTGAGTCTGGAAATCGAGTCCGTCGGAACCGGAACCCCGTGGGGCGGCGATTGCGACAGCTTCGCTCTACTTCAGTTTGGCGTTGGCCGCGGCATCGAGTTCGGATTGGACCGCTCGACGAGCGGCAGTTCGGACCACTGGTTGAATGCCAAGTGGCGGGTGCTTGATGAATCCAGAACGACTCCAGCCGTCGCGCTTGGCACACAGACAGTGAGCAAGAATGATCATCCGCAGCCTTTTGCCGTGGCGACAAGACGCTTCGGCCGAATGCGGCTGCACGGCGGGATTATCGACATAGAGCGCAAGACAAGATGTATGGTCGGCGTCGATCATTCGCACGGAAGTAGATTCACTTTCCAGGCCGACTACATCAGTGGCAACGAGAACTCGGCATCGTTTGGCGTAGTTGCGTGCCTGAATTGCAGCCTGTCTCTGACTGTCGCGAGAAGCATCGGCAATTCCGTTGACTCGGGCGACGGATACGTAGTGAATTTTGCCTGGTCGACGCCTTTGAAGTAGCAGAGGCTTGCCCTGCCGGCGCTGGCTAATGTGCCGGACTCAGCGCAATCTCTCCTAAGTTTATCTCCTGGGAGTCTTTTGCCGCCGCAACCACAACGCGGTTCTGTTCGGCGGGCAGGGCACAGCCCTCGGGGATGGTCTTAGCGTCGATATGGATATCATATTCGCCGGGTTTGACATCTCCAATGTAGAACGTGCCATCTCCTGCAGTCACCGAATCCGGCAGCTTTACTCCGTTGCCGGCCTTAGTGGCGAATACGCGAACACCGGCCAGCGGATTCTTCCCGCCGCTCTCGTTCGATATCACAACTTTCCCCGCAATTGCGTGCAGCGGAGTTATACCCAGACTTACTCGCGTAATGCTCCCCGGAGCTATCCGCGCGGTCTGAATCCCATTTGACAGAGAGTAGTTCGCGGGAACGCTCGCCACGTCCAGATACACGCGCTCTTCTTTCGTTCTGCTTCGCACCGGCAGGATGAAATAGCCTGATCTGCCCGCAACCGATGAGCGGCGATTGTTGGTCAAGACTTTGATGTCGCTCATGCCCGGTTCGCCCCGTTCCTGCATCCCGTTTCCGTCGAAGTCCAGGAAGACAACCCCGTTGATGGCCCCGTTCTGCGGATCGACTCCACTGTTTGTAACTCTCTTTGGCTGGCGCTGGAAGAAGCCAAAAAGCTCGGTCGTATTGGCGCTGAACATGGCTCTCCATTCGCCGTTGTGATAGCGGCCCCTCACGCTCATGCTGGACTGTGACAGAGCCGACGGCCTGTACTCGATGCGCCCCTCTGCATAGGGCATACCCGATGTGAGGTCGCGGCCCAGTTCAGTGCGAAGTGCCAGCCTGCTAAACAACGAGCGTCCACTGTTTGGCAGCAGGTTGTGAACCAGCGTTACCCTTCTGTAAGCCGCATTGTCGAGATACTGCACCGACAGGCTCTGCCTGGGTCCCAGCGACGTGGACAGGCCGACCGCTTTCCGAGGGCTTTCATACAGATTCAGTGGCAGTGACAGGCCCTCAAGCAATTCGCCGTCAAATCCTGTTACCAGTGGGCTGCCCGCGGAGGCGAACATCTCCAACCGAGCCGCTCTGGCGACCTCGGTACTGAGAGCAACCGACGCGATGACGTTAGCTGAACGCCCGGCGCCCGGATCTACCCTGTCGACTTGGGCCTTGAGCATAGATGTTCTGCCAAATCTGGCTCCAATCGCCATCTTCTGGAAGCCTATTCTGACTTTGTCATATGAGGAGGCAGAGATGCTTCCAGAGACAGTCCCGACTGCGGCCGTCATTGTCATACTGCCCATCTCGTGACTCGTGTTCAGAGCGAAGCCCGACCGGTCTGTGAGTGATGGATTGGTGCCATTGAAGAAGGAACGTCCGTAGTGAAAGAGCCGCCCGCTTATCAGTGTTGATTTCCCTGCAAACACATCGCAGTCTACTAGCGCCGCCCACGCTCCTGACCCCACGGAATCATCCTTGCCAACGTTCACATTGTAAGCTGTCGTGCCGGACAGCAGCACCGTGTCCGCCGGTGACCAGGCGAACTCGCCGCTGATGCTGGAACTGTTCTTTGGGTAGACCCGGCGCTGAGCCGTGATTCCGGAAACGAGGCGGTCGTAGAATCCGCCCGAGAACGAAGCTGCCAGCCCGACCGTAAGTCTGTCACTGAGACCTAAGGTTGCCCTGGCCCCGGCCAGCAGGCCGCTGGTTTCCGAGATCGACAACCGATTACGGTTTGTGCCTATGCCTGCTGTATATGACAGGCGCCCCCTGGGTTCCAGCATAGGGCTGGCCAGCAGGTTCTGGCGACTCACCGTCTTGTTGCCGGACGGATCTGTGACTACTATTCTCACCTCGCTCCTTCGTCCGCCAGGGATGCCGACGTTGTCGAAAGACCATTCGCCTGAACCTGGCGGCGCGGCGGCGCTCATTGCGGCAACCTGCTGCGTGTCGAACAGTCTGTCGTTAACGTATATTTCCACCGTCGACCCACAGGTGCGTAGCCCTGGAAACTGCGAGGCTGGAGATAAGAGCGCACCGCGGGATCAGATGCCCTGTCCCCGGTCGTGCCCTGAATCCGCAGGCCCATAAGGCTTGTGTATGGCAGAATGAGGTCGTTGAGCCCAAATCGGGAGTCTCCTGCTGCGACCACCGTGGAACCCATGTTCTTGCTCCACTCGATCAGATCCAGCCGCAGGGCGTCCTGCCTTGCCCCGTAGGCCGCGGTGTTCCCTCCAGACGGTCGCGCACCCACGTTTACCCTCAGTTGCCCGGAACCCAGGCTTCCCCAGGTGTCTAGCGTGATATCATCGGCAGTCAGTCCATTGCCACGGGAATTCGGGTCTATGATTTCGGCGCTTGAGCGCACCCGCAATCGCATAAAGTCCAGTCCATTGGTCCCCGGCTGCGCGGGAGGCAGAATCTCCGGCAGATCCGGCGCTATCATCTGTGTCCTGGCCGAGAACATGGAGGCGCCGAAGTCTTTCCACATCGGCAGCATCCTGTTTAGACCACAGTTGAACGCGTAGAGCTGTTCGTCCCACGCCAGATCACCCGAAACCATGAACGCGACGGAAGATGTGGGCACATAGAAGTCATCCTGCTGAGTGACAATGGATTGTGCCGCCACTATGTCCACTGTTGCCGTAGCGTTTCCAATGGTCACTCGGCGGTGCATCGTGTCAATGGCCACCGCTGGGGCGCCGTCAACCTGGAACGCAAGTCCAGCGTCTGATTCGACTGGCTTCACTCCTATCGCTCTGAGCAGGCGTTTGATGGGGAGGAGTTTCTCGCCGGAAGGGGCCACCAGGGCGTCCAGATCGTCGATGACTATCCTCTGCCATTTCCGCTTGCCCTGGAATGTAAAGCGTACGACCTCGGGAGAGTAGTCCGACGGTGAGGTCGAATGGTCTGATGCTGTGGGTGAGGCCTCCTGAGTGTCAGCCGAGTCCGTATCAGAGAAGGCAGCCACGCCGCAACACATCGTGACGAAAACTGCCGCCAAGACAGATAACGCTCCGATGGCCCTCGATGGGACGGGATTTGACCCCGGCCCTGAATCAAGTTCAGGATACGCAGGACCGTCCCATCCTCGCATGATTGGCCACAAGTCTCCGACCTCCCCAGAATACGATCCTGAGCGTGGCTACCCCCCGGGCTTGAAGTCTTGAACCACGTCATCGCTCAGAGCTTCCTTCAGTTGCGGTGACTCCAGTTTTACGCGGATGGCGTAGCTTCCTGCTTCAACGGGTTCCTTGATGATTGCCTTAATCTTGCGGTGACAGTCTCTGAATACGTATCCCTTCTGGAGAGGCCCGGCTGAAACCACTCTTCCGCTCGGATCGCTTACCTCGTATGTTCCAGATACGAGCAGCCTTCCGGAGCCCGTGTTAGTGAGGGTCGTCTCAACAATCGAGCTAGATCCGTTCGACACAAGTCTGGTGCCGCCAATGGTTCCGGAATAGACCGGCTTGCCCACAATTCCGAAGATTGTTACCAGTATCTTCGGCACTACCTCGATGCGCATCTCTCTACCACCCGCGTCAGTGCCGGATCCGGTGGATGTGTTCAGTGATTCAAGCTCCATACCTCCCCAGTACTCTCCGGGCTGCAGTTCCCTCTTAGGGGCAATCACGAATCGAACCGCACGCGTGGTCTTTGGCGGCAGGGTGAGTTCCTTGGGGTTGAAAACAACCCACTCAGACAGCGAGTAGTCGCCGGGTTCGATTGCCTGAAGGGCTCCATCCGGCGTGAATGTGAAATGGATGGACTGTACCCGATAGCGTTCCTGGGCGTCTCCGGCGTTGCTGATTATGAACTGCCCGGACGGCCTGCCCTCGTCGAGTCGGACCTCGAGATACGCAGGGGTTATTGAAACGGCAGCGATCGCGTGTGACCCACTCAACGCTACCGCAAGAACCACGGATAATGCTGCGATTGTCGGACGCATGTCACCAGCCCTCTCCAAAGCAAAGCCGTCTCGCCGAGGAGACGGCTATTGGCTCGCGGATTGGCACGAAGCGGTCGCATCGCCGTAGCGAGAGAGGCGAGACTGCTGATCACGCCCCTCTCAGGCAAACACAGTCTACAGCAGGAATGCTGTGAGACCAACCTTGCCCCAGTAGATGCCTTGCGGCCTCTCCGGGTCATCCTGGTTCCAGGTCACAGACAGGACAACGTTCTGGCTGAAGTGGCCGGCCTGGCTGGACTCGAACGGGATGGTTTCCGTCAACACCGTCGGATAGCCGGCGATGTCACCGAAAGACCCGATGTAGTTCGCTTTGCCACCTTCGTCGTACCCAGGGAACGGGGCCGCGTCATCCGGGTTGATGACGATTCCCTTGCTGAGAGCGAGCGGAATCGGGGTGACAAGCGGGGAAACGACTT
>CAYSLA010000135.1:0-3305 GCA_964431685.1 uncultured bacterium | reverse complement strand
AATGTCAGAATCGTGATTCTTCTCATCTGAATATCTCCTTTGTAAGGGTTTGAGAACCGAGCAGCGATTCGTTCGTGCCAATCCGCGAGCCAACTGCTTCGCTGTCCAAAACCACTCCCTATGATAGTGTAGCAACATTCGTGCCATTTTAAACCTTATTCGGCACTTTTTTCTGTGAAGCTAAGAAATCATAATGGCAGTCAGCTAAGGCGCCGCTCAATCTGGTGCTCAGGTGACCGGGGTGTTGGCACGAATGGCAATATGGATGGCGTCTATAAGACATCATCACGTTCGGAATGAACGTGCATATCTTTGCAGGAATGTCTGGTTCATTCGTCGTATTAGCCTATAAGGCGGGCGCGAAGCTGCCTGCCGGTATTTGTTTGTCATCTCGCTTTCGGTGGGAGGATGCACTATGGAGCTATCCGGACAGCCTGCGTCCAGGCAACAAGGCTTATATCTGCTCAAGGCCGGACAGATTGATGAGGCCATCGACCTCTTTACTCAGCTCGAAAAAGCTGACCCGGACGATCCCCAGATCCACACCTACCTCGGTGTAGCCTACTGCCGCAAGGGTGACAAGCTGCACGCTGTGTGGGAGTTTGAGGAATCGTTGCGTCTGGAAGAGTCCGCCGCGAACTACTACAATCTCGGGGCAATGTACGAGTCACTTCACAGGATTGATGAAGCCGTAAGAGAGTATCTGACCGCAGTTGAGCTCGACCCCAGTCACGCTCGGGCTGCGGGGGCAGTGGAGAGACTTAAGAATCAGTATCAGTCTGAGCATCAATCTCGTGACGAAGAGACCGCTGGGCCCAACGGCGACGAGACGCAGTAGCACAAATTCCCGTACTTAGTTCAGGCACGCATACCCCACTTGTGTGGCACAACCTCATCGGGACACCTCCCCCCTCCGTTTCGGAGGGGGTTAGGGGGAGGTCTAATGGAAGGCTTCGACCATACGCTGGCCGAGGTCGGCTGCATTGGAGGATAAGATGCATAACAAGTGTGGAGACTGCGCGTATCACGGTTGTCCGGCCAGCTTCTACCTGCAGTGTTCGGGCTTCGGCACGGGTGAGAACTGCTGGGAGTTGGCTGAGAAACCGTGCTGCACCAACACGGATAGGTCCGTGTGCCTGCGCTGTCGCGTCTATATTGCCTGCAAGGGCCAACAGACTGGGTGACATCGGAAGCACAGGTCGAATAGGTCCTGTCCGTCCTGTTCTTTCTCGCCGCCCGTCTTTCTGATAACGACTACTGCAACGTCGTCGCGAAGCTCTCCGCCTGCGAACGAGACCGCGTCTTCCAGTACTCCATTGACGGTCTCTTCCGCGGATGCCCCCTCGAGCTTAAGCAGGCAACTCATCAGCTCACGTTCGCCGAACAGTTCAGACAGACTGTCCCGACGCGCTTCGGCTATGCCGTCGGTCAGCAGCACGAGCACGTCTTCATCCCGAAGACTCGTTGTGCGTTCCGTGTATGCATAGTCGTCCATTCCGGTAAACATCGGCCCGCCTTCCGACAGCAGTTCAACGGTTCTATCCGTGTGTCTAAGGCAAGGTGGTTCGTGCCCTGCGTTCGCGTATGTCAGATTGCCCGTTTCAACATCCAGAACAGCGAAGAACGCGGTCAGCATATCGCTCTCGGCAAAAGTGTCCTTGCACAAAGCGCTGTTGGTGATTTCCATCACCTTTGAAGGGTGATCGTTCAGATAGGCATAGCTTCTCAGAGTATACTTAACAGCGGCTACTCGGGCGGCGGCGCCCAGTCCTTTGCCGACTACATCACCGATGACGATGCCGATCCTGGATGCGCCCAGATCGATTAGGTCATAGAAGTCACCGCATACTTCCGCCTCCGACAATGCCGGCAGGTATCTGGCGGCTATTTCGTAGCCTTTGGGCTGTATCGGCGACTGCGGCGAAATCAGCGACTGCTGCAATATGTTGGCGATGCGGGCGTTTCGCCGCGACGCCAGTGCGGACGCCTCTTGAGCAGCGCGCCGGTCAGTGCAGTCCCGGAAATACACCGACAATCCATCCTGGTGAGGATAGGCGCGCACCTCGAACCAGACCCCAAACGGAGCATAGTAAGCCTCAAACTGGACGTCGACTCTCTCCGTCACGGATCTCTGGTAGTTCGTCTGAAAGGCAGTCCCCACAGCCTCGGGAAACTCCGCCCAGATGCTGCTGCCTATCAACTGATCGCGCGACTTCATCAAGATGCGCTCCGCCTCGTTGTTCACATAGGTGAAGCGCCAGTCCGGGTCAAGCGTAAAGAACGCGTCCGAGATGCTCTCCAAAACCCTGGCGATCTGTTCCCTGGACTGCACGAGGGCCTCTTGCTCCCGCTTCCGGTCGGTGATGTCTATGCAGATGCCCGTCATGCGGAGTGGAGTGCCAGACTGGTCGCAAGTGGTGCGCCCCAGTGCGCTTATCCATCTGATTTCACCATCCGGACGCACAACTCGGTAGTCACTGGACAGCGGGGTGCCGTTCTCTATCGCGCGTTCAATGCGGTCATAGGATAGGGCCTTATCATCCGGATGCAGCACAGCGTCCCACATCTCAAATGTAGTCTCGTCTTGTGATGGATCAAGGCCGAAAAGCGCGAAGAGTTCGCGCGACCAGTTCAGACGGCCAGTGGCAAGGTCCCAGTCCCAGACACCTGCACCCGCACACCGCTGTGCCAGTTCCAGCCTTGCTTCGCTCTCTTTCAGCGCATCTTCTGCCTGTTTGCGATCGGCTATATCCATGACCGCAAGGTAGAAGACGTCTTCGTCACCGGAGGCGACGGCTTGTACCCTCACGGGAACAGAAGACTCGGAGTCCCTGCGGAGGCTTACCTCACAGGACTCCTTCTTGCGGCTGCGGGGCAATATGCTGAGTAGCTCAAGGAAGTCCGGTTGCGTATCAGGCGTGACGAAAGATCTGAAACGCCTTCCCAGGAGGCGTGACCGAGGTTGGCCGAGGAGACCACATCCAGTCAAGTTTACGTCGCGGATGGTGCCGTTGCCGTCCAGCGTGAAATAGCCGATCGGACCGAAACTGTACAGGTCGACGTATCGCCTCAGAACAGACTGCAGCCGTTCGTGTTCACGGCTCAGTTCATCCAGCCGCAACTCCAGTTTGGCTTGTCGGCTCTTCATTTGCCGGACTACCCGCTCAGAATCCGGCTCTGCAGCGTTGTTCTGAACTCTCCTGGCCATCTGGCGCCTCCTTGCCGGGCCGTCTACAAGACCTCGACCCCGCAATACACCTCGACCAAGCAATTATACCACTGCTACATATAGTTGTCGAACTTTA
>CAYSLA010000134.1:0-9462 GCA_964431685.1 uncultured bacterium | reverse complement strand
CCCGGAACGGCGGTTTTCATCAGCTCTTCAAAGCCAACGCACGCGATCCGGCCAGCCTCTCTTAGACACGATATCTCAGCGGGTGACTTGGTAAGACGCATCTTGTTGATGATGTCTGACGCGTCCACCAGTTCCAGCCCGTCCTTGCTGGTCTTTATGCGATCAAGGATGATTCCGGGCATGTCGTTAAGGCCGACCACACCGAGTCTGCGGCCTGCGCCGAGTGTCTCCCAAACCACATCGTCCAGTCTAGAGATGGTCGCGAGGGGATAGTCGATCTCGTCAACCACGCTGACGCAGAGGAATTCCTTGAGATTCCGAACGTCCGGCCACGGGCACATCTCGCGTGCGTACTGCTCGCCCTCCGGGGCTCCCGCATAGATTGGCTCGCCTGAGAGCGGAATGAAGAGCGCCCCTCGCTCAAATATGGGCCAAAAATTGGATACGTACCTGAGATTCTCCTTGCGATACTCGTCACCGTAGACCATCATCGCATCCAAGCCCAGGCTGGTCATCTCTTCCTGCATACAGGCGATGCGCCCATCAAATTCGGTCTGCGGTATGCGCGGACCCATTGGCGATGTAGAACCCATTTCCGACATATAATCCCCCAAGTTGTTTCTCAGACTATCTGCAGGCTTCTGACAACGTCACAAAACGCAGTGCCACGCCCTGTTCGGCAGCGGCGGCTCTGGCGTGGGCCAGAAGCTCGCGATAGAGCCCAAATCCACAGCCGTCCTCGCACTCGTTTATAGGCGACACGTGACATATCGGCACGAATGGAATGTCGGCCTGCAGGCAAGAGTCAAAATCGTGCTTGGCCAGTGCCAGACTGGCCTGATATTTATCCCTGGTCAGGTACCAGGTGTAGTCCGTAGTAAGCGGCAGTTCTCGCAACGCGCCGCCGTGCTGAAGTCCATCAAAGGACTCGCGAGTAATGGGCTTCGGCGCGACATCCATCTTTCCCATGATCAGGTCCCAGCCAGATTCCTGAACTATGCAAGTGCTGTCCCACAGATAGCCCTCTCGTTCAAGCGCGAGGTACAGGTTGGGGCACGATGAACCGGAACCCCCGCGGAGGCCGTTCACCCTGCATTCCAGGGCATCCTCCAGAATGGTTCGTCCCAACGCCAGTCGCTCAGCAATGCTGGCGACGGAGTTCTGCCGATCGATGACATCGCGTTCCCGCGCTAGACGCTCACGAGCTGGGCCCTCGTGCGGAAGAGCCATTATGAACTCAGGAGGGACACCCGTTTCGAAACGATCGTGCCTTAGGCCGTGTTGCGCAACTTCGTGGCCATCAGATATTGCGTTCTTGAGCAGTGAGATATACCCGCTGCGCTCTCTGAAATCCTTGTCATCAAACAAGGGCACAGTCATCAGTGTGGTACGCACGCCATTCTCATTGCAGAAATCAATGTATTGGGCCAGGTGCTCCTCAGTGGAATAGCCGTCGTATGCCACATCGTCAATTGACAGACAGAACGCTCGCTCAGTCATCGCAGGTAATACTCTCCATCGCGCGGCGCAACGTGCCACGCCACACCAACAGGACTATACTTTAGTTACCGCGTTCTGTCAAGCCGAGTACTCGACTTTCGACCGCCCAATCAATATAATATACACTAATCATGGACGACATTATTGATAGCATAATCAGTCTCAAATCGGAACGCAGCGCGGTCATACTGGCGCACAACTATCAGCTTCCCGAAGTGCAGGACATTGCAGATGTCACTGGCGACTCGCTGGAGCTTTCGCGGAAAGCCGCGGAGACGAAAGCTGACGTCATAGTTTTCTGCGGCGTTCACTTTATGGCGGAAACCGCCAAGATTCTCTCTCCTACCCGCACCGTGTTGCTGCCGGACAAGCACGCCGGATGCCCAATGGCAGATATGATTACCGCGGATGACCTTCGACGCTTCAAGGCTGCTCACCCTGGGCTGCCGGTAGTGGCTTATGTGAACACGTCCGCCGAGGTAAAGGCGCTCAGCGACATCTGCTGCACCTCAGCAAATGCAGTTAGAGTCGTTGAGTCTCTTGACGCGGGCGCGGTGCTGTTCGTCCCTGACAAGTCTCTGGGTTCATACGTGGGCGCGCACACATCAAAGAAGGTGATCACGTATTCCGGGTTCTGCCCCACCCATCACAGGATACTGGCGCAGGATGTGGTCGCAGCGAAGAGGGCGCATCCGGAGGCGCTGGTCATCGCTCACCCTGAGTGCACGCCCGACGTGGTGAAGCTGGCGGACGCGGTAGAGAGCACATCGGGTGTGCTGCGATACGTTGCGGGCAGTTCAGTGAAAGAGTTTATTGTGTGCACCGAACGGGGGCTTCTCCACGGACTTTCCAAAGCCAGCCCGGAAAAGGTCTTCCACAACCCCAGTCCGCTAAACATCTGTCCGAACATGAAGAAGATTACGCTGGAGAAGGTGCTGTGGAGTCTGCAGGATAACCAGCATGAGATCGAGCTTCCGGAGGATGTGATGAACAGCGCACGCAAAGCCATAGAGGGAATGATAGCGATATGATCGGACTCGATCCAATCTATATTGAGCAGATAGTAACCAGCGCCCTTAGCGAAGACATCGGCAGCGGAGATGTGACTACACTCCTCACTATTCCGGCCGGGGCGGACGCGCGATCCGAGATGCTGGCAAAGTCCGCCGGCGTAATTGCCGGCCTTGACGTCGCAGATGCAGTCTTCGCGTGTCTCGATCCGAGTGCGGTCTTTGAAGCCATTTCTTCCGACGGTGAGACGGTCTCTCCGGGCACTGTGATTGCGCGGATATGCGGCAGTGCCAGGGCAATTCTGACAGCGGAAAGGACAGCACTGAATCTGATCCAGCGGATGTCAGGAATCGCCACGACCACTGCCCGTTACGTTCAACTGGTCTCCCATACAAACGCGAGAATACTTGACACACGAAAGACCACTCCGGGGTTGCGGCGACTGGAGAAATACTCAGTGAGGATGGGCGGCGGCTTCAATCACAGATTCGGCCTTTCGGACGGGATACTTATAAAGGACAATCACATTGTCGCGTGCGGGAGCATTGAAGCGGCAGTCAAGGCTGCAAGGACGGAGGCGTCGCATACACTCAAGGTTGAGGTAGAAGTAACTGACCTGGCAGGGCTTGACGAGGCTATCCGCGCGGGAGCCGATGTCGCTCTGCTCGACAATATGAGCCTTGATCAGATGCGCGAAGCAGTGAAGACAGCCGGTGGTCGAATACTTCTGGAGGCATCCGGCGGAGTGAACGAGCAGACAGTAACTGGCATTGCCGAGACGGGCGTCGATATGATCTCAGTTGGCGCCCTGACACACTCTCCCAAGGCGATGGACATCAGTCTGGATTTCGTGAGTTGACTGAACCGTTCTTCCGCAAGTACGGCACAGTTGATTCCACTAACCGGATCGCGATGGAACTTGCGCGAAGCGGCGAACCGGAGGGCTGCGTCGTGCTGGCTCAAAGCCAAAGCGCGGGCCGCGGGCGAAACGGCAGGGCGTGGCGGGATGAGCCTGGCAAATCTATACTGATGAGCATAGTGCTCAAGCCGAATCTGCCAAATGACTCGCTTGGCAGGCTGTCGCTCGCTGTCGGAGTCGGCGCGGCCGAGGGTGTTGAGGCAATGTGCAGTGCACGAATCAGGCTGAAATGGCCGAATGATCTGATGATCGAAGATCGCAAGGTGGGCGGAATACTGATTGAGACAGACATTGCGCAAGATCCGCCGTGCGTGGTAGCGGGAATCGGCATCAACGTTCTGGATCAGTCATTGCCTCCGGACATATCGGACACAGCAACGTTTCTGCAGGCACACTCGCTCGCAGTGCTGGAAATTGAGAATGTTGCACAGAGCGTGTCGGAACAGGTCATCGCCGCCTGCAGTGAGATGGCCGCCGGTCACTGGGATTGCGTCCTTGCCAGGTGGCGTGACAGAATGTGGGGAATCGGGCGGAATGTGACAGTCGTCAGCGGAGAGCAGACGATCGCCGGAGTTATGTCCGGCATATCAGACGCCGGAGCGCTCGAGCTCAAGACCGCCGATGGGTCGCAGGCAGCGATACTGTCCGCTGAGAGAATCACGCTTAGAAACTAAACAACTGTCATCCCGAACGCAGTGAGGAATCTCGGCATCTGCCGCGGAGATTCCTCCCGCTGGTCGGAATGACACATAGCGAGCCGTAGGGGCCGACCACTGTGTCCGCCCTCTGGTCAGAATTACACGAAACAGGAGAGTTACATAATGGAAAACAAACCAAAAGCAGTGCTGCTAATTGCAGACGGACTCGGCGACCGAACCATCAAGAGTCTGGGCGACAAAACCCCTCTCGAGGTTTCCGTAAAGCCGAACATCGACAGACTGGCCACTGATGGCGAATGTGGGATTATGGACCCAATTGCCGCGGGAGTGCGCGCAGGAAGCGACACCGCTCACCTGTCCATTCTCGGATACGACCCCTACCGCTACTACACGGGCAGAGGTCCCTACGAGGCTGCGGGGATAGGGATGGATGTCATGCAGGGCGATATCGCGTTCCGCTGCAATTTCTCCACCGTGGACAGCGACATGACGGTCACCGACCGCCGGGCCGGCAGGATTGTCTCCGGCACCGACCAGCTTGCCGCCGCGGTGGATGGCCTCGAAATCGACGGCGTGAAGGTCATCTTCAAGGAGTCGGTGGCCCATCGAGGCGCACTGATATTGCGGGCTCCGGGTCTCGGAGCCGACATCACTGACACCGATCCACACCACGAGGGAGGGAAGATTCTTACCAGCACCGCGAAGGACCCCGCGGACTTGGCCAGCGCAAAGACCGCCGCAGTAATCAACAAGTTCGTCCGCATGTCCTATGACCTGCTCGACAGCCATCCGGTGAACAAAGAACGAGCTGCAAACGGACTCAATCCGGCAAACGTTATCCTGCCGAGGGGCGCGGGCATCGGGCCTGACATGAGCAGTTTCCTGGAGAAGTACGGCCTGCGGGCGGCGTGCGTCGCCGAGACTGGTCTTATCAACGGGGTGGCCAAGTACGTCGGCATGAAGATCATTGAGGTTCCGACGGCAACCGGCGGGCTCGACTCAAATCTGATTGATATGGCCAAGGCCATTGTGGACGCTCTCGCGGATCACGATTTTGTGCTTTGTAACGTCAAGGGTGCGGACCTCGGCGGCCACGACAACAACCCGCAGGCCAAGATCGACACCATCGTGAAGCTCGACGAGATGATCGCTTACCTGATGGCCAATGTGCCGCCAAAGACCTATCTGACTCTGACCGCCGACCATTCTACCCCGTGCGCGGTGATGGACCATTCAGGCGATCCGGTGCCGATAGTATTCTGGGGCGAAGGTGTGCGCTCGGATAGGGTCAACAAGTTTGACGAGCGTTCGGTAACTGCCGGTGGAGTTGGCAGGATCAAGGGAACAGATGTCGTGAACATCATCACGCAGCTAATGTTCGTACAAGAGAAGTTTGGAGCGTAGAGATGGCAAAGGAACACAGATTTGTAGCTGTTGACTTCGGAGCCGAGAGCGGCCGTGCGCTTCTTGGGACGGTATCGGATGGAAAGATCACCCTGCGAGAGCTGCACCGGTGCCCGAACGGCCCGGTTCGCACTCTCGGCAAGAACCACTGGAACATCCTGAGACTGTTCGAGGAGACCAAGCAAGGCATCAGAGTGGCCGTGGCGGAGACCGGCGATGACATACACGGAATCGGCGTAGACACGTGGGGGGTCGACTTCGGGTTGTTTGACGAAGCCGGGGAGTTGCTGGGCAATCCGTACCACTACAGGGACCTGCGCACGGATGGTATGCTCGACAAGGCATTCGAAGTCGTCTCGAAGCGAGAGATCTTTGAGCATACCGGCATCCAGTTCATGCAAATCAACACCCTCTATCAGCTCTACTCCATGGTTCTGGCCGGATCCCCGGCGCTGAAGCACGCCTCTACTCTGCTTATGACCCCTGACATCCTGAACTACTGGCTGACTGGCAGACGAGTATCCGAGTTTTCAATCGCAAGCACCAGCCAGTGCCTGAACCCGAGAACCAACGACTGGGCGCGCGACTTGCTCGCCAAGTTTGGCATCCCCACTCATATCTTCGCTGATATAGTCATGCCAACCGAAAAGATCGGCGCTCTGGTGGAGGACGTATCGCTTGAGGTGGCGGGCGCCAAGGGTGTTCCGGTCTTCGCACCGGCCACACACGACACGGGGAGCGCCGTCGCGGCTGTTCCGGCGAAGGGCGACGACTGGGCTTACATCAGCAGCGGCACCTGGTCACTGATGGGGCTGGAGCTGGAGCAACCGGTCATCAACGACGACTCGCTGAACGCCAATTTCACGAATGAAGGCGGAGTCTGCGGAACCTACCGGTTCCTGAAGAACATAATGGGGCTTTGGCTGGTCCAGGAATGCCGCAGAACCTGGCAGAAACAGGGAGACGAACTGTCCTACTCGGAGTTGATGCAGATGGCTCAGGAGTCGGATGGCTTTGTCTCCGTAGTTGACCCGAACGCATCCGTGTTTCTCACTCCCGGCGACATGCCAGCCAGAATTCAGGCGTTCTGCAAGGAAACCGGCCAGCCCGTGCCCGAGACAAAAGGCCAGATAGTCCGCTGCGCGCTGGACAGCCTTGCTCTGGAATACCGGCTTACGGTCGAGTCCCTGGACAGGATGTCAGGCAAGCACGTCAAGAACATACACATTGTCGGAGGAGGGACACAGAACACACTTCTCAATCAGCTTGCCGCGGACTGCACCGGCAGAACTATCATCACGGGCCCGATCGAAGCGACAGCAATCGGGAATGTTCTAATACAGGCGATGGGAGCGGGAGTAGTATCATCGCTCGCCGAGGCTCGCGAGATCGTGCGCAACTCGTTTGGTGTGGTCACCTATCAACCTCGCCCAAACCCGGCGGTCGAGAAGGCTCTGACATTGTTCAGGCAAGTTCGCGCGTAACTGCGGTGGTGTGTGGTGTATCGGGAATCTTGTTTGGTGTATCGGGAATCTTGTTCCCGATACCTGCGTCAGTTCCGGGAACAAGTTCCCGGAACACCCACCACACCCACACCCACCTACGGTGCGAACTCTCATGATGCAATTCCACCCCTTGACAATCGCTCAATTGGGTGCTACACTCAGAATAGGTCTACACTTTCAACAACATGTATACACTGGCCACCTGCCAGTACGGCCGTTCAGGCACCGTAAGCTTCGCAGACCTGTACGTTGCGGTGGTCACGGAGGACCGTTAGCTTATCATTGATTGATTGTCCACATCCTGGAGAATTCGACAGAGACGGAGGACAGGACGTGAAGAAACTACATTTTGCACTGTGTTTGTGGCAGCTTGAATGCATCTTCGCTAGTGTCGCATCTGCCTCGTTTGTGAGAGTCGGGTTGACAACGACTCACCTTCCCACGGCTATCATCCTCGCTTTTCGAGCTCCGGATAGAACGGGAGGGCGCCGTCTCGGAGGCGAGACTCCGACAGTCCCTTCGCCGCGCCAAGCGAAGATGCAGGTGCGGCCAGACGGCACGTTTGACTCCTTATCATTTCGGCTGCAATTCCAGCAGCAAGCCCTTGTCCTGCAGTTCGGCCCGCGGCGCGATGTGCCGCAATTCCACGGTAACCATGTCACCGGGCGTCAGCGACAGCTCCAAGCACGCCTGCGCCTGTGCTTCGCTGCTCTCCGCGAAGATGAACTGCGTTTCCTGCCCGGCGGCGGTCAGGCGGAAACCGGCGACGGGACCGCCATTGGGACGGCGCGCGACGAGCTGGCCGGAGACGGCGGCCTTCGGCCACAGCAGCCACTCGCGGCCCACCACGAGCTTCTTCTGGCTGTAGTAATCGTTCCCCTGCATGCGGTGCCGGAGCAGCGCGGCATCGAGGGCCAGCGGCAGCGGTTGCCCGGTGACGGCGATGGCGTCCTGCGGACGGTAGGGCTGCGTGCCGGCGAAATCGACAGCGACAATGGGCAGATTCGCGTCGAGTTCAGCAGGCAAAGTGATCTCCAGAGTACCGTCCACGCAGCGACTGGACAGTGGCAGCCCGGCGGACTGGGCAAAGAGGTTGGCGGAGAATTCCGTCGCCAGCCAGCCGGGCACGCGCAGCACGCCGTCGACAGGCGGATTCGCGACATATAGGTACATCCGGCCTGGCTTAGCGGTGGCGTAGCCGAAGTCGAGCGGTAGGTGCGGCTGCGGTTCGCCCTCATATATGGCCTCACCGTGCGAGCGCATCCATGCACCGATCCCTTTGAGCACGGCGGCGTCGAACTCGTGGATGGAGCCGTCGCCGCGCGGGCCGATGTTCAGCAGGTAATTGCCGCCGCGTGCGGTGACGAAGGCCACATCGCGGATCTTCTCGCGGATCTTATCCTCCAGTGGCCCGCGCTCCTGCCAGGAGCGATAGCCCCAGGTGTCGTGGAACATGGTAACCGACGACTCCCAAGGACCATCGAACCAGTAGTTCGGCGTCTCGTTGTCGCCGCACTCCATGAAGTCGTCGAAGCCGTTCCAGATGCGCCCGCTGATGCGGCAGTCAGGCTGGCATTGATGCACCAACTCGGCAAGTCGGCGGCTCTGCTCGGCGGTGGGAATGCTCATGTCGAACCATATTTCGCACAGCGGTCCGTAGCCGGTCAGCAGTTCGCGGAGCTGGCCGACGGAATAGAGCTCCAGCGCGTCGGTGATTGGGTCGGAATTGGTGTCGCTCATCGGATGGGCGCCTGGATAATGCCAGTCGATCAGCGAGTAATAGATGCCAAAGTCAATGCCGCTAAGTTCACAGGCATCCGACAGCGCCTTCAGCACGTCGCGCTTCGCCGCGGCAGCGTCCGTCGCGTTGAAGTCAGAGAGCCCGCACTGCCACAGGTTGAAGCCGTCGTGATGCTTAGCGGTTATCACCAAGTAGCGCATACCGGCGTCGAGCGCCATCTTCGTGATTGCATCCGGGTCCCATTGCGCGGCGGTGAAGCCGTCCAGCAGCGTCAGGTAATCTGGCCAGGCGATCCTGGCACGGTGCATGATCTGTTCGTCATAGCCCGGGATATTCTCCCCCTGCCACACGCCGCCGGCGACGGAGTAGATGCCCCAGTGCATCATCAGACCGAACTTCAGGCTTCGCCAGTGCGTATCGGCGTCATCAAACTGCTGCGTATCGCTCATCGTCCTCTCCCCGACTGTTCTGTCCCGGCTCGCTTATTCGTCTCAATTGCTTTGCGCAGGCGCCAGTAGTCGCGATACCACAAGACCAGCGGCCGCCCGACGGCCCGGGCCTGAAGCTGGACGTAGCCCTTCCGGGGCAGGCGGTCGGCGTCTTCCACCGTGAACACCGTGAAATCCTCCGGTACCCGCGTGGGTTGGCTCAGCATCCGCGCCACCGGTTCCGCCGCGCCGGGGCAGTTCAACTCCGCCAGGGCGCACAGGAAATGGAAGCCCT
>CAYSLA010000133.1:0-9547 GCA_964431685.1 uncultured bacterium | reverse complement strand
GAACCCGCGACATCCACCTTGGCAAGGTGGCGTTCTACCACTGAACCACCCCCGCATACCGACACTGTGTTATCAAGGTTGTGGTGGGCGAGAGGAGAGTTGAACTCCTACGCCTTCCGGCACTAGATCCTAAATCTAGCGTGTCTGCCATTCCACCACTCGCCCTGGCCGCGCACCTGGTGGACGATCAGGGATTCGAACCCTGGACCAATGGATTAAGAGTCCACTGCTCTGCCAACTGAGCTAATCGTCCGTGAACTCCTCACGACAGGCCTATATTATACACCGGGCTGCTGCGCCCGTCAAGCCATTTCCATCGCGAGGCAAGAGAATTATACCAGGGAACCGCGCCATTAGTCAAGGATTCCCGACTGCCTCCAGAAACCACTTCCTAACACACCAGGCTTCGCGCGGTCTCCCTTGCCTTTTCAAGAAGAGTCTCGTTTCCGGCCGCGTCTTCCTTGTCTCGCATACCCAGCCCGCGGATCACGCTCATCTCATAGCCATACCAGGTGAAGAAGCGTTCGTAGTTAGCCGACACGTCCGCAAACAGGTTCTCGTCGGGATTGCCCTGCGTCAGAACGAAGACGCACTTCTTACCCGGGGCCAACCGGCTGGCGGACATCGGATCCTTGAGGTATTCCGGAGTCAGGAACGAGTAGGTTCGGTCGATAAATGTCTTAAGCTGTCCGGTAACCTGTCCGAAGTAGATCGGAGAAGTCATTATCAGCACGTCCGCCGCGGCAACTGCCGCCAGCACCGGGGCAAGATCGTCTTTGATGACACACGTATCTGAACCAATCTTGCAGCCCATGCACGCCTGGCAACCCTTGTAGGTAAGGTTGTTCAGCACGAAAGTCTCGGTATCAGCGCCCAGTTTCTCAGCTTCCAGCAGAATCTGTCTGGCGATGGTATCGCTGTTACCATTCGTTCGGGGGCTTCCCATGATCCCAACAATCTTCATCTCCGCGTCCTCCCAAGAATTGTTTTTTGTGCGCTACGAAAACAAAAGGATGGGAACCCAGTCAAAGCCCCCATCCTCTTTATGCCATTCCGGTCGTCGTTAATGCAACCGGACTACTCGCTCTTGTTATCCTCGGTCTTCTTCGCTCTTGAGGCCCGCTTCTTCACCGGGGCTTCCGTTGTCTCTTCGCCTTCAGGTTTAGGCGCAGACGCCTCAGCTTCAACCTCTGGGGCCGCCTCGGCCTCAACTTGAGGTTCGGCGGGGGAGTCCGTCGAAGCCTCCTCCACTGGGACATCAACCGGTTCCTCGACCGGAGATTCCTCTGATGGCGTCTCAGATTCTGCGGGTTCGGCTACCGCTTCGGCTTCGTCCTTGTGTGCTTCCGCCATCTCGATGACGTCCGTTCTCTCCGGCTCTTCGAGTTCTATCTCGTGATCCTCCATCGATTCGGCTTCTTCGATTTCCTTCAGCCTATCCGCACGAGCTTTCTTCTTCTTGGCCGTCTTCTCTTTGTCAAGGCCGAATGCGCCGGACAGCTCTCCAAGCTGTCCTCCTAGCAGATCACCAATGGTGGTCCGTGACTGGGTGGACACCTGCTGTGTATACTGGCGCACGTCCGATTCCTCTTGAGAACGCACCTTCTCCATCTCGATCTGCCGGAGCGAAAGAGTCATTCTGCGCTCCTCGGCCCGGATGTCTACTATCTTGGCCTCTATCTCCTGGCCGCTGCTGACAACGTCCTCCGGCTTGTTGATGCGCTTGATCGCGAGCTCAGAGTTCGGGATAATTCCTTCGACCCCGGAACGCACCTCAACAAAAGCGCCAAACGGCACCACCCTGGTGACCTTGACCTTGATGACGTCGCCAACGCTGTATGCTTTTCGGATGTCTTCCCAGGGATCAGGAAGTATCTGTCTGAGACCCAGCGATACTCTTCCCTGGTCCTCATTGACCTTCAGCACGACGACCTGTAGTTTCTGGCGCGGCTTCACGACGTCTGACGGATGGTTTATTCTGGTCCAGGACATCTCGCTGACGTGAAGGAGTCCGTCCACTCCGCCGAGGTCGATAAACGCACCGTAGTCGGCGATGCGTCTGACGACACCATCCTTGATCTGACCTTCCTCTAGAGTCGTCCAGATCTCTTTCCGCATCGCCTCTCGCTCTTCCTCAGCGGCCTGCCGGTTGGACAACACCACTTTGCGACGCTCTCTGTCAACTTCTATGACTTTGAAGGCCATGGATTGGCCTACATATTTGTCCAGGTTCTTGATCTTGCCGCTGCCAACGTGAGATGCCGGCACAAATCCGCGCACGCCGAGGTCAACCACCAGACCGCCCTTGACTCGATCGGTCACCATGGCCTTGACGGTCTCGCCGTCCTGGAATGACTTCTCGAGCTTCTCCCAGGCCTTTTCGAAGTCGGCCCGCTTCTTCGAGAGAATCGGCCCGCCTTCTTTGCTTTCCGGGTGAACTACGAATACGCGAATGTGCTCGCCAACAGATACGACGTCTTCCGGGTTGTTGTATGGAGTAGTGGATAGTTCGTTCGGTTTTATGACGCCTTCCGATTTTGTGCCGACATCAACCATAACACCTTCGCGGTCGATGTGTACGACGACCCCGTCGACAACCTCTCCAACCACCAACACGCCGCCGCCTTCACTCCGCGGTTCGTCCATTGCGGCCATCGCGGCTTCCATTGAATACCTGGCGTCGGTATGTGGAGCAGGTTGGGATTGGGCTTCGACTTCGGGCTCCTCCGGGGTATGTGTCCCCGCGGCCGAATCACTGGTGACCTCGGTCTCGACGAGACTGGCGCCAAGCGGAGTTTCGCTCAACTCGTGGCTTGGCTTGGATTCGGGATCCTGCTGGATCTTCTCATCAGACATCATAAGATACTCCTCTTGTCGGTGCGCGTAAGCGCATCGCCGACGTCAATGTTAGTCGTTTCCCGGCCTCTATAAGCCGTGATCTGAGCCGGGAAGTTCCGGACTGGCCACAGAACAGCCGCAACCGGCAGCAACTAATGTTGCACCAGAATTGCACCACCGCACTGTGGGGCCTCGAACACACCTTGACTCTAGTCTAGTATGATAGACCAAAATACCGCCGAAGTCAAGTGCAATTTCCAAATATGCACGTGCAATTTGCTTCATTCATCCCGCGAAGCATACATCCTGACCCGCACGGAGTCAAACGGCGGTATCTCCAGGCGAAGTATGAGCTTGCCTCCGACAATCTCGTGGTCGGCACAACCCACGCACATATTAAGTATGAGCCCCAGGTCATTCAGGCGGATTTCAACTTCGCGCGAAACCTTGTTATCTGTCAGATTGAAGGCCGACACCAGACACAGATCTTCCTCATTATGCACGTGGATGTGAGTCAGCTCGTCCAGACCGTAGAAGTTGCCCTGCGAGTATATCCTGCGTACAGACTTGTACTCTTCCAGTGCCTTGCGATACGCCTCACACCGCGCCGCGTCCTGCCCGCTCCCGCCAATACCTATGTGTCTTACTGTTGAAGCATACCACCAGAACGCCAGGCAGTTGTCGTTGTCCTTGTCCATGTTAACGTGCATATGCAATGGGAGATCGTACGCCAGTTTGTAGTAGAACAAACTCAGCGCGTGGCCGGAGAGCAGGTCGTCCAGTGGGTTGGAGAGGAAGCTGAAAGCCGAAATCTCCTCGATTGCCCCACCTGGGTTGTGCATGTAATATGTAGGCAGGTAGCGCACGCTCGCGGGCCACACCGGGTCGTGCGCTTTGACAATCACGTTGGGTCTTTGCTCGTGAACCCTGCGGATTATCTCACCTGTTGCCCTTGCGTGATCACCGATTGTGGTGGGAACAGCGTGCCCGTGCGACTTGTCGAAGCACGGTCCTCGCCAGTCAAACTCGTCAAAAGTCAGGAATTCCACTCCGGAGTCAACCAGATCCAGTATCCTGCTGATCTTCTCCTCGATGTATCGATCAAAGCAATAGCAGGGCTCATAGAACGGTCGCTCAGAGTAAGCGCCGCTGTAGCCTATGCCGCCTTCAATATCGCGACGGTAGAATCCGCCCCACGCGTCGCCATAGCTTCTGCCGACGACTCTTGCTCCGATGCGCAGTCCATATTGTTCCTGCATGCGCACAGCGAAATCCGACAGCGGCCCGAACCGGGCATCGTCCCAGGTAGTACCGCCTTCCGGAGCGCTCCAGCCACTGCCCATGAAGAGCATCTCGCAGCCCATCGCGCGTGCGAGCCCTGCCTGCGACTCCAGTATCTCGGGGCTGAGGATGCTTTCACGGCAGCCCCCGCGAAAGGCCTCGTCTGCCCGAACATCCCACGAGATCGGAGGGTTGTAGTCGTCGGGCAGTCCGTGACCACCGGCGGCCATGAAGTCACGGAACATATAGTAGCCCCGGCGCCACAAACCTTCGTAGAAGTGATACCTTGTGGCCCCGAACCCAGCGCTCTGTCCCGGCTCGATCATCCTGAAGCCCGAAGGCTCCTCATAGAGGCACCCCGCAGCACCGCCGAAGTGCAGATGCACCCCATCCGTGTCGGACTCAGTGCCGATCATGGAGTACTCGACCATCAAAGGATTGAACTTTATCATCAGCAGGCCGTAGTCGCCATCCGTCCAGGCCCAGCCTTCCGAACGTCCCATTCCCTCATCCACGGTGAACCTGTCAACCCTGTCCGGGGTGGTTGAAACCGAAAGCTCGTAGCGGCCATTGTAGAGGTCGTCAAGGGTGTAGTCGTGTTTCTTGCCATCCGGCTGAAGTCGGAAAGGCACGGCGACTAGTCGGTAGTTCTCGATGTCGCTTGTCTGCCCGCCGTATTGTTCCGGTGCGTGAAGTCTCTTTCTGAACCCGAACCTGTGACCTTTGAATCGCACTGGGTCGGCAGACAGGTTCGAAAGATCTATCCGTTCTTCGAAGTAGTCCTCGCCCTCAGGGGATATCAGCACGTGACATATCTCAATACTCGGATCGTCTTGTTCGGAGCCCAGCAATCCAGTAATCTTGATCACTCTGTCGTTCTTGTCGGTCACAGACGAATCGACCGACACCGACCGCAGCCCGTTCACCCGCCTCACGCCTCCGCCCGACTCAACGTAGGCGGAATACATATAGGCCGAATCGGCAAAACTCACGCCCGAGTAGCGGTCGGTGACATCTATCCCGACGCCGGACGTGGTAGGCCGAACCTCGATCAGAAAACGGGGATTCTCAATGGTTGCCAAGCTCATGTGCAGATCTCCAGCAGGGCTGTCCGCCTTACCAGAAAGGTCGGGAAGGCGGGCGCGCTCTCAGACAAAACTAGAGCCGGGCAGGACACACTCTCCACCTCGGCTTACAGACCAGTATACGCGACGGGAACGGCGAAGGCAAGTCAGCTCTAAGCGACGCACGGTGGCTAAGTTGCGTGGTAGGCCGGACACTCCTGTGGGGCGGCGCCGGACAATAGTGTTCGGCCTACCGTAACCACAGGATGCAATCTACAAACCGTGAAGTACTCAGAACCTCGGACTCACTGCGAATGCTGTCAATCGTGATTCGTTCGGTGGTCTGTTGGCAGGCGCTCAGGAGGGATCAGTTCGATATCTGTGCTCAGTTGGGCTGAACGTCCGCAGTCAAGCACGATTGGCTGAATGCAGGCGTAGGTAACAAACGCCGGGCGGTAAGATACTTCTGTCCGAGAGCACGAAGAGCGTTCGACTGAGATCAAGCGGCGAGCGACTAAGCGCTAAAATACTCTTCCATCCAGTTGCCGTCAGCCAGGGCGCGCATCTTTCTTAGCGCCCTCTTTTCCAGTTGGCGAACGCGCTCTCTGGTTATGTGCAGTTCCTGTCCCAGTTCGCTAAGGGTTGCTGGCCTTCCGTCAGCAAGCCCAAATCGCTTGCGGATGATCAGCTTTTCCTGCGGTGTAAGCCAGTCGACAAGTCCGTGCAGTAGATTGATCGATTCTCTCTCCAGAGCGTCCTTTTCCGGATCGCAGGCTTCGGTGTCGTTGAGCCGGTCCACCAGAGGGGTTGCTCCTTCGTCGCAGACATCCTCATCCAGCGAAACCAGCGTCTCACCAGCGGCGAGCAACCGGACCATGTTGTCTTTCGATATCCCGAGTATTTCGCCCAGCTCATCCATCGACGGCTCGTGACCGTGCTCGCTGGCGAATGTGGCAATTAGTTTGCCCAATCTACGCAGAGCCTGAACCACATAGCTGGGGACTCTGATCAGCCTGCCGTTTCGTTCTATGGCTCGACTGATGGCCTGCTTTATCCACGCCACCGCATAGGTGCTGAACCGGAATCCTCTCTCGGGATCATAGCATTCGACGGCCCGCATCAGTCCGAGATTGCCTTCCTGAACCAGGTCGGAGATGGACATACCGCAGCGGGAATAGACCTTGGCGACGCTGACAACCAGCCTGAGGTTTGACTCTATGAGTTTGCGCTTGGCTGCGTCATCGCCCTGTTTGACGCGTCTGGCAAGCTCAACTTCCTGTTCCGGTCCCAGCAGTGGCCACTTTCCTATCCGGGCGAGGTATGACTCCATGGAGTCAGCCGCGTCGTGATAGATGTGGCATTCTGATTCGTTGAACTCGGGCTCAGTCAACATGGTCAGTTCACCGTTCACCTGCGAATCTCCTAACTGACAAATGCTGCGCGATGCGCGAACCTTGTCTAAGAACACCGTCGGACACTGGAGCCGAGGTCAAGTAGTTGGCAAAAACCTGGGGTGAGGCGACCTATGCATCTGCTTCAAGACTGACAGCAGTGTGGGCGATAGCGCTCCCCATATAGAATGATAAGCACAAAGTGTGCCAAATGCACGATTACCCGGCAAAAATCCGATTCCAGACTGCAGTTTCCTGCCAGCGCTGGTTACCACCAGGTCATCTCGACTGGGGGTGCCGCAGAAAACAATCCTTTTCGTCTCCCTATGCGTTTGGCAAATGGCACCATTGGGTATTAGTGAATAGTAGCGCTTATGCGCATACCATTTGACAACAACGCACTCAAGTGATAGCATATTAATGTTGAGGATATTTCCATGCGTCGGGGGTAACGCAGATGAGACTTGATAGATTGACCATCAAAGCGCAGGAAGCGGTGCAGGATGCGCAGCACATAGCCCAAGAGTCACGACAACAGCAGATCGAACCGGAGCATCTGATGGTTGCGCTGCTCGACCAGGACGGCGGTGTAGTGCAGCCGATTTTGCAGAGGCTGGGAGTCGGCGCGGATTCGCTGGCAGCAAAGCTCAAATCTGAGATTGAACGTATGCCAAAAGTTTCCGGTGCGGCCGGTCAATACGTCGGCCCCCGGCTGAATCGTGCGCTCGAAGCAGCCCAGGCAGAGGCCGACAGACTCAAGGATGAGTTTGTCAGTACTGAGCACCTGCTGATAGGTGTGGCCACGGAAGGCGGAAAGGCTGCCGACGTGCTTGCCGAATCCGGAGCCAATCGCGACGGAATTTATCAGGCGATGGCGGAAGTGCGCGGCACTCAGAGAGTGACCGATCAGAACCCTGAGGACAAGTATCAGTCGCTGGAGAAATATGGGCGCGACCTTACCGCAGATGCCCGGAAGAACAAGCTGGACCCGGTCATCGGGCGGGACGAGGAGATCCGCAGGGTCATACAGGTGCTGTCGCGACGAACAAAGAACAATCCGGTTCTGATTGGCGAGCCGGGAGTCGGAAAGACAGCCATAGTTGAAGGACTGGCGCAACGTGTGGTCGCGGGGGACGTGCCAGAGGGGCTGAAGAACAAGCGAGTCGTGGGTCTTGACCTGGGCGCTCTTGTGGCCGGGACCAAGTACCGCGGCGAGTTCGAGGAAAGGCTCAAGGCTCTACTTAATGAGATAAAGAGCGCTGAGGGCGAGATCATCCTGTTTGTGGACGAACTGCACACAATAGTCGGTGCGGGGGCTGCCGAGGGTGCGGTCGATGCAGCTAACCTGTTGAAGCCGATGCTTGCCCGTGGAGAGCTTAAGTGTGTCGGGGCGACAACTCTCGACGAATACCGGAAACACATCGAGAAGGACGCGGCTCTCGAGCGCAGGTTCCAGCCGGTTGTGGTCGATCCGCCTGCCGTCGATGACACCATCGCGATCCTGCGCGGACTCAAGGAGCGCTACGAAAACCATCACGGAGTTCGAATCCAGGATTCCGCGCTCGTGGCGGCGGCGGTTCTATCGGATCGTTACATTTCCGACAGGTTTCTTCCGGACAAGGCCATTGATCTCATAGACGAGGCCGCGAGCCGGCTTCGCATTGAAATTGACAGCATGCCCACCGAGATAGACGAGGTAGAGCGCAGGATTAGACAATTTGAGATTGAGCGTGAGGCTCTAAAAAAGGAGACTGACGAGCCCTCTATGAAACGTCTTGAGAAGCTCGAAGCAGACCTTGCCAATATGCAAGAATCGCTTGCCAGCAAGAAAGTTCACTGGCAAAACGAGAAAGAAGCGATTGCGAGGATTCGGGAAATCAAGACGCGCATCGAGCAGGCCAACACTGAGGAACAAGATGCCGAGCGGACCGGCGACCTGGGCAAGGCCGCCGAACTCAAGCACGGTGTCATACCCAGGCTCACCGAAGAGCTGAAAGATCAGACGGACAGGCTGGCCGAGCTTCAGAAAGACGCCCGAATGCTCAAAGAAGAGGTCGACGAGGAAGACGTGGCCGAAGTAGTCAGCAAATGGACCGGAGTCCCCGTTACGCGGATGATGGAGGGCGAGGTAGCGAAGCTGCTGCAGATGGAACAGCGCCTCTCGGAGCGCGTGGTTGGGCAGAGCGAAGCCATAGAAGCGGTGTCAAACGCTGTGCGCCGTGCGCGAACTGGTCTGCAGGATTCGAACCGGCCGATAGGCAGTTTCATATTCATGGGTCCAACCGGGGTGGGGAAGACCGAGCTCGCCCGCGCCCTCGCACAGTTCCTTTTTGATGATGAGCGGGCTATGGTCAGAATAGATATGTCCGAGTTCATGGAAAAGCACTCTGTTTCTCGGCTTATCGGAGCGCCTCCGGGGTATGTAGGATACGACGAGGGAGGATACCTGACCGAACACGTGCGCCGCAAGCCATACAGCGTGCTGCTCTTCGATGAGATTGAAAAGGCGCATCAGGACGTCTTCAACGTGCTGTTGCAGATACTCGAGGACGGGCGGCTCACTGATGGCCACGGGCGAACCGTGGATTTCAAGAACACCGTGATAATAATGACCAGCAATGTCGGCTCGGAACTTATCCGCGAGCACGGCGTGCTTGGTTTCAGACAGGGCGTCGATTCTCGAGTCAATGATGACGACATCAAGCGCAAGGTCCTTGACGCTCTGAAAGCTCAGTTCAGACCGGAGTTCCTGAACCGTATCGACGAGATCATTGTGTTCCACTCGCTTAGCGAAGAACACATAAAGCAGATTGTGGACATCCAACTCGAGAGACTGCGGCAGCGCCTGGCCGACAGGAGACTGGGTATCAGCGTCACCGAGGCGGCGAAGGCCGCACTTGCCAGAGAAGGGTTCGACCCTGCATTCGGTGCCAGGCCCCTGAAACGAGCGATACAGCGGGAGATTCAGGACAA
>CAYSLA010000132.1:7779-9588 GCA_964431685.1 uncultured bacterium | reverse complement strand
GCGGAGTAGGCGTCGCCCAAGCCGATGCTGTGGAATATGTCTGGCTGCAGTATGCCGGTGCGGCAAATATGAAGGACCTCGTCAGCGCTCAGTTCCCAAAGCTTCAGATATTCCTGTTCGGACAGGGCGCAGACACAGCGGCTGCAAAGAGCGCTGATGACGCCGCAAAGACCACTGCGTTCGGCGCCACAGACTGGATGCGCGAAGTGGCCCCGTCTTCAGATATGCTCGCATTGAGCGGCCCCGTCGACCAGGTTGCGGCCGCAAAGGCGGTCATAGCTCAGGTCGAGGAGTCCATAAGGAACCAGAAAGAAACTGCCAGGCAATGGATTGACGGAAAGAAGAGGGCAACATATAAGGCGAAATACGTGGACGCCAAAGAGCTCTCGAACACGGTTATGGCTCTTGTCCCAGGGGTCTCGATCGCATTTGCCCCATCGGAAGGCTTCCGCCTGCAGGACTTGGGGAAGATTTCGGTGGAAGAGTCCGGTTCCACGGTTGTCCGCGCTGTTGAAGACGCAAACCCGTCCAAAGTCGCGGTAGCAGACCAGGGCGGACCTCAGGCCACTACCCTGAGCGCAAGCGGCGGCAGTCTGACCGGCCAGACCGCTTCTCGAACGCTGGTGATGGTAGGCAGAGACGATGACATCGGCAAGGCACTCAAGCTCTGCGAAGAACTTGACGTCAAGACCCCGCAGATCAGAATCGATGCCAAGATTACATCGATAACCGAATCAGCCGGAAAGAAACTGGGAGTAAAGTGGGAATGGGACAGCCTGGCTTACATAGAAAGCCCGGACAGGAAGTGGATCAGAGACCCCATTGACTTCCGCGGCACTCTGGACGCACTGGCGACCAATGGAGACATTGATATACTGGCCGCACCAAGTCTCACGTGTCTTGAAGGAAAGGTGGGTGTGTTTTTTGTCGGTGATGAAATAACCTACATCGTGCGCGTAGAGACGACCCCCACCGGCCAGAACATTCAGACGGAAAACAAGCTGGTAGGCGTGCAAATACGAGTAGCAGGCGAGGTCAGTCCCGATGGATACATCACCCTGATACTTCATCCTGAAGTCAGCATTCTGAAGCTGGAAAGCACCACGGCTGGCATCACTCTGCCAACGGTAGCCAGAAGGTTCACAGATCACTCCATCCGTGTGAAGAGCGGGGAAACATTTGTGATCGGCGGTCTGATACGCAATGATGAAATCAAGGACATGACCAAAGTGCCGCTTCTTGGGGATATCCCATTCTTCGGCAGGTTGTTCCAGCACGAGAACCGCACGAAGGAGCGAACGGAGGTCGTGATGTTCATCACTGCGTCTGTAGTTCCCGACTAGCGGCGGCGTACGCCAGGGAGTTGAGTCAGAAACTGGCCGGGGCATCTGCCCCGGCCAGTTTCACGTACCTGATTCCCTCGGTAGGTCCAACACTCTTGTCGGGCAGAAAGTGCATTTGCAAATGGCACCCGCTCACGATTATCATTGTGCCATCAGCAACCGCGCGCAGACCGTGCAAAGGAAGAGCGGATGGACAACACACCTACCCCAATTGAGATAGTAATTGCCGGACTTGGCCGCGCCGGATGGGATATCCACTGGAGGCAACTTCTGAAGGGCCACCGGGCCTATCGTGTAGTCGGCGTGATCGAGCCGGTAGCCGAGCGACGCGCCGAGGCAGCGGCCGAGATCGGCTGCGACACCTACGCGTCTTTCGTTGAGTTCCTTCGGAAGCCAACAGGCGAACTCATCGTTTTGGCCACCCCAAGCGGTGGGCACGGCGAAGAAGCGTTGGCTTGTCTTGAAC
>CAYSLA010000132.1:0-7679 GCA_964431685.1 uncultured bacterium | reverse complement strand
AATGTTTGGGGCTCTCACACGGTAGACCAGTGTCTCCAGATGCTGGCAAGCCCAGTGAAGGATATATTCAGTGACCTGCAGTGTACAGTGACGCCAGGCGACGCTGATGACCACAGCAAGATAATTATTCGCTGCGAGAGCGGCGCGGTCATTGACGTTGAAATCTCCAACTGCATGGCGTTTCCTCCGCAGCCCGAATGGATGGTGGCCGGCACGAATGGTGGACTGATCTCAGAGACCGGCGGCATTCGAGTCAAGTGGTTCGATCCTGAGGCCGCTCCGCCTATCACGCTGCAAGAAGGCCCAGCCGCAAGCCGCCGCTATGACAATGACGACCAGCTTCCGTGGCAGGAAGAACTAATCCCGCTGCCTCAGACTCGCGGCTTCGTGGAGTTCTATGACAACCTTGCAGATGCGATACGCAGGGGCGCACCGCTTGCCATCACTCCCGAAAGCGTGCGCGAGACGATAGCGGTACTTGAGGAATGCCGGAGGCAGAACCGGAACATTTGGAATGGGATATAGGGGCACGATATGGCGAGCTGCAGCACAACTATGAAACCGCTCAAGTGGACATCCCACGCGGACTTGGCGATCAACATCTCGCGAACGGTCGGACGCGGGGAATATCTTGACTACATGACCTTCCAGCGCAACGACCGTCCACTCTTTACTGAGCTCTTCGGGCCGCTGATCGGACTGAAGGAAGAGTGGGAGCAGCAGGGCGCGACTCCTGAGGAGCTGGACTTCTCGGCTTTTCGATATCAGTGCGAAGACATGGGCGATGTTCCGGTGAACACCGGCAGGAACGGTGGGTATCCCGAAGAGGCGATCGAAGAGACCGACGCGTATAAGATTTGGCGAGACGGGCTGGGACGCACGGTGAAGCTGCCCAAGGGGTTCGCGACCCTGGCGCTGCCGCTGGACTACCCCGTGCATAATATGGACGACTGGCGCAAGATCAAGCCGTGGTATGAGTTCTCCGAATCACGCTTCTTGGATGGCTGGGAAGACGCCGCCCGCGCACATCTGCGGCAAGACAAGGTGCTCAGGGTAGGAATCCCAGGCGGGTTCGATGAACCCAGAGAGATGATGGGAGAAGAAGAACTCTGCGTGGCCTACTACGAGCAACCGGAACTTATTCACGACATGCTCGATACTATCGGCCAGACCGCCTTTGAGGTGCTTGAGCGTGTTTCCAGCAAGGTGCAGGTAGACCTGCTCTTCGTCCACGAGGACCTGGCTGGGAAGTCGGGGCCGCTGGCCGGTCCGAGCCAGATAAAGGAGTTCATTGCCCCATACTACCGCCGCATCTGGGATATGCTCCACGAACGCGGCGCAAAACTCTTTGAGCAGGACAGCGATGGCGATATGAACTCCGTCATCGACGCGTTCCTCGACGCTGGAGTCAACAGTATGCATCCTATGGAACCCGCAGCCAATATGGACATCGTGAAGATCAGGGGGAAATACGGAAAGCGCCTCGCGTTCTCAGGCGGCATAGACAAACACGTCATCCGCCGGAGCCGCGATGAGATCGTGCAAGAGCTCGAATACAAAATCCCGCCAATGGTCGCCACAGGTGGCTGCGTGATCAGCCTCGATCACCGAATCCCCAACGGCACGCCACTCGCGAACTACCGGTTCTACGTGGAGAAGGCTTGGGAGATTATGGAACGCGCCACGGATCAAGTTCAGGGCATCTCTCGGGGATCGTGAACTTGCTTTGCGGGCGCTTGCCGAATATGGGGGAAGGTGGGTCCCGAATCAAGTTCGGGATGACGAGTAACGCGTAGGGTGCGGCTCGCCCGTCATGCTACTCAGAAAGAAGACCCTCAAGGTCTACTTTCATTCCCTTGTGCGGCGCGAAGCGCCATGATTGACTGAACTTGATTCAGCACCCACCAGGAATGGCGTAAATTGACGAGAGTAGAGGAGCAATACACTATGTCTTGGAGAAGGGTTCTTCTTGTTATGATGATTTGCCTTACCCACGGAATCGTGGTCAGCACGACTTGTGGTGTCTTGGCAAAAGCTGCCGGGGCTCGGGTGATCTTGGGTGATATCGAGTGGCCCGCGACCTGGCACACCTTTGGTCCGTTCAAAACAGACCCAGGTAGTCTTGGAGTGATGCAACTGGCTCCTGAGCAGCTTGCCGCATTGCCAGAGACAGTTGAAGTCGATGGTCTGACGTTCAAGGGACGCGCGGTCACCGTGACCGATGGATCGATTGATTTTGGTGCTCTGTTCGGTGGGCACAAGGTAGCCGATACGGCATACGCGATAACGACGATCACTTGCGCTGCCCCGATGCGTATAACGATGGGAGCCGGCGCTGATTGGTGGATGCAATGGTGGGTCAATGGGGAAAAAGTGTGCGATACGGTTGAATCGGGCGGTAACTCCGGCTTCCCTCCGTCCGTGACCGACCACATCTTTGATGTTTCTTTGAAGGAAGGACGGAATGTGCTGGTGGCGCGTGTGATTGGTGGCAATGCAAGTTTTCGGCTTCGGGCGGGCGGTCCAAACGAAATCCAGGCTAGTCTGGATCCAGACAAGATCATTGCAGCGATGTTCAATCGAATGAAACTCGATCATCCCGGATTGGAAGAGGTCAAGGCGTCGATCGCGCGTGAGGATCTGCCGGCTGCGGAGGCGGCTTATCTGGAGTTTTGGCGGCGACGAACAGATAACGTAGTTCTCTGGGATGTGTTTTTCAGGCTCAACTCGGTCGCGCTTCGCAACAGCGGGGCAAGCGATTTCTTCGCCGAGCCTGCGCCGGTCACAATCTCCTGGCGCGACCGTGAAAAGCTAAGGAGCCGTATTTCACTGGGCAAAGTATACGCCAACGAAAAGGAACTATGCGAGTGGACTGTTCTTGAGATGGCCAATATGCTCCTTGAGAACAAACTGACCCATATACGCATGGGCGTCCCAGGATTGGAAGTCTCCTACATGCCGCCGGTCGACATGGGAGAGAAATGGGACTGGAACTTCATCGCCAACGACAACCCATACACCAACGGCTTCCTGCACCGTTTCTACTGGGCTCCTGTACTTGCGCAGACCTACTGGGCGACCGGTGACGAACGATACGCCGACAAGCTGATAGATCTCTGGGTCGACTGGGTCCAAAGTCCGCCGCAGAGTCGAGGGGGCGATAGCGGTAAGAAAGGGGGGCTGGGCCCGAGCTTCCAAGCTGCACTTCAGCCAGGCTGTCTGGAGATGATGCTGCAGTCGCCGAAGCTTTCGGCCCGCGAGTTTGCCATGATCGTCAGTTATCTAACCGGCGATATCATTGACACGCTGACGAGCTATTACGGTGGAGGGAACCAGTTGCTAAGTCAGGGACAGGCGGTATCGGCGGTAGCCGGAGCGTTCCCCGAGTTCAAGGAGCACGCGAAGTGGCTGGCACACGCGCAGAACTGCCTGACAAACACTTGTAACTCGCTCATCTATCCGGACGGCGGATTCGCGGAAACGACGTTCTCATACGCTGTGGGGACTGCTGTCGAGTTACTTACATCCGTCGAAAGCACCAAGGCTCTCGCAGACAGGAGCATGAATATAGCAATTCCTGAACGCGCCCGTAATCCTGAGTTTATGGGCAACTATTTCATGTATAATGCGGGGCCCGACTGGCTGCTGCCGTGGACTGGCCATGGCGGTCGCGTCGATGCGACGGCGCTGCTCGGCAATCTGGCGCGAATGTATCCCCATCGGCTGGATTTCCTCTACTATGCCACCCGAGGCAAGCAAGGAGAGCAGCCAAAGGAGCCGTCCCGCTGGTTCAATTGGTCCGGATACTGCTCCATGCGCGACCGGTATGATACGGACGCGAACTACCTGTTCTTTGATGTTGGTCCTTGCGGCGCTTTCCACAAGAATGCGAACAAGCTGCAGATAGTCGTCGCTTCCCACGGGCGGACTCTGCTGGAAGACCGAGGTATTCATACCTACTCGCCCGAGAAGCCGGAATTCCAAACGTACTTCAACTATTGCTATGGCCATAGCACGGTCATCGTTGATGGGAAATCACAGTCGATCCGCGAGGAAGTCTCCACCGCACCGCTTGCCAATCCGTGGACAAGCAACGCGGCGCTGGACTACAACGCCGGGGATTACAGCGATGGGTATCATCCAACATCATACGTCGCGGGCGACGTGGACAACGGCGTGCGGCATCATCGCAGCGTGATCTTCGTAAAACCGGACTACTGGATTGTAACCGACCGCCTGCTGCCCACGGGCAAAGACGAGCCGGAGAGATCGCGTAAGTTCGAGCAGCTCTTCCAGTATATCCCGTGCGAGATAACCCAACACCGGGATTCGCTGTCCGTCAGCAGCGCGACGCCCGGCAAGCCAAATCTTGCCCTGATTCCCGTCTCGCGCGACGGGCTGGAACTTGAGATCGCCCGAGGTCGGCGTGAGCCATATATTCTGGGCTGGGCGCTTCCCGGGGGGCAACCTACCGTGGAGGATATGACTCCTGCCCCGACGGTCATCTATCGCAAGACCGGGACTGTACCGACGGTGATGCAGACGGTTCTCTGGCCGTTAAGAGCCGGAGAGGCGCAACTGCCAAGAGTCGAGCGGATTGGTGATCCCGACAATGGAGCGGTGAAGGTCACGCTGCCTGACGGGCGCGTGGACTACTATCGTTCAAATGCGGCAGCCTGTGGGTTTGAGCTGAACGGACAGCAATTCCACGCTCTGGCCGCTCTTGTGCGAGTTGATGCCAAAGGGCGAGTCGCGACAAAGGACGTATCATGGAAAGGTTCAAATTGACTCAGGAGCATACGCCGCCGCCAACCGGCCTCGGCGCATCGTGGTCAGCTACTACATCTGGAGTTTTTGCTGCGATGCAGAAAAAACCGATATGCATAACGCAGCGACGCTGGACCGCCTGGTTCAGCCATACGTGAAATGGCTGGACGATGAGGATAAGCATCAAGGTGACCGACCCGGAACCATCTACACACAAACCACGTCATCCCGAACTTGATTCGGGACCCACCTTCCCCCGTGGGTGCGGCAAACCCCTGACCCTGAATCAAGTTCAGGGGATTCAGGGTCAGCATGACTTGTTACGGTTATACGACGGAGTAGGAGTAGTATATGTCAGATAACATGGAGACTAAGAGGTTTCTTGGGATGATTGACCTTGACAGGCGGGACTTGGCACCGGTGAAGTCGCTGGTGGGACGAGGATGTTACCGCGAGGCGCTTGAAGCGTACCGCGACCGTTTTGTGGAGCGGGCAAGCGGGCTCGACCTGACGTGGGGCGAGCCGGGCGAACTCCCCGGCTTCTGGCTGTGGTCGCCAACCAAGGCGGAAGAGCTCGTGGCAACCGGCACGGTTGCCACTTTACAGTACGGTCAATTCGAGAAGGTGACTCGTTACGCGATCGGGCTGCCGGGGCATGTGGAGTGGAACAAGGTCCCGGAGGACGGCTACAACACGGTGCTGCGTGACCTCGCAAGCATGTTCTGGACGGGACCTCTCGCTGCCGCCTACAAGCAGACTGGCGACCCGGCGTACCTGCGCGCCTTCTTGGGCTACTGGCACGACTTTGCACGCAACTGGCTGCTTGCCCACCAGCGCCTGATGCGCGATGGCGCGGTTCTGCGCTCCAACGAAGAGCACGTGCGCACATCGATCGCCTGGGCGGGGACGAGCAAGCTCTACTTCGGCTGGCGCTTGAACAACCTGTTCACTTGGCTGGCGGTGGCGGCCTCGACGGGCCCGGAACAGGCAAAGAAAGCGCTGGATGCCTCACAGCTCGCCGGCGTGTTGCTGCATGTCGTCGACTTCGAGATTCCCGGCGCCCTCCGCGGGCTGGAGAGCGTGGGCGTCCCGAACCAGTTCATCGTCTGCGGCCAGTCGCTGCTCCGGGCGGCCATCGCCATGCAGGACTTTCAGGAGGCAGACCGGTGGATGAACACCGCCATCGACCGGCTGACCTGGTACGTGAGCGGCAGCGGCTACCTCGCCGACGGCACCGACATGGAGCAGTCGTTCAACTACAACCGGGCCGTCATCCCCGAATTGAACAGTTTCACGCGTCTGGTGAAGAACAACCCACCCCTGCGCGGGCGCGATCTGCCCTCGCTCCTGCTCCTCCAACAGGCTCATGATTGGCGCGTGCGGTTCCTGGCTGCATTGCGGATGCCGGACGGGCGAATGCCCGACATTGGCTCCGGAGTATGCCCGGTACCGGGGCGAGTCGACGGCAACAACTGGGGCCACTCGCGCGAGGAGGCGGTCCGGGAGTATGAGCGGACCCGAGGCAAGCTTCCGCCGCTCGATGAGCGCATCGCCAACCACCTCTTCGGCGACCGCTCGCTGCCCGAGCCGCCGTTCACTTCGATTGTCTTCCCCTACGGCGGTTACACCGTCTTCCGCACGGGCTGGACACCCGAAAGCCTCTACTCATTCATGAAGTCGAGCCGGCCGGCTCCCGGGCACATGCGCGAAGGCGGGAACGGTCTGGTGGTGAGCGGATACGGGCGCTACCTGCTCGTCAACTCGGCGGCGGACGACTATGTCGACAAGGGGATCTACAACCGCTACTTCCACAGCACAATTTCTCAGAACTCGGTTTCCGTGGACGGCTGGTCGCAGGTGTTGAACGCGCGGAAGTCCGAGCCGGACTTCGCCCGGCCGATCCAGGCGCGCCGGTACCAGTCGGACCATTTCGACCTGGCCGAGGGCTTCTTCGACAGCAATTACGGGGGATGGAATTTCCGTACCGGGGAGAGCGCTGAAGCCCCGATCGACGACGTTCGCCACGAGCGGCAGACACTCTTCTTGCGCCACCCGGGCATCTGGATCGTGACCGATCGCCTCCTGTGCCCTAGCACCCACAACTACTCGCAGGCGTGGTGCTTCAGTCCGGAGTTCGCCGAAGGGGAAGTAGACTTGTTCGAGAATGAGAATCGGGCGATCACGCGAAACGCCGGGGGCGCGAATGTGGAGTTGCGCTGGTTCGCGCCGATGCCAGTCGCGCACCGGAAGTACTTTGGCCTGAACGACGGGACTACGGCACTCGGGTGGCGAGCGAAGGATTGGGACGAGAAGCTTCAGCGCTTCGCGCCGGCCGTGGACGTGCATACGGAGTGGCGGGGTTCGGGAGACCAACTGTTGGTGACCGTCATCGCCCCCTTCCCGAGCGCAGAAAACTGCCTGCGGAGGGCGCGCAACCTGAGCGGCGACGGGGTTACCGGTTGCGCCCTCGATCTCGCGGACGGGACCGGCGTCACCTACCTCGCGTCGCTCTCACCGAGGCGTCTCGAAACCGGCAAGCTTTTGGCGGACGCGACCGCGCTGCTTGTAGTAACCGGTGAGACAGGAGGTTTGCGCGGCATCGTTCTGGACTGCGGGCGAATGACGGCGGCGGGGCAGTCGTGCTCGCTTCCCGGCCCCCACTGCGAGATCGAGTGGAACGGAGCAGGTCTGAGTGTCGTCGCTCCAATCCGGGTGCCGGCGGGATTCCGCTGGGCAGGGAGCGGCAGCGGCGCGGTGCCGGTCTATGAAGGCTAGTCTCCGCCCCTCCTTTGCAGGTAGTTCGCAGCGGGCCGATCGTCTTTACGGACAAAACACGAAAGGAATACATCATATGCAAGTCACAGTTATCAACGAAGCAGAAGCTATTCTAGATCCGCTCTGGGACCCTTCCA
>CAYSLA010000131.1:0-9671 GCA_964431685.1 uncultured bacterium | reverse complement strand
CGCACGCCACCGAATCCAGAGTAAAAGTCGCGACAGTGACGGTATCCTGGCGTGCCGGCCCGCGTAGAGCGGGCAACAGTAGTTCATACACAGTGAGGGCCTATATCGCTAATGTTGAGTAGACACGTGGGAATAGCGAAGAGTCAAAAAGGGATCACGATGGTAGATATGCTGGTGGCTGTCTCCATCACCGCGCTGATACTCGTCCCAACAGCTTCAATGTTGGTGGGCGCGCTCCGGTGCTACGATGGTGAGTTAGCAAAGATAGATACCGACACGGGCGCGGTCCTCGCAATGCAGAGGATAGTGAACGATGTCCGAGAGGCCAAGAGCGTAAGCATGCTTTCCGACGGCCACCAGTTGCGAATAATCAAGCCGATGGTGACAGCGGACGGGTACTACGACCGCAGCCAACCAGACACAGCCCATCCGATCGACTACTACCTTTCAGGTGTGTCGGGAACGTTGGGAGCCGCAGGTTCGAATCTGTGGCGTGCGCAAGACGGCGTTCTTACTCTGGTCAAAAGAGGAGTTAACTCGCTGACATTCGAGTATGACACGGCCCGGTCCATCAAGATAACAGTCGTTGCGCGACAGTATGTCTCGCGTGGGCACAGAGAAACCGAACTCACTCAGCGTGTGGTGTATTTGCGGAACTATTAATGAATACTACGACGTGCAGGAACAGGCAATATAGACGGCGGGGCTCGGGACAGGCTCGCGGGTTGACTATGGTCATAGTAGTTGGCGCGCTGAGCCTCCTGATCACTATGACTGTAGTGGTCTTGAGTGTAACGACGGGTGCAATCCGTGCAAATCGAAAACAGCAGTCTGCCTCGGCTGCGCTCAGCGTGGCCGAATCAGGCGCTGAACTCGGGGCACTGTGGCTGAAAGACCGGCCCTATCCGCCGACGGGAACCGCAGCGATTGTACCTACCATACCGGCGGCGCCTTCTGGGACTTCGTACAGTGTGCAAGTCGTTCCTGATTCCGACAACCCGACCCAGTTCCTCAAAATATACAAGATCGTCTCAATTGGTACGGTGGGTGCGGAATCACGCACAGTTGAGGTTGTCGTCCGACAGTCTTCCTTCGGGAAATATGCATATTTCACGGATCGTGAGACATCGACAGGCGGCAGCGCCATCTGGTGGAACTCGAAAGACAAGATTGACGGTCCCGTGCACAGCAACAACAGAAGTGGCACGAACTTCAACATCAACTACTCCGGTTGGTCGTCCAATACACCCCGAAGACCGATTTTCCTGGACCAGGTGACCGGTTCCGGGACAAGCATCAGCTACTCGCCCTCAAGGCCAACTACCGAGACAGACTATCAGAAGGTCTTTCTCAATGGAAGCAAAGGCTATAAACTGGGAGTCGATCCGATTTCGCTGCCCAGTTCGACATCCGCGCAGAAGGAGGCCGCCTGGGGCGGATCATCCGGGTTTCCCAGCACAAACGGTGTATACATGCGCGCCGGAAGCGGCGGAGGTATCTACATCAGAGGGGACTGCACTATTGCTATGTCCGTCGACGCAAGTGGCAACCAGCGTATGACCGTGGGACAGAGCTCCAACACGACCGTGATCACATTCGACAAGACTGCGGGCACGACCTCGGTCACAGGGCCTGTCGGTACGGGAAGCCCGACGTCGGCGACTTCTTTCTCCAACGGAGTGATCTACTGCACCGGGCACATCACTTCTCTGAGAGGAACCCTTGCTGACAACAAGGTCACCGGCGGTGCGATAGTCCGGCGTTCGGAGTACACAATCGCCACAGATACGAACGCAGGAAAGGACATCACCATAAGCGGCGACATAGTCTACAACACGAGGCCTGATAAGACCATGGACGCTTCAGCAAGCGCGAACCTCCTCGCGGGTACACTGGGGTTGGTCGCTCAGGATATTAAGATCGCCGACGACGGAACAACCGCTTACAATCATCCTCCGCGGGAGATAAACGCAGTAATGATGGCAGGAAGCTCGACAGTTGACGGCAGCATTTCGGTCAACAACTATAACCGCGGCAGCACGAGTACTCTGAAAGTAATAGGCGGACTCATCCAGAGCACCAGAGGCGCCGTGGGAACCATCAGCGGCGGCGTAATGTCCACCGGCTACGCGAAGGACTACAACTACGACCCCCGACTCGCGAGCAACCCGCCACCATTCTATCCGACCACTGGACAGTACGACAGAATGTCCTGGAAAGTGCTTCCCAACTAGATCAATGAGACTTGTTGCTGTCAGCGTCTTCGTGCTGGCCTTCGTCTCCTGGTTCCAGTCTGCAACCGTGAGCGACTGACTGTCCAAACCCTTCGACTGGGCACACCACAGGTTCAGCCAGTGAGAGGTCTATTCCATCGCGGCGGGCTTTCATCAGTGAAGCTAGAACGGATATTGTCAGAACACCGATGATCACGCTCAGCGAGATCAATATCGGGATCTTGTATGCTTCCGAGATGAGCATCTTAACTCCCACAAATGCCAGCACTACGGCAAAACCGTAGTGCAGGTAATGGAATAATTTCACCATCCCAGCCAAGGCAAAATACAGGGTCCTGAGGCCCAGAATAGCGAATATATTAGACGTATACACAAGGAATGGATCACGGGTGATGGCAATGATTGCTGGAATTGAGTCTACGGCGAAGACTACATCAGTCGTCTCAACAAGGAGAAGTACCACGAACAGAGGAGTCGCGTGTACCACACCCTTGATCCTGACAAAGAACTTCTGGCCCTCATAATCAGTGGTTACCGGGAGATACTTTCGGGACAGCTTCAAGACCGGGTTCTTTTCGGGATGAATCTCTGTTTCCTTGGAAAGAGCCATCTTTATCCCGGTAATGATGAGGAACCCTCCAAAAATGTAGATAATCCAGTGGAACTTGTTCAAGAGGGTGATTCCGCAGGCAATGAGTATAGCGCGCATAATCAGTGCCCCAAGAATTCCCCAGAATAGCACTCTGTGCTGGTACATAGCTGGTACGGCGAAACAAGTGAAAATCAGGTAGAACACAAACACGTTGTCCATGCTCAGAGACTTCTCTATGAGGTAACCGGTCAGAAACTGCAGCGCCGGCTCGTGCCCCAGAACGAAATAGATGCACGCGTTGAAAACCAGGGCCAATCCTATCCATACGCCTGTCCAGGTAAGGGCTTCTCTCACCGAGACCACGTGCGCCTTGCGGTGGAAGACCCCGAGGTCCAAGGCAAGCATCGCGAGCACAAACACGTTAAATCCAATCCACCAGCTTATCGGATAATCCAACTCATTCCTCCAACATTTCCGGCAGTCAAGCCCCAATCAGGTTGCGAACCCGGTTGCCGGATGACGGTGATAGCATCAAAAAAGACCCTCGCCCTGGCCGCGAAAACGGCTGTAAGGACAAAGGTCTTGCATTGCAGAGAATCTGCTGCAGGAACCAGCTCCGCCTGAATTGCGGAACAGGATGTTGACCCCTCCACCCCGCCAACGACGCGGGTGCTACTCCCCTTTGAAATATGCTTAGTTTGTTTCAATCCTCACCGACCCCGAAGGTTCGGTGCAACGGGATCAAAGGCAGGTTCCATCGCTCCATCCGGCAACAAAGCCCACGATGACGTCGCTCAGGACAAGCCCTGGCAAAAGGATGAAGGCAGTATACTACTCATAGCGCCGGCTGTCAAATCGCGCATGAGCCGAGGGCGTCATTCCGACCAACTGGAGGAATCTCGTAGGATTTCCCTCGCCCGTCGAAATGACATTTCCGCTGCCGTCTTTCATCTGCTTCGTCAACGCTTTTCAAGGTATCTGCAGACAAGTCCTCGAATGTTGTCGGGGTATAGCCCTCATTGCGGGAGCACAGTCTGTTTGACGCGGTGCGCTCGCCGGGTATAGTTAGTGCATGACTATCCAAGATAACCACGACCGCCAGCCTAATAACTTGATCCGCGAGAAGAGCCCATATCTCCTCCAGCACGCTTACAACCCTGTCCGCTGGTATGCCTGGGGAGATCTCGCATTCGAGAAGGCCGTTGCCGAAGACAAACTGGTGTTTCTCTCAATCGGGTATGCAACCTGTCACTGGTGCCACGTGATGGAGCGCGAATCCTTCGAGGACGAAGAAACTGCGCAGATACTCAATGATCGCTTTGTGCCCGTTAAGGTCGACCGTGAAGAACGTCCCGACATAGACAGCATATACATGGATGCCCTGCACATTATGGGTCAGCAGGGAGGTTGGCCTCTGAGCATGTTCCTTACGCCGGACAGGAAACCGGTTGTCGGTGGAACGTACTTCCCGCCGACACCCAGATATGGGATGAAGAGCTTCAGGGATGTCCTCCTGACCGTGAGCGACGCCTGGATTGCGAACAGAGGCCAGCTTGTCCAACGATCGTCGGAGCTTGCGAAGTACCTGACAACAATGCACTCTTCGAGGCCGGTCGGCGGATTGCCCTCAGAGTCGTGTTTCGAGGCCGCCTACCAGGCCTACAGCGATCTCTACGACACTGAGAACTACGGCTTTGCCGGTGACTCAACAAACAAGTTTCCTCCAAGCATGGCGCTGTCTTTTCTGATGCACTACCACCACCGCACGCGAGTGGGCGGTGCCCTTGAAATGGCTGAGCGGACACTGGGCGCGATGAAGAAAGGCGGCATCTATGACCAGTTAGGTGGGGGCATCTGCAGGTATTCCACTGACCACCACTGGCTGGTTCCTCACTTCGAGAAGATGCTGTATGACAACGCGCTCTTTCTCAAAGCGCTTGTCGAGTGCTATCAGCTTACCGGCAACGATTTCTTCCGCTGTGCGGCCTATGACATCACTGACTACGTGGCAAGAGATATGTCCTGCTCTGGCGGCGGCATCGCTTCTGCCGAAGACGCTGACAGTGAAGGCGAGGAAGGCAAGTTCTACCTGTGGAGCCTCGAGGAATTCCGCGAGGTCACGGGTGAGGATTCCGGTTTCCTGGAGAGGCTGTGGAACGTTACCTTCAACGGCAACTTTGAGGGAAAGAACATACTTCACGAAGACATACGTGGTGATTTGCAGACGCACGAGGAGACGTGGGGGTCTGAACGTGCTGAGATCATTAGGGGCAATCGGCAGAAGCTTCTGACCAGACGGAGCGGCAGACCCAGACCACTTCGCGATGACAAGGTGCTCACCTCGTGGAACTGCCTGTACATCCGAGCAGTTGCCTACGCCGGACGCGTGTTTGGAGACCCAGCACTCATTCAGAGCGCCGAGAACACGTACGCATTCGTGCATGCGAACCTTCTTGACTCAACCGGCAGGCTGATGCGAAGGTACAGAGACGGAGAAGCCGGGGTCCGAGGCTATCTCAGCGACTACGCAGAGATGGGACTGGCATCCTGCGAGCTCTTCGGGGCCACGCTTGACGCGAAGTACGTGACGGAGGCGCAGAGCTTCTGCAATGAGGCAGTCAGGCTTTTTTATTCGGACTTTGGCCCATTTTACGAGACCGCAAACGACTCAGAGGAACTGCTGCGAAGAACAATCAGCGGATACGACGGGGTGGAGCCTTCCGGCAACAGCAGCATCGCCAGACTTCTTCTCGCACTTTCTGGTCTGGGAGTGCGGAGCGATAGATACAACGAAATGGCAGAAGGCATTTTTCGCTACTTCAAGGAAGACATTGAGAAAAGTCCCATTGCTTGTCCTGCGATGTTGGACGCTTTCGCCTTGTACTGTAACCCGCCGGCTCAGATCGTGCTCATTGGAGACCGCGGTAACTTGGAGATCCTTCAGAGCCTTGACTACGTGAATCGTGCATCGATTGACAACATGCTGGTGGCCTGGGCCGATCCGGACGACATCGAGTCGGCGGCATCCGCTGTGCCGATGGTTGCCGGCAAGACTCCAATCGGAAGCTTCACGGCGTACGTGTGCGCGGGAACAGCGTGCAGACCTCCGGTGTTCTCGTTCGAGGAACTGAAAAGCGTGTTGGAAGCGCATACGGCTTAGTCCCTCCTCATTCATCAGGCTGACCCAGCAGATTGCGTCTCGTCAGTCAGGCCGACGGAGTCTTCTGGCTCCCCAGTAGATATCGCGATAGCGTGGCGAGTCGAACGTGGTTACGGCTACTCCAGAGATGCCGGCGCTGTGGATGAAGCTGTCAGGACAGAGGGCAATACCGACGTGCCGCACTGATTCGTGATCGGGATCCCGGCCGTTTCCGAAGAATACCAGGTCACCGGAGCGCAGCTGGTCGCGTGTAACCCGTACTCCTCTGGGATCGGCGGCCTGTGTCCGCGAATTGCGCGGGAGATTGTAGAGATGAAACCTGTGGACGAGCTGCACGAACCCCGAACAGTCTATGCCAAACGGCGTTGTTCCACCCCAGAGGTACGGAACTCCAACGAACTTCATTGCGGTTGAGATCAGCGCCGCGGGATCGGGAGGGGTCATATCGGGCACGTCATCCTGAACTTGATTCAGGATCCTCTGAGATTCCTCCCGTTGGTCGGAATGACACCATTCCTGTGCAGCGGGGATCACGGAAGCATCGAGAAGATCAACAGCGTCGGCGCGCACAAACGCCCTCTGGAACGGATCGATAGGACGGTCCTGAATCAAGTTCAGCGTCAAGTCCTGCCCCGTCAAGAGGGTGTCAGGATGCGTGATGCCGCTGACAGCCGCAGTTCCCCGCGGAATCCGGACCTCCAGCCAGCCGCCGCACTGCCCAACTGTCTCAACGAGTGAGCCGAAGACTGCTTGGGTTATGATGGGAGAGTCTGAATTGGCGGAGCAGTGCAAGGGCGCAAACAGCTCATGCACCTGAGCCACCGCACCAGTCGATGCGTAAGCAGCGTCACCATCAGAAATGAGAGTGACCGCGTTGCCGTTGACCCATCCGGTGCAGCCGTCCCAGGTCTCAATCCGAGTCCAGTCGCCGGATTCCTCGAGCACGAAGGCACGCTGGCCGAGCGCAACCTGCGTGTCCTGTTCGGAATCCGAATCCGGCTCAAGACGCACCGGAGCAACGTTGCGGCATACTACCGCAAGCTTTCCGGGAAGTCCATCACTTTCGGTCGGCATACCATTTGTCCGCGAAGCTGGCGTGCTCATCGCTGGCCTTGATCTTGCGCCACCAGTCCTGGTTGTCCATGTACCAACGTATGGTTTCGCGGATTCCTCGCTCAAAATCGTGGGTTCGTTCCCATCCCATCGACAGCAGTTTCGAGGAGTCCAGGCAATACCTCCGGTCGTGGCCGGGCCGGTCCGCGACGTGTTTGATCAGACTGTCCGGTTTGCCGGTTTCTTCGAGTATGATGCGCGTGATATCTACGTTGAAGCGTTGATTGTCTCCACCCACGTTATACGCCTCACCAGGCTCGCCTTTCTCAAGAGCGGTCAGGATGCCGGTGCAGTGGTCGATGACGTGCAGCCAGTCACGAACTTGTTTTCCATCTCCATACACAGGCAGCGGCTTGTCATCTATCGCGTTGCTTACGAACAGCGGCACCAGCTTCTCCGGCTGCTGATAGGGGCCGTATGTGTTTGACCCACGGGTGACAATCACTGGAACTCCATAAGTGCGGTAGTAAGCCCGGGCAAGCATCTCGCCGCCTGCTTTGCTTGCGGAGTATGGGCTGTTCGGCGACACCGGGTCGGTCTCAACAGAAGCCCCATCCTCCACGTCACCGTAAACCTCATCGGTCGAGACCTGCAGGAACCGCTCTATCGGAGTCTTGCGTGCGGCTTCCATGAGAGTGTATACGCCCATCACATCAGTGGTGATGAACGCCTCAGGATCGTGGATTGACCGATCAACGTGGCTCTCCGCAGCGAAGTTGACCACCATATCGGACTGACCCAGCGCCCCGGCAACATCGCTTGCGTTTCTGATGTCACCCTTTACAAAAGCGAACCTTGGATCGTCTTTCACGTCCTCCAGGTTCTCCAGGTGCCCGGCGTAGGTCAGCGCATCCAGCACGGTCACCGCGTATTCAGGCCTGTTGGCCAAAACGTATCTTACGAAGTTGCTCCCGATGAACCCTGCTCCGCCAGTTACAAGTATCTTCTTCATTGTCGAACCACTCACGTTATCTTGATGTCCCAGCAATACGGTATGTTCTCACTATCATACGGTTCGCGGTATTCGTCCGGTTCCTTCGGATCGTACATGTTGGTGGGGAAGTTGACCAGCAGTGAAGGTTCAACTCCAACGGTCTTGTAGCCATGCATCGTGCCCACCGGAATCACAAGGAGCGCCGGGTTGTCGTCGCCCAGGAACACCTCGTTGATTTCACCCTTCGTGGGCGAATCCTCGCGACAGTCGTAGACCACCGCCTTGACCATCCCGCTGACACACACCCACAGGTCTTCCTGTTTCTTGTGGTAGTGCCACGCACGGATCACCCCAGGATAGTTCTTCGAAACGTATGCCTGTCCGAAATTGCTGAACAGCTCATCATCAGACCTCAGCAACTCCATCAGAAAGCCGCGTTCGTCCGCGTGCCTCTTGAGCTGCTTGACCCTCAGTCCATCTATCATCAAATCACGCTCACTTCCGAGTTGTCTCCCAGCATCATCCTGTACGCACTGGGTTTGCAGGAGTCTTTTCTTATGGTGACGTTGCGTCCGATCAGCGAGTCTTCCATGCGGCTTCCAATGCTGACTATCCTGGAGTCTTCCAGCACAATGCTGTGTTCGATCTCACTGTGAACAACCGCCGCGCCATTATTCAGAGACGTATAGGGCCCAACATAGGAATCCTCAATCAGGCACCCTTCACCGATAACAGCCGGTCCCCGCACGGTGCTGCGGACCACCCTGGAGCCGGTCCCGAGCTTCACTCGGCCGGCAATCTGCGATTCGGCATCAACCTCGCCCAGAATCTCCGCTTCGATTGTGTCCAGAACCACCCGGTTGGCTTCGAGCATGTCCTCCAGCTTGCCAGTGTCTTTCCACCATCCGGTGATTATCTTGCTCGCCACGCGATAGTTGTGGTCGATCAGATACTGGATGGCGTCCGTGATCTCCAGCTCGCCTCTCGCCGAGGGCTGGATCGCGTTTACGGCCTCAAAGACGGTGTGGTCGAACATGTACACACCCACCAGCGCAAGGTCGGAAGGCGGCTCTTTGGGTTTCTCGATGAGTTTGACCACGCGATCACCTTCCAGCACGGCCACACCGAACTCCTGGGGCCGCGGCACTTTCGCCAGCAGTATCTGGCTGTTGGCGCCCGAACTCACGTAGTCCTTTACGAATCCGGTGATGCCGTCCCGGATAAGGTTGTCGCCCAGGTACATCACGAACGGCTCTTTCCCTATTGCGTCCTGAGCGATCTTCACTGCGTGGGCGAGTCCCAGCGGAGCTTCCTGGCGGATGTACGTTACTTTGGCATCCCACCTGCTGCCATCTCCGACTGCCGCCTCAATCTCCTCGTGGGTGTCACCAACGATAATGATGATGTCGGTAATCCCCGCCAGCCGTATGGCCTCCAAGGTGTAGAACAGTATTGGTTTGTTTGCCACCGGCACCAACTGCTTGGCGCCGGTATGGGTAATCGGGCGGAGTCTTGTTCCCTTTCCGCCGCTCAAAATCAGAGCTTTCATCGCACTCTCCATCGAGGCTTGCGTGCCTGCCTCATTATATTATCGGCTAATCGCACTGTCAATGAGCATGAAAAAAGGCGCCCGTCTTG
>CAYSLA010000130.1:3833-9696 GCA_964431685.1 uncultured bacterium | reverse complement strand
AAAGACATACAAAATCGGCAGCGTCGATGTGCCGGCGCTTCGCGGCGTGTCCTTCGGCGTGCACGAAGGAGAGTTCGTCGCAATCATGGGTCCGTCGGGTTCCGGAAAGACGACCCTGATGAACATTATCGGTTGCCTGGACAGACCGACATCCGGGCGATACGTCCTGGGAGGCAAGGACGTCAGCAAGCTTGGCGACGCGGCCAGGGCGGCAGTTCGGAACAGGCAGATCGGATTTGTGTTCCAAAGCTTCAACCTCCTCCCGCGCCTGTCCGCTCTGAAGAACACAATCCTCCCAATGATGTATGCAAACCGCGGAGCCAACACCAGGGCCGCTCGATCCGCCCTCGATTCAGTTGGGCTGGGCGACAGAATCCACCACACCCCGATGCAGCTATCAGGCGGAGAGCAGCAGAGAGTCGCCATCGCACGGGCGCTGGTCAACGACCCGCCGATCATATTCGGGGACGAGCCAACCGGCAACTTGGACACCATTACGGGCGCCGCGATCATGGCGATTTTCCAGCGGCTCAACAATCTTGGAAAGACGGTGATAATCGTCACCCACGAGCCTGAGATCGCGCAGCACACGAAACGCATTCTTCGATTCCGCGATGGCGTCCTCGAATCTGACGAACCCGTGCCGGAACAGCTCATAGCAGTTCCCAGGGCCGAGCAGAGCTAGGTCTGTTCGGGTATTGCCGTGGTGTCTCGAACTGTGTTTCCGACGCAAAAACCTCTTGTTGACAGATGTCTCTTTTGGCCCTAAGATTACTGCAGAACGGAGTATATCAGGGGGGTGCCGATTTGGACTGGAATGATGGCCACAGGGGACAAGTCAGAAGATACAGGCCGAGAGTGGGGCGGAGAAGACCGTCCGTTTGGAGGACCACGGTCTGGCCAGTCACGCGAGCCATAGTGGTGGTTGGTCTGGTCGTAGCATTGCTGGTCCCCGGTACGAACAAGGTGCTGAAGCCTTTTCGGCTAAGCAGCGTCGAACACCGGCAGACCGAGAAACTGCGCAAGGAACTGACAAGACTCAAACGCGAAAACGCCATACTTGAACGCAAGATACGTTATCTTAGGACGGAAGAGGGATGGATCCAGGCGGCCAGGCAATATGGCCTTGTGAAGCCCGGTGAGATCACTCTGGTAATGGGCGAGCGCGACATCGCCATGGCAAACCGCGAGAACTTGCCCGCAGAGTCAGAGCCAGAAACAAATCAACAGTAGATCGCTTCAGGAGGAATCCACAATGAATCGCCTCAAGATAATTGGCTTGGCGTCAGCGCTTATGCTTGCCCTTGCCATCAGTTGCAGTGCCCAGAGCTTTCTGATCAACGGCGCTGCGGTGAAACTGGCTGCGTTCGAGAAATCAGGGACAGTCTATGTTGATGCCGTACCTTTCGCGAAAGCTTTTGGTGCGACAGTGACGTATGATGCCACGTCCAAAGCTTTCACGAGCGAAGGCAAGAAGCTGAGCGTGCCAACCGCGCCAAAGGCCGGAAAGACTTACGCCGCGGCTGTGGCGCTGGCAAAGGCTCTCGGAGCAACGGCCAGTTATGACAAAGCCAAGAAGCGCGTTGTAGTGAACAAGAAGATTGTCGCCGGCAATGCCATCAAGGGCGCCGAGCAGCTCCGGGGAGAATGGGCGCAGTTTGGTGCCGCGTACACTATTGGCGCCTATAAGAACTGGAATTTCATCCTCAAGAGCGCGGAATACACGGTGGACAACGTGTTCTTTGGCAATGACCACATCTATCCGGAACTTGGAAGGAAGCTTTTAGTTCTGCATTTCACCCTCCACAACACACTGGCGGAGGAGCAATATTTTTGCCAGGATACTCTGAGGTTCACTGCAGTCGATGCCAATGACACAAACTGGGAATATGAGTATGTTTTTGGAGTTGAGAGCAGCAAGCAGGTCGTAGGGATATCACTGAAGCCTGCACAGAAGATTGACGCTTACGCTGCGATCAAGGTCCCCGCTAAGGGTGAGATTCCAAAGTTGATGGTGTTGCCAGGAGATGCTCCTGTGCTTCGATACGACCTCAAAGGCAAGGTCAAGCCGCTGCCGTCTCCGATAGCCGACGCCAGCGACCCAAGTGGGGCAACGGCCTTGGAAGAAGTGCCCTGCCCGACAGGAACATACTTCCCTTCGGGTCAGTTTGCCTTGAAGTTCATCTCCGCGACGTTCACAACCGAAGCAATCGAGGAAACCGTTCCCGAAGACGGGCACAGGCATCTGGTGTTGGTCATGCAGATCAAGAGCAACGCGAGAGAGCCAGTGTATCTGTCGGGCAATGAGATGTTGTTGAAGCTGCGAACTAATGAGGGGTTGACTGAGTGGAATTACCGTCTGCTTGCCGAAAAGAGCGACAGAACCATAGGGCAGCAACTTGACCCCGGACGCGAAATCACCGTGCGCACATACTTCCAGGTGCCCTCCGACGTCCGGCCGGAGGCGTTGCTTGCCAGCAACGGAACCTCTCTTGTATACGCGTTCGACCTTAAGGACGTGAAGTAGGTTATTCTTAATGGGTGCTGGGCCGCGTCAGCCTTAACCGCAGCGGCCCCGCATCACTTCAGCACTTCAGCCATCACGTAGGTCTTGCTCCAGGCAACTACCCTGACCTTTCGCTTCACGGCGGTCTTTGTGGATTCGACTGCGGAGACAAAGCCGTCACGGAACTCGCTCTTGATGTGAACGTCCCACTGCGTGACCGCTCCGTCATAGCCGATCGGCACCACCCGCTCAACACCCGGAATGCTTCTCATCTCGCGTTCGAGGGCGGAAGCGTAGTTGGTCTTCAGCCCCTCGACGCGCAGGCGCAGGGCCGACGACCGTTCAGCAGATAGAAGCAGGAGTCTCTCGGCCAACTTCCTGCCGGCGGAGTCCGCGGCGAGCGCAAGAGCCCACTGATCCGCACCCTGCCTGGTCTTCTCAACCCCGTCAGTCTTGGCGGATTCTGAGTGCAGCGCCGCGCCCGAGGCCGGATTGTAGGCGTGCAGCACCAACTTTGCCGATGAGCGGTACAAGATTATTCCGCCGATGGTGTTCGTGTCTACGTCCTCAAGCACCCCTTCGCCAAGTATGGCAATGTCGAAACCCTTTATTGCGGCAGCGGGAGGAGTTTGGCCGGACGCCGACGCGCTGCGAATCCTGTCGAGCGCACGAATATCGTCGGGGGTGAGCGACTTGAGGTCTACAACGCTGAAGCCGACCTCCGCCAGACGCCGCGTGAGCCTGTCCACGGATGACGACACCACGCCTGCCACCGGCTTTCCGGACTTCGTGGCACTTATGTCCAGCAGCACCTGCCAGTCGCGGGCGATGCCGAGTTCTTTGAGTCGCTTGTAGAGCGGCACGGGACTCACAGTGGCTCTTATCTTTACCCGCAGTATGCCTCGGGATTGCTCGGTTGACTCCACTGAGTCGAGAACGGCAAACCCCGCGGTCTTCAGCAGTATCTCATTCTTCACCAGTTCATAGTCTGAGCCGACTTGCGTGGACTCGACGTACGCTCCCACGCTGGCCAGCAGGGCGTTGCGCAGCCCGTCCGCAATGGCTTTCTCCCGTGCGTCCGGATCACTCGAAGCAGCTTCTCCCCAGGCCGTCACCTGCACCCCGGGTGACTTGTCCACTGCATCTGTGCTGTCATCGTCTGCGAAGACGCCGCAGGCAGCAAGAAGCAACAAGACCGATATGTATATGCGCGTTTCTGTCTTCATTTTACGTCCGCCGGCAGAATGGAGCTTTCTATGATGCTCTCGGCGGCACGAGCGCAGGCATCCTGGAACGCCTCTGAGACCAGCGAGAAGTCGGCGATCTGGGGCGTCATTGCCGGCACAAAGATACCGGGCGGCCGGTTCATTTCACCTCGAACCGTAACCCGTTCGGTCTTGTAGTTTGTGTGCCTGCTGCTGCCGCCGCTCACGGCTTGTGCGTACTCCAGCTTGCCGATTGTGGAGCTGCCCGGCCGCATGTCATAAACTCGCAGGTTTCCGGCGACCTGTGTGCGCTGCACCGCGTCCAGGGACACCTCCCAGTCGATCATGCGGATATTGCGCTGAGATTCATAGCTGTCTCTGGCTCTTTCCCAACGGTACAGTTTGTTTGGAAAGTCTCTCAAAGCCTCCTCATAGGCACTATAGTCGGCTTTGTAGCGTGGGTCGTTTCGGCGGTCGCCTTCTACCAGCCGGTATTTCTTGCCTCGGAACAGCACACTCGCCTCCGGATCCGGCGGGCTTGGACGTCTGGGTTCCGGTTCGGAGAAAGGCGGCAGCAGGCTGGTCATCCGAACCGGCTCATTTGAGTGGAAAGAAGTTTCCTTAGTCACCGCCGACAGGTCGAGTACAACCAGGGCCTGCGCGTTGGTCCTGGCGTGAATCTCCTCCGCCTGCACCGAGTCTATGGCGGACTGAGCTGCAAGAGCCTCCGCATATCCGGTCTCGAGCAGGTCCTGTTGTGTGCTGCAGGTGAAGCCCGTCACTCTGGCGGTCAGCTCGCTGGTCAGTTTCGCTGCAAACTCGTTGAGTTCAAGACCGTTGGTTGGTGAGCGGTCCGCCGTGCGAACGGCAATTGCCAGTAGGTTGTATCCTCTGAGATCGGCGAATTTCCGTCGGGCGAGAGTATCGGGTATTGCTTCTGTGCTGGGATACTGCTTCAGACTCTGCTGCAGATGCCTCTCGCTGGGTGCGACGATGGCGTATCTTGTGCTGCGGGTGCCCGAATCGGTCGGGGCAGACTCGCGGCAGGCGACGGCCTCGGTCTTGCTCGTGGAGCCTGCAAGCCACATCTTCACGTCCTTCGGCATTTCATCGAGCAGTTCCGGTGGCGGAGCGATCATCCTGGCAGTGCTGAGGATAAAGAGAATGTCGCGCTCCTCGTAGCTGTCGCCCTGCCACAGATCTAGTGGGACGAACTCCCAGTCTACGGCCGCCCTGTTGGGGTTGAACTGTGCGTCGGCCCAGTTTTGCGCCAAGTCCCTGCCCGCGTTCGACACAATGAGAAGGCGGCTGATGGCAAAATCATAGAGTTTGACTGGAGCCCGTTCGTCAACTTCGCGCCCGAGAATCGTTGGCACTATCTTCAGCGTCTTCTGCAGCCACTTCTCATCGGGCGCCGAGATAAGTATGTCCCAGCCGTTCTTGTAGCGCTGCCCGCGCCTATATCCCGTTTTGGATACGAATGTGAGGACACTGTTGGGCTCTATAGCCCCGGCAGGCAGTGGCAAGAGCTGGCGTTCAAGGGTGCTGATCCCGCGCTCCTTGGTGCGATCTATGATAAACAGCACGTCGCCGTCACCCGGCAGCCTGTCCTTCTCGGCCAGCAGTTGGGCAAACGTGAGTACCTTCTCCACGTTTACTCCCCAGTCGAGGAAGTGCTTGGCAAGCTTGGCGGCCGGCTCGGTGCTAACAACGGTGACCCTGTGCTCGCGAAGTATGCGCATCATATTCACCCGCGCCGCGAGCGAGGACGTCGCGCCCACCCACAGTGCGAGCAAAGAAAACGCCATTGCTGTCAAGAAACGAGTACTGATGGTCACTGGGCCAGCCCCTCCACTGATCAAACTGAAAGCCAGCGGCGAGTAGATGGAGCGTGCCGCTTGCGCGATCGTTGATGTCTTATTATATAGGGACGCAAGAGAAGTTGTCCCATGTTCCTCATTATGGCTGGGAGGCGGGAGAAGGACATGTTGCGCCGCGAGTCGAAGTACACACTGATCAATTGTTGATGGCGCTGACCAAGCGTCCAAATGAGAGTACAGGGGGCGGTCTATAGCATGAGCGTTAACCAAGACAGGACCGGCAGGCGATATGAGTTGATGAGTCGTGACGAGCTCACGGCATTTCAGAACGA
>CAYSLA010000130.1:0-3733 GCA_964431685.1 uncultured bacterium | reverse complement strand
CACACTCAGGCGGACATCGATTGCTGGGCGGAACTGATGGCAAGGTGTCTTTCCATAACCGGGGCCACGAATCGCGATGTGTTCCAGAATATGACCGGATATGGGCTGTTCACTGGCGGTCTTGGGCTTCACTACGGAGCCGAGCGTCTGGGAATGTGGGTTATCCCAGCCGGGGCAGGCAACACTGCAAGGCAGATCATGCTGATTCGCGACTTTGGGGTGACCTGCATACACGCCACTCCCAGCTACGCTATGCACGTTGCCGAGCGCATGCTCATTGACGGCGATGATCCGAAGTCTCTCAAGATACAGCGGGCGTTTCTTGGTGCGGAGCCTTATACTGAAGAGATGCGGCTGAAGCTTCAGGATCTCTATGGCTTCAAAGCATTTAACAGCTACGGCTTGAGTGAGATGAACGGACCGGGCGTTGCGTTTGAGTGCGAGCAACGGAACGGAATGCACATCTGGGAAGACGCTTTTCTGGTCGAGATCATCGATCCGGAAACGCTGGAACCGGTGGCTGACGGGCAGACAGGCGAAATGGTGCTGACCACACTGCGCCGCACGGCTATGCCAATAGTTCGTTACCGCACACGCGACCTGACGCACTTCGTGCAAGGCGAATGTCAGTGTGGTCGGGCTCATCGAAGAATTGCCCGTATGGTGGGTAGAAGCGACGACATGCTGATTGTGCGCGGCGTGAATGTGTTCCCAAGCCAGATCGAAGAAGTGATAATGAAGCATACGTGGGTGGGGGGCAACTATGTCATCCACCTTACGAGGGCGGCGAGCCTGGATCAGATGACTGTGAAGGCTGAGATCGCCAAAAGCGCGTTCGATGGATCGGTGGAGACCATCCGCGGTCTGGTTAATGAGCTCAGCAGGCAGCTTCGGGAGCAGGTTGGGTTTAGTGTGACGGTCGAAGTGCTGGAGCCGGGCAGCCTGCCTGCCAGCGAAGGTAAGGCCAAAAGAGTGATCGACGAAAGGGGCTAGTTTGCCATGTACAGCGAAGTAAGAGTCTTTTCCGAGAACAAACCCGGCAAGCTGTCGAGGCTATCAAAGGCGCTGGGCAGCGCAGGGATAGATATACTCGCGCTTGAGATCGCGGACGAAGGCAAGTTCGGGGTCTTCAAGATCCTTGTTGCCGACCCGGCAAAGGCCAGGGACGTGCTCGAAGAAGCCGGGATGACCGTGGCTCTCAATCAGGTTGCGGTGTTTCAGATACCGGATGAGCCCGGTGGACTGACCAAGCTGGCGCAGACTCTCGAGGACGCGGGGGTCAACCTCACCGATGCCTATGGCTGCATACTGGAGCGCGGAAAGCAGGCCGTGTTTGTGGTCAAAGGGGAGAATCTGGAGACCATTGAGAATGCCGCTCAAGGCCAGGGGATCAAGCCGATCTCGTCCCTGGGCTAGAAGCAGGTGAATACTTCGCGGGCTTATGCCCCGAAGCCGGTGTTGCAGGGGCAGGTACGTGTCAGATATGCCTATGCTGCCGCATGCCCCGAAGCCGCAGTTGTAGGGGCGGACCTGTGTGTCCGCCCGAACCGGAGGTTCCAATGAAAGAAAAATTCACGGACTCGCAACTGGTTGATTTCCTGCGCCGGAGCTATGCCGCTGTCGACGGGCTGTGGTTTGTCAAAGTGGAGGAACTCCACGGTGTGGACGCCGCTCTTGACATGGATCAGGCTATCTGGGAGATTATGCCGAAGATACAGGGCCGCAAAGCGCGCGAATTGATTGGGCTCAGCGGCACCAAACTGCGTGATCTGGCCAAAGCGGTGCAGTTGAAGCTAACAGCCGAGGGCTATGACTATGACGCGGACTTTGATGGTGAGGACTTCAAGCTTACCATAAACGTCTGCCCCTGGTATGAGATCCTCAAGGCAAAGGATCGCATATCTCTGGCGGAGAAGATACAGGAGAAGATATGCAAGGTGGAACTCGCTGCATGGTGTAAGGAGTTCTCACCTGACCTCGAATCGGAGGTCGAGAAACGCGCGTGTATCGAAGATGACTGTTGCGACCGCTGCACCATCGTCTTCAGATACAAGCAGAATATGGTAAAGAGGTAACAATCCGGTTTGATTCAAGATGATGTAGCGAAAGCAATAAGGAAGATACTCCCTGGGGCTGACGTGGCCTTTAATGTGCCGCCGAAGCGGGAGTTTGGCGATTTCTCGACGGCAGTCTGCCTTGGCCAGGCCAAGGTCCAGAAACGTGCGCCCATGCAGATAGCCCAGGAGGTGAAAGACAGACTGGTGGAAGTCAGCTTGCCCTTCATCTCCGAGGTGATCGTCACACCGCCCGGGTACCTGAATTTCAAGATCGACCATCGCAGCTTTGTTGAGTCGGTGGTTGACCGGGTTCGCAGAGAGGGCGCCGGATATGGCCGCTCAAAGTCTGGGCGCAGTCGTAAGATACTTGTCGAGCATACCAATGTGAACCCCAACAAGGCCATGCACATCGGTCACCTCAGAAACGCCATTATTGGCGATGCGGTAGTCCGTTCATTGCGCAAGGCCGGCTACGATGTCGAGGCCTGCAACTACATCGACGACACCGGCGTGCAAGTCGCGGACGTGGTCGTGGCTATGCTCTATATGCTGGAGCCGGTCTACAAGCCTGGCGACGACATAGAGACGCACTGGCAGAAGTACGACGGGTCTCCACCTGTCATTTCGAAGCAAGGCGAGAAATCTCCGGATCCTGAACTTGATTCAGGACCTCCCGCTGGTCGGAATGACAGCACAGTCGTTTCGTTCGACTACTGGTGCTGGGACGTCTACTCGCGCGTGGCCAATGCATACGACGCAAACGAAGACCTGAAAGCCAAACGGGCCGAGGTGCTGCATTTCCTGGAGACTCAGGACAATCCGGTGGCGAATTTCGCGAAGGAACTGGCAGGCCGGATAGTGCAGGCGCATCTCGCGACGGTGACGAGGCTAAACGTTTTCTATGATCTGCTCAACTGGGAGTCAGACATATTCCTGCGCGGGTTCTGGAAGACAGCTTTTGAGTCACTCAAGCAGGCGGGGGCGATCGTACACGAGACCGAGGGGCCGAACGCCGGCTGCTGGGTCGTGAAGTTTGGCAGGGGAGTGTTCCAGACCGAAGACGGCCTGCGAAGCGAAGACAAGGTGCTGGTGCGGTCCAACGGAACGGTGACATACACCGGAAAAGACATCGCCTATCAGATGTGGAAGTTCGGGGTGCTGGGCAGCGATTTTCTGTACAAGCCCTTTGGAACGCAGGCAAACGGGGTCCAACTGATGACCACCGCGCCGGATGGTAAGCCGAGCGAACGGTTCGGCAAGGCCTGGAAAGTGATAAACGTCATCGATGTGCGCCAGAGCTACACTCAGCATATTGTCTACGATTGCCTGAAGAAGCTGGGCTTTGGCAAGCAGGCCCGCAACTCCGTGCACCTGGACTACGAGGTGGTGGTGCTCTCAAACTCGGCGGCGGCGGAGTTGGGCGTGGATGTGGACGCGGAGGACCCTGGGACTCAGGCCATGTCCGGAAGGAAAGGGCTCGGAGTCAAGGGTGACGATCTCATCAACGAGATGATGAAGAGGCTCTCGGATAAGGTTGCAAAGCCCGAAAACGCGCATGCACTGGCCACTGCGGCCATCCGTTACTTCATGTCTCGCATATCCACGGGCAAGATGATCGTCTTCGACTTCGATGAAGCTTTGCGCACCAACGGCGACACCGGGGTCTACTGCGAGTA
>CAYSLA010000129.1:0-9717 GCA_964431685.1 uncultured bacterium | reverse complement strand
GGGGTTGATCCACCACCTTATTCAACTACTTTCAACTACGATCGGGACAAGCTCCATACGTCTTAGTAATGCAACATGAAGCGCACAGAAGTATAAATACTTCATTGGCACGACTAGTGTATGGGTCTAATGGATTTGCTCAATAGGATTGCCGTGCCCAACACAAAAGCAAATCCTCAGCGACCTGGCAAGTGTGTGCTTAACGTACCACCATGCCCTCCACTGCAAGCGTTACCTCCCCCAATTCATTCCACGCCTTCTCCGCCCCTTCGATTGCCCACCTGGAATTGTAGATGGCAATCTTTGGTCCCGCTGACTTCGGCGAACGAGTCCGCAAGTACTGCTGCATATCATCGACCAGATGCCCATCCGAAGCCATTCGTTTCTTTATGAGGTCGAACCCGTACTGGTCGTTGAGGATACCCTTGAGCCAATAAAGAAAACGACTTTCCCCGGCGGCGTCTTGCACGCCGTAGAATTTTGGATCACCGTCTTCACGCTTCACTGTTATGTAGGTCTCGGCAAAGATAATTTGCGGCATGTTGAACCTCCTGGGGAAATTTGTCTGACAGTATCCTATACCCGGAAACAGATTTCGGAGATGCAAAGGTTCCGGGTATAGAGTTGATGGCAGACAGATTTTGGGAGGCAAAGTCGTGGAAGACAATTCAGTAGATTTATTCGCCTCAGGGTACGAATGGGAGTGCCCCGAATGCGAGGAACTCAATCACGAAATTGAATACAAAGAAGAAGTTACTTGTTGCGCCTGCGTTAAGGCGTACGAAGCAAACCCGCCCGAACACGCCTACGAGTAGATGGAGAGGAAGGAGATGGACACGATTATTGAGAGTTATCTGCACGAAGGCTTGAGAGTCAATATCTATCTGGACGAAGATGCCGAGTCGCCACAGATATCACCTACGGGCCGGACGGCAACCTCTATGTAGCCGTGGACAACTCAGTGAAGCGCTATAACGGGTATACTGGCGCGTATCTGGATGAATACGTAATCGGTGGTTCTCCCATAGCCAATATCACATTCTCGCCATCGGGAAAGGCATACGTTAGTACCGCTAACAGAATACATGAGAGGCAGCCTGACGGGTCGCTAGTGCAGTACGTGACAACCCCGGGCACGTCGGTCTATCGTATGGCCTGGGGCGCGGACAACACCGGAGACGGAAAAGACGACCTTTACTTGACCACCAACTCCTGGGACACTGGAGTCTATCTATTTGGGGCCAAGGACGCTGCGGGGGTCCATTTTGCCCCGCCGCCATCGGGCTATCATCTGTACGAAGCCTTCTGTTTCGGCCCTGATAAGACAGGATACGGAATGCCGGAGATATTCGGACAGGGTCAGTACGCGGGCCTTCAGGTAGCCTATCACGACGGCGACACTGGTGCGTATATCGGTTATCTCACCGGGAGCATAGGAGCTTATGCGGCCGATATGCTCTGGGGACCTGACGACAAACTATACATAGCCAACAAGTCGCAGGGCAATGTCAAGGTTTATACCGACGCGGGTGTCTCAGACTACAGTTTCTGGGTGGCGGGGACCACCCCGACAGCCAACAAGGCATACGCTCTGGACGTCGTGCCCATTCCTGCGTCACCGTATGGCTCGATCTCGGGAAGGATTACGCTGCAGGACTACTCCGGGGATCTTCAGTATGTTCTTGTGAAGGCGCAGCTAAGGAATCCTGGCGAGACCACTGCTGTTCGGACGGTGAAGCTGCTTCTCGACAGTCAGGGCAACTACACGATTGCTGATATCATACCAGGCACCTATGACCTTGCGTTCAAGGCCTCTTCGTGGCTGCAGCAGGTTGTGCCCAATGTGCAGGCTGTCATCTATCAGACGACCAGGGGAGTGGACGTTTCACTGCCCAACGGCGACCTCGACGGCAGCAACGAAGTGACCGCGGAGGGCGATGTGCCGGTTCTGCTTGAGAACATGGATATCTCCGGCGCGAAGTAGCATCGCCCGTAATTGGCGCAGGCCCAACACTCTTGCGTTGTGACACTGCAGACGCTCGCCCCCGCATAGCGTGCCGTCCTTTCCGGGCGGCACCTCTTGCCAGGCAACGGTGACTCCTTCATTTGTCCGGCTCCAAGTGCTATAATAATGCTATGAAAATCAGTTCCTCAAGAATGCACAGCACGCCTCGACAGTCGACGCCGGACCAGGAGGCGGGTTCCAGAGCCTTCAAATCGAAGATCAAGGACGTAGCCGAAGAGGCGGGTGTCTCCGTGGCTACCGTATCCAGGGTCGTCAATGGCAGTTGTGCATACATCGCGCCTTCCACCCGGGCTCGGGTCGAAAAGGCAATAGAGCAACTTCACTATGCGCCTAACAGCCTTATCAGGTCACTGCAGAGCGGACGCACGAACACTATTGTCTTTACCAGTCTGTACAATCTACTGCTGAATCGTGACGAGTTTGAGCTTGAGATACTGACAGAGCTTTGCCGGGCAATGCAGCCTCGTGGATATGATGTCTTGATTCCAGCGGGATCACTCAATTCCAGCGGCGTTATCCGAGTTTCATCCCTGCTGGACGGCCGCTGCGACGGAGTCATTGTGGAGTGTCCTTCCCGAACCCCGATTCTGGATGCGCTCGCACAGCAGGGCTTTCCCACGGTAGTACTGTGGAACCGCGACGTTCCCGCCGGCGTCGGCAGCGTGCAGGTCGACAACTCCCGAGGAACCCAGGAAGCACTGGACCATCTCATCGAACTGGGGCACAGACGGATTGCCCACCTTGCGGGTCCCCTGAAGAATTGGGATGAAGCGAAGTGGCGGAAAGACGAGTACGTTCGCGCCTTGGAACGTGCCGGCATTCAATATGACAAGTTGCTGGTTCAGCCCAGTGGTGGGAGCGAGACTTGGGATGCCGACGTTGACAAGGTTCTCGCAGCCCTCAAAACGTGGACGGGTCTGTCGGATCCACCAACCGCAGTCTTCTGCGCGAGTGACCGCCTGGCTTCAGCACTTGTCTTGGCCTCTGCTCAGACCGGAGTGAAGATTCCCGGAGACCTCTCGGTGATCGGATACGATGACTTGCCGTTGGCCGCACGGACAGTGCCGCCGCTGACGTCCGTTAAGGTACCTTTGGACAAAGTTGCCGAGGCGGCGGCCGCGATGCTCAGCGAGATCATTGAGGACAGGCTGTCGGCGAAGCGTGTAACCGGCACTGGCAAGCCAACCGCAGCCAGAACCCAGATCGTGAAGCCGGAGCTGGGCATCAGAGGCTCGACTGGCGTTCCGCGCGGCAAGTGATCTGCCTATGGAGAGGAAACCAGTAACGTTATGATAGCGGGCCCTGAGTTTTTCGACTGCAACTGCAGCTACGGCGTCACGGCCATCCCTGCTCTCCGATATGCGAAGACCGTGTCGGAGCTTCGGGACGAGATGTCATGGTGCGGCATAGGGCGCGCTCTTGTCCGGCATGCCAGTCAGCGCTACGAGTCGCCGGTGCTCTGGAACGAGAGGGCCATTGCAGACATCAAGGGACACTCAGGACTTTTCCCCTGCTGGGCCATACTGCCTCCGCAAACCGGGGAGCAACTGACCACCGCGGAGTTTCTGGAAAGCGCGCGAAGCCTGGGGGTCAAGGCGTTGTGGGCATTCCCTCAGGAGCACCGCTACTGCCTGGACTCGCTCACACTCGGTGATCTTCTTGAGGAGCTTTCCGCAAGGCGTATCCCACTGTTTGTTAAAGATAATGCTATAAACATATACAATGTTATGCGAGAATTCCCGAATCTTACTGCGATAGCGGTGAATCAGGGGCCTCACAGTCTGGAGCGTTATCTGCGTCCGATGCTTGACAGATACCCGAACTTGCACCTGGATACCGCCTACTACATAGTCGACGGATTGATCGAAGAGTTCTGCGATCGGTACGGGCCCGAGCGTCTGCTGTTTGGTTCGGGATTTCCGGACAACTGCTCGGGAGGCGCGTTGTTGCGCCTGCTTCATGCGGATATCACCGATGATGCCAGGGCCGCCGTGGCCGGAGGCAACCTGCAACGCTTGCTTGACGAGGCAGATCTATGAGAGCAGTGAACGACTCGCCGCTCATCCGGGAGTTCGTGACCTTTGGGAAATCGGAGACCTGCCCGATCATCGATATGCACGCGCACCCAGGGCCGTTCCACGGCTCATATCTTCCTCATGCGTCTGTCCAGGGGATGCTTCACACTATGGAACGTGCCGGAGTGACGCGGATTGTGTGTTGTCCGTCCGAAGCTCTCATGGCGGATCCGGACATGGGAAACGCCGTGATGCAGAGGACAATCGATCATCATCCGCAATTCTTGGGCTACTGGGGTGTTAATCCGAACCACCCGGATGCGATCAGACGCGCCATTGCTGATTTCGAGAAAGCGCGAGGCTTCATCGGGTTCAAGCTACTGCCAGACTATCACACATGTCCGGTTACCAGCGATCGTTACACCCCGGTGCTTGAGCATGCTGACTCACATCGCTTGGTCAACCTCATCCACACGTGGGGCTACAGCGCTTACAACTCGCCGCAGATGATCGAGCAGGTTGCCACAAAGTATCCGGATGCCATCTTCCTGATGGGCCACAGCGGGTACGGTGATTTCGAAGCCGCCGTGCGAGTTGCAGCCGAGCACCCGAATGTGTACCTTGAGCTCACCGCTGTATACGTCGCCCACGACTTCGGGATGTTTCCCACGGGGAGCGGAACTCCCGTGCCCATCGGTTCCTGTCTTCAGGTCAACGGAGTGATTGAGCATATGGTGGAGCACGCCACATCGAGGAAGATCGTCTTCGGTACAGATCTGCCGTGGTATAGTCCTCACTACGCCGCGGGAGCGGTGTTGTTTGCGAGGATAGACGATGAGGCTCGGCGAGACATTCTCCACGGCAACGCCCAGAGGCTTCTCGAGAACTCAGTTGTTTCTCCGGGCTCGTTATAGGAACACATCACCAAGTCTCTTGACATTCGAGTGCAGGAGCTATACACTGTAACTCAGTTACAGTCTATGGCGTGGTGTGCAGCCCTCTTCGTTAACTTAGTGTGGGAGGAGACAGAATGAAGACACCGGCAAGCTGGATCGGGGTCGCACTTCCTGGTCTTGCTGGGGCGGCATTCGATTTGTTGGGTCGAACTGTTCTCCGTCATCGCTGATCACCTCGCAATTTGTTGTTTGCATACACAAGCAATGTGCGCCCGCTTCGGGACAGGAGCCTGCCCTGAACTTGGTCGCCGGGGCGTCCCGAGACGATGCGGATCATAGATCATTCTACCCATCTGTGGCTCTGACACAACAACTGCCCCGAAACGCGCTCACGTTCGTGTCAGTAGGCCAGACACTCTTGTCGGGCGAACCCTATCCCGACAGACTCAGAAGCAGGATCGCCACCACCGACGTCGCCAGCGCCACGCTCTTGCGGCGCGATACGTGTTCCTTTAGCGCTGCGACCGATAGCGCCGTGGTCACCAGAAAACTCATCTGCGACACGGGAATAACGGCCACTGCCTTTCCTGATGCCATTGCAAGATTGAAGAACAGGACGATGCCGCAGATCAGGATTCCGCTTACAAGGCCGTAGCGCAAGTCGCGGCGCACAGACTCGCAGCCGCCTTCAAAGCGCGCCGCGGTCAGCCCTGTCACAAGCCACATAAACCCCTGCAGAGCCAGGAACCAGTGGTCTTGAGCCTGGTAGCCCTCGCTGCGCAGCCTGACCAGATCATAAGACGCGAGCTTGTAGCCGATTCCCATGATGGCACGCAGAAGACTGGCGACGAACACCACGAAGAATGCGAGGCGCCATCCCGGAGTCCTGCCCGATCGCGATTGCTCACAGAACAGCAGTACCGCCATCGAGGCCAGAATGATGCCGCTGGTGTTAAGAACAGTGAGCTTTTCATGCAGAAAGACCACCGCGATTATCGCGGCGCTCAGCAGGTTCAGCCTGTAGATAGTGGCTCCCACGCTCGCGTCCAGATGCCGGAGGCTCCTGATCAGCAGGTAGTTGGCGGCCGCCGAAAAAGCTCCGACGGCCACCCCCCACTTCAGTGCCTCCGCGCTCAGCCGGGTTGCCCCGGACACCAGAGCCAATGCGGCGAAGACCAAAAGCCACACGGCTCCGGCCACCGCCATGTAACGGCCGCAGCCGCTGCTCTTTATGGTCTGTTTCTTGAAGACGAAGTCATTAAGCCCCGCAAACAGCAGGCTGATGAGCGCAAATACCATACTCTGACTAATCAATGGCTCGTGGGACCTTTCCGAAGTGCATGGAGCGCCTGACGCGGCGGACCGACGTGAACGACGGTGTAGTCACATGGTTCGACAATTGCGGGCAGGAGTCCTCCGTATGGTTACAGTTGCCTCTGCCACGCGAGAGCAGGGGGGCATCCTCCGCCATCCCCCAGGGGAGGAACACCGCCCTCTAGCCCCCTCCGAAACGGAGGGGGGAGGGGGAGGTGTTCCAGAAAGCTTGAATGACGGGCGCTCGCAGTGCTAGAATTGTAGGGGAGCACTTCGAAGTGCTCCCCTACAATAGGAAGTACTCCCGCAAGCTCCTCATTTTCGGAAGAGATGGCAGCCAATGGCCCAGGACAAGATAGTAATACGCGGCGCCCGCCAGCACAACCTCAAGAACATCAACGTTGAAATACCCCGGGACAAACTGGTGGTGATAACCGGTCTTTCCGGTTCAGGGAAGTCGTCGCTTGCCTTCGACACCATATATGCCGAGGGCCAAAGGCGGTATGTTGAGTCGCTCTCTTCATACGCGCGGCAGTTTCTGGGACAGATGGACAAGCCGGATGTCGATGACATACTCGGCCTTTCGCCGGCTGTTTCGATTGACCAGAAATCCACATCCCGCAATCCTCGATCCACAGTCGGGACTGTCACTGAGGTCTACGACTACCTGCGCCTGCTTTTTGCCAGAGTTGGCCATCCGCACTGTCCGCAATGCGGGCGCGAGGTCGCCCAGCAGACCGTAGAGCAGATGACTGACGCTATCACGGCCTTGCCCATCGGAACAAAGATAAACGTGTTGGCGCCGCTGGTTCGCGGGAAGAAGGGCGAATACCGCAAGCTGATTGCGGACACCCTGAAAGAGGGATTCCCGCGAGTGCGGGTGGACGGGACTGTCATTGAGTCTGCAGAAGAGGTGGACTTGGACAGGTACAAGCAGCACACCATCGAGATCGTGATCGACCGGCTCATAGTCAAAGAAGGCATGGAGCGCCGGCTGGCGGATTCGGTGGAGGTGGCGCTGCGTAAGGGCCAGGGCGTGGTGGCTATTGATGTGATCGACGGGGACGAGATGCTCTTTTCGGAGAACTTCGCGTGCTCTGACTGCGGCATCAATATGGAGGAGATATCACCCCGCAGCTTCTCGTTCAACTCGCCGTACGGCGCTTGTCCGGAATGTCACGGGCTGGGCAGTCACAAGGAACTCAACCCTGATCTTGTCGTGCCGGACACCAGCAAGTCGATAAACCAGGGGGCGATTGCGCCCCTTGCTCGTGGGAGCCACGAATGGATCCTTGCTATCCTGAAGAGCGTGGCGGCAAAGAACGACTTTGATTTGGACACTCCGCTCAAGAAGCTTAACAAGCGGCAGATGAACGTGATTCTGCACGGTTCGTCCGAGCGTGTCAAGGTTTCGTATCGCAGCAGGTTCCGTGAGCACCAGTACAGCTACCCGACTACGTTTCGCGGAGTGATGGGCTGGCTGGATCATCGCTACAAGACCACGACCTCGGACATGATCCGCGAGGAGATCGAGCAGTTCATGTCCAACGTGCCCTGCAGCGCCTGCGGCGGCAAGCGTCTGAGGCCGGAGATACTGGCGGTGACCATCGCCAGCAGCAGCATAGCGGACGTGACGTCGATGTCGGTGAAGGCCGCCGCGGAGTGGTTCCAGAACGTTCCCCTGTCCAGCAGAGAGGCCATCATCGCCGAGCAGATCAAGAAGGAGATCAGCGCGAGGCTTGGTTTTCTTGTCGACGTGGGGCTGGACTACCTCACTCTCGACCGCACCGCCGGAACACTGGCCGGTGGCGAGGCCCAGCGGATACGGCTTGCGACACAGATCGGCAGTGGGCTGATGGGCGTGCTCTACATTCTTGACGAGCCGAGCATCGGTCTGCATCAGCGTGACAACCGCCGTCTAATATCCACTCTTCATCGCCTGCGCGACTTGGGCAATACGATAATTGTTGTGGAGCACGATGAGGAGACGATGCGGGAGTCGGACTGGATAATAGACATAGGGCCGGGCGCCGGGGAGCACGGCGGCGAGATAGTGGCCGAGGGCACAATAGATGATATTCAAGGGGTCGCCAGTTCTTTTACCGGCAAGTATCTTTCGGGCAAACTGAGCATACCGGTGCCGGCCGTCAGGCGCTCCTGCAATGGCAGTTCAATCAGGCTCAAGGGCGCTGCCAGCAACAACCTAAGGTCTATCGACGTAGACTTCCCGCTGGGCGTATTTGTGTGCGTGACAGGTGTCTCCGGCTCAGGCAAGAGCACGCTGATTCAGGAGACGCTGTTCCCGCGGTTGATGTATGAGCTTCACGGCACGCACCGGGCCTGGGGTGCGCACAAGTCCGTCAGTGGACTCGAGAACATAGACAAGGTTATCGATATTGACCAGTCGCCGATAGGAAGAACACCGCGCTCGAATCCGGCCACCTACACAGGTGTTTTCGACACGATCCGTGAACTGTTCAGCCAGACACCCGACGCTCGCGCGCGCGGGTATCAGCCCGGCCGGTTCAGTTTCAACGTCAAGGGCGGACGGTGCGAGGCGTGTAAAGGCGATGGTATCATAAAGATCGAGATGCACTTCCTGCCGGACGTGTATGTGCCCTGTGAGGTATGCAAGGGCAAACGCTACAATCGTGAGACACTGGAGGTGAAGTTCAAGGGCAAAAGCGTTTCGGATGTTCTGAATATGACCGTAAGCCAGGCGTTGGAGTTCTTCAAGAACATACCGAAGATCAGCCGCAAGCTTCAAACAATCCACGATGTCGGGTTGGACTACATTCGCCTGGGCCAGCCGGCGACCACTCTTTCGGGTGGAGAGGCGCAGAGGGTGAAGCTGTCCAGCGAGCTGGCCAAACGCGGCACCGGCCGCACTCTGTACATACTGGATGAGCCCACCACCGGCTTGCACTTCCACGACATCAAGAAGCTGCTGGAAGTCCTCGGCAAGCTGACCGACAGCGGCAATACGGTGCTTGTCATCGAGCACAACCTGGACGTCATCAAGACAGCCGACTACATAATAGACCTTGGTCCCGAAGGCGGCGACAAGGGCGGGACCGTGATTGCTACCGGCACACCCGAGGCGGTGGCTGCCGTCCCGGAATCCTACACCGGCCAGTTCCTGAAGCAGGTGCTTGGGGCCTAGACCCAAGGAGGGCTATGCTTCGCGGGCGCGTGCCCCGAAGACTGCGGCGAGTTCGCACATCTCCCTTGCCGAAAAGTGTTCAGTTTCTCTGTCCACCCCTAGCCAAACGGCCATTCTCATGCTATACTGTGATTAGCGATTCACGATGCAAGTAGTATGGAGGGTGTGGAGATGAAGAAGATTGTCTTGCTGTCGCTAATGCTGATGTCTCTATGTGTCTGTGGGACTGCCGCGTGGGCAGTCGTCGCGGGAGCCTGTCCCAGCCATAGTTGAAAGTTGGCGGTGGCTCAACTGAATGTTACG
>CAYSLA010000128.1:6236-9798 GCA_964431685.1 uncultured bacterium | reverse complement strand
ACGTTCGCATCCAAACCTGTGCCTCAGGGACCGGGCTTTATGGCCGGATTCGAGGACATCAACAACGACGGCACATGGGACATGGTGTATGCTGGGGACGACAAAGTCTATCTGAACGACGGAACCGGCACATTCACCGCATCGGCCAGGTTCGATCCCGGAGTGATCAACGACCCGAGATCTGTCGCGTTCGCGGATATCGATAATGACGGAGACATGGACTTCTTCTACACGCAGAAGCGCGCCCACAACCGGCTGATCCGCAATGATCTAAGTGGGTCAGAGACAAACTGGCTGAAAATCAGGCTGGTGTCACCGGCCGGCCAGGCAGGGGCGTTCGGCGCAAAGGTGGCGACATACGAGCCCAATGGCGCCGGCGAGCCGTCCGCCATGATCTCGTTCCGCGAGGCGCGCAGCCAGGAAGGCTACCTGGCTCAGAATGAACCGGTGCTTCACTTCGGGCTGGGCAGTCGCGCTGCGGCCGACGTCTCAGTGACGTTCCCGGATGGAACCATCGTCACGCGGGCCAACGTACCCGCCGGCCAGACGATCATCCTTGATGCCAGGGAAACACGCATGGACCGCACGGCACAGCAGTGGATTCCGATCGATTTCGAGATCAGCAACCCCACATATACGGGCAATCCGTTCGATCTGGTCGCCTCGGCAACGTTCGTTCACAGTCCTTCCGGCGAACGCCGAACGACTGGTATGTACTATTCGGGCGCAAGCACCTGGAAGTTTCGGTTTACGGGCACTCGCCCAGGCTTGTGGACTTTCAAGACAGCGAGCGGCGCCCCCCAGTTGAACGGTCTCACTGGAATAGTGAGAGTCGATCCGGCGCCACAGGGCAGCTATGGCTTTATTTCCCACAAGGGCAACAGGTGGGTGCGGCCCCGCGGGTCAAGAGGGACTTTGGAGGCTTTCGTCCCGCAGATCGTAATGTATGCCGCGCCGCCTGCGTTCCACAACAACCCGGCGAAGATCGACGCTGATATCAAGACGTTCTTCACTGAGCACGGCTTCAACGGATTCCACACCAGCCTGGCCTGCCGCTGGTTCGATATCGACAAGGAAAGCTCCGAGCAAATCGGTGACGATCCGAACCCGGACCCCCGCACTTTCGAGGCCCTGGAACTGCTCATCAGCAAGACGCACGCAGCAGGAGGCGTTGTGCATCTGTGGGCTTGGGGGGACGATTCGCGTCACATGACTCCGACCAAGTGGGGAATCAACGGCGCCGTCGACAAGCGTCTACAGAGGTATATAGCCGCGCGGCTCGGACCTCTCCCCGGATGGACGATGGGCTATGGCTTTGACCTGTGGGAATGGGTGCGAGGGCCCCAGCTTGCCGAGTGGCACGATTATCTGCACCGTGAGTTTGGCTGGCCGCACATGCTTGGCGGCCGGAACTATCAGTATGATCAGTGGGTGCAACTAAGCGAAGCCCTGGACTACTCATCCTACGAGCAGTGGAGGCCGGACTACGATAAGTATGTCCTGACCATGGAGGACCGGCCCTCGAAGCCATCGTTTAGCGAGGACAGGTTCCGCATCCGTGACCCGTCTCCATACCCCGACAAAGACTATAACGAAGAACTGACCCGGCGCGGCCTGTGGCACTCGGCGATGGCCGGCGGCGTAGCCAACATCTGGGGCAACCTCGTCGGAGCGCCTGCGGACGGCACCAGCGCAACGTATAAGCATCCCCACTGGAGCCGCACGTACGCGGATTTCTTCCGGGAACGTTTTGTGCTGGAGATGGTGCGTGACAACGCGATCACAGATGGCGTCTGCCTGCGCACACCGGATTCGAGGCGATTCGTCTTTTATCGCGAGAACACCGACTCGATATCGATGGATCTATCAAAGATGCCCTCAGCGCTCCCAGCAGTGGCCGTGGACACCACTCAGCTCTACAAAGAGATCGACTTAGGCATGCTGAAACCGGGAAAACGAACGTGGACCGCTCCTTACACAAGCGACTGGGCGATTGCGGTCGAGAAGAAGTAAGTCCGAGTCGAACCCGATGCAATTGGACATAACCATCTCAAGACGGTGCCTTTCGCATGATCAGCCCGTGACGCTTCAATGCCGGTTTTGCCTCAACTCCGCGCGCAAGCTATTCATCCTCCGGGGGAACGAGAGGTGCCAATACGGGTATGAGTGAAGGGAGGTCATCTTGCACGGTGCGCCAGAGTATGTCTAAGTTGATGTCGAAGTAAGCGTGAACCAGCCGGTGGCGCATACCGATCATGTCGTCCCACGGGACGCTTTGTAGCTGCCCCCGAGTGACTTGGGAGACTTGGTGAGCTGCCTCCCCGATAATCTCGATGTCTTTGACGAGAGACAGCACCAGCATCCGATCGCAGTCCAAAGCGTTACGTGACTTGCCTTTCGCGAACCCCACAGCCTCATTTGCCGCATCCAGCATGTGCCGCAATCGAACGGCATCATCCTTCCGCATATTGCACCTCTGCCTCTTCCAACACCTGTTGGCGGAAGTACCGGCTCAGGTCTTCGGGTGTGCGAAGGTCGACTCTCCGTCCTCCCAATAGCGCAGACAGTTCTCGTTCCATCCTCGCCATACCGAACAGACCAGGAATATGCCCCGGTTCAAACTCAACCAGCAGGTCAATGTCGCTGTCCGGTCGGAAGTCCGGCCGCAGTGCCGAGCCAAAAAGCGCCAGACGCCGGATATGCCTCTCCCTGCAAAAGGAGACGATCAATTCCTTCGGAAGCTCGATTTGTGCCATTACTCCACCTGCACGACCGTCATTCTCACTATGCCTGCGGTACCCGTGCACTAGCACGGTCAGTTCTATACCCATTCACAAGGACGGATTATACGTTTTGCCTGTCATTTCCTTCCTCGCGCGGATGTACGTGCGTTGCGCACAATTAGCCCTTGACAATCCCCCATTTGCATGCCATAATGAAATTAGTTGAATATCGACAAAGACTTTGATGGAGACTAGTAAGGCGGGATACCGGACTGCCAGAGAGCCGGGTCGCTGGGAACCGGCGTCGACAGGAACTGCCCGAACTCACTCCGGAGTCGCCCACCGAAAACGGCACAGCCGCAAGTAGACTGGGACGGAAACTTCCACCGTTACAGGGAAGACGCCATCGCCTCGCACGTCGGGGCCGCGGCGGATGAGTGGACCGGATGCGCGAGCGCCGGTCAAACAGAGTGGTACCGCGGAGAGTTCAAAGCCCTTCGTTTCTGATTGTGGAGACGTGGGGCTTTTTGCATGAAAGGTGGTGATGAAGATGGACCTCGATCTTGGTGACCTTGCGGATGGTGTTTCGGGCAACTTGTTCCCGAAACGCGCGATGCGTGCAGGTATCGGGAACAAGATTCCCGATACACCGAATGACATGAATGGCGTAGTTGACAAAAGGAGTACCAAATGGAACGAAAGGTTTTCATCTTCGATACCACCCTGCGGGATGGTGAACAATCGCCCGGCGCAAGCCTGACCGGGCCTGAAAAGCTGGAGATTGCGCGACAGCTCGCGCGGCTGAATGTGGACGTGATAGAGGCCGGGTTTCCGAGCTC
>CAYSLA010000128.1:0-6136 GCA_964431685.1 uncultured bacterium | reverse complement strand
TGGGGGCGTCTGATTTCTGATATCCGCCGCCGCGTCCCCAACATAGACCAGACGATCCTGAGCGTCCACTGCCACAACGATATGGGGATGGCTGTTGCGAACTCGCTCGCCGCTGTGAAAGCCGGTGCCCAGCAGGTGGAGTGCACAATCAATGGCATAGGTGAACGAGCTGGAAACGCGGCTTTGGAGGAGGTGGTGATGGCTCTGAACACCCGCGGCAGATACTTCGGCGCGACAAGCGACATAGTCACCTCCGAGCTCATCCGCACGAGTGATCTGGTGAGCCGGATGACCGGCCTCGTGATCGCGAGAAACAAGGCTGTGGTCGGCGCGAACGCCTTTGCTCACTCATCAGGAATCCACCAGGACGGCGTCCTCAAGAACCGGAGCAACTATGAGATATTCCGGCCGGAGGATGTCGGCGCAGCGGGCAGTCAGATCGTGCTCACCGCCCGATCAGGCCGGCATGCGGTCCGCCATCGTCTGGAAGAGCTGGGCTATTGTGTGTCGCCAGATGACCTGGAGCAACTGCACCCTAGGTTCCTTGCCGTAGCCGACGAGAGGAAGCAGGTCTTAGACAGTGACCTGCACGCTTTGATGGCGTCCGGCCAGGTTCGTGTCAACACTGTGTGAGCATATACGCTTTCCGGAAATCCCGGATTGCCGCGACGAAGATCTCCGGCTCATCGATGAACGGGAAGTGCTTGGCCCGCGGGATCACGCGGACTTCCCCAGTTGCCGTGAGATGTTTCACATCGACATCACGCACAATGAAGCGCATTTTGCCGAGTATCGGTGCGGCTTGATATGAAATACACCAGGTTCCGCTGCGGGTCAAACGGGTTCTGATGGTAGTAGAGGCCCATGTTGTGGTTGGCGTGTGGCGCTGTCCACAACGTTACTTTGCGGCCCGTCTCGGCGTCAGTGTAACTCGTCTTTTCCGGATTTTGCTTCTCGCCAATACTCATCGCATTCTCCTGCATCCGGGCTACGTCTTCCAGAAGATGAGCTTCTATTGCTCAGAGTCGTGCCAGGCGGGACCGCCCGTGCATTCCATGTGTGCGGCTGCGATGGCGGCGTCCATATTGCGCGCCGGTGTGCCCCGGCCAGGGTAGATCTGGACATAGGCCGCTCCGCTCTGCGCCAGTTCGCGGATTCGCTCCGATATATCTGCCGGTGAGAGTTCCAGCATCTCCTGAGGTGTCACCTGTGCCCAGAAGTTGTTGCCCATAATCTCGTGCATTTCCTGGAGGGTGAGATTCTTGCACCCCGCGCCGTGGAACTCGGTTATATCGAGCAGGTCGCGGGCGATACGCAGGTGCTCCGCACGAAGCAGTTCGCTGTGCATAAAGCGAGTGCGCTTCCCTGCGTAGAGGCGTTGGTAGCAGGGAACAGCCAAATCGTGGAACATCTCCGGCGACAGCAGTCCGGCATAGTCATCGCCCGTGTAGCCATCCGGCGACTCGCCGCACAGCGACACATCGAGAGCCTCGATCGCCAGGTTTGCGTCAACCATCAGATCCAGCAGACGCTTCGCTGCTTCAGGGTTCTCGGACATGCCCCAGAGCGCGCTACCCCCGGTGACTTCGCAGGCAGTCGTTATGACACTTCCTTCGTAACCGCCGAACCGGACGTTCTGGCCTTGCTGAGCATAGTACTGCCACGCCTCCCACCGCTTCGCCATCCACCCGCTCGTCTTCGGGTCGCCGATTCTAACTTGATCAACGTCGGCCACATCCGCGATCACCGGCTTGGTTGTGTCAAGGTAGGGTATCTCGTCCTCATCCGGCACCACAACCGGCATGCCCAGAAACGAGGCGAAACACACGCTCGGCAGGTCGATGTAGGGCTTCATAAATCGGCCCACACCCCACCTGTGCTCCGCGTAGTCGATTGCTTTGAGCTGCGCTTCCAGCATCAGCGCGGGCGAACCGTAGTACTCAGAGTATCGAATGCCCGCATACTCTGTAGTCGTGACATTGCAGAATCCTACGTGCCATTTCGGGTTCACAGTGCTTACCGTATCCTCTCTCGCATGGACTCTTAAGGACGGATGCATGCGGCCCTGTTCCTGGGTGCATGTTACCATACAACACTCAGCCATTGCCACAGACAGAATCGCCCACAGGCTCACGCGAGTTCATCCGGGAACTGCCGCGTCGACAACGAAGTGGAAGGTAAGCGCGATGGTCCTGTCGAAGAGTAAGGTAGACTAGAGTTGCCTTTGGAGGTGTTCCGGTGAGTTCCGACACAGAAGTCTACAGATGCCATTTTGTGGATCAAGATATTGAGATAGGCCGCAATTTCGACGCTCCGGTGTGGGCGAACGCGGAGCCGGTGCCGTTCTACCTGCCCATTACTCTCGATGAGCCTGTGAGCAAGACCGAGGCCGGGTTGCTCTGGAGCAAAAGCCATTTGTATGTATGCTTCAAGGCGTATGACCGGGACGTCTTTGCCCGGCACACGAAGCGCGATTCAACAACGTGCAATGACGATGTGCTGGAGCTGTTCTTCAAGCCGCTCGCCGGCAAGGAGACCTACTACAACTTCGAGATAAACGCGCTCAACACCGTCTACGACGCGTGTAATCTTCGGCAGGGTGCGGCCGGCGGGCACGAGCGATGGAGAATGTGGGACTGCAAGGGCCTCAAGTCCGACGTCTATATCAAAGGCACGATAAACGATCCCACGGACGAGGACGAATACTGGATGCTGCAGATGGGAGTGCCCTTCAACGAGCTGGATCTTGGCGGAAAGCCCTGCCCGGAACCCGGCGATCAATGGAAGTTTCACCTATCGCGATATGACTATTCCCTCTACCTGCCCGGCAACGGCCAGGAGCTGTCGAGCAGTGCCAAGCTGTCGAAAGTGGATTTCCACTACCTGGACGATTGGGGCACTCTCGAGTTCGTGCGGTAGTCTACAGCACCAGAATATCCGGTCTGCGGATGATGCCGGACTCAGTCTCGACCTCGAGCACTGGCCAGTCGTCGGCCATAGAAAGCACTTCGGGGCCGGAACTGGTGGCGATGATCGTGTCTTCGGATTTCGTCCCGGTGATTGAGGGGTTCCAGGCAAAAGCCTGGTTTTCGGCCACGATTGAGTGTGTCTGCAGCGTTGCCCGGAACTCCCTGCCTTTGTAGCCAGTCGGCCCGCCCTGATGGTGCAGGCGCCACTCCTCCGGATAGCCCTGGCGCTCGTACTCCCACACTCCCGCCGCGAAGACATCGGCGACATCTCTTCCCGGATTGGTGGCAGATATGAACGCCGCATCCACTCGTGTGACCGCGCGGTGCCTGTCAGCGACACGCGGCTCCAGGGGGCCAAAGCTGACAAGCCTGCTAGTCGAGACTATCAGACCCCATTTTCGGGCTCCAGTCACAAGCATGGCACGGCGAGATATGGTCTTGTCGGTAGGAAGTGGATGGCGATATTGCTCGATTCGTTCGTCGGCGGCGACGAGAGTGACCACCGGCACTATCCCGCGGGATACCAGCCGTGCGTTGAGCGCACCCGACGCTTCGTGCTCAGTCATGCCTGGTCGGAGTTGCCGGCAGGTCTCAGACATTGCCTGGGCGGTGAGCCTGCCAAGCTCCCGGTATCTGACGACTTCTTCCGGAACAAGTGGCTTGCGCGCCTCGTCGAGGTCGGCTGCTATGGGCACCGAGTTCGGCAGCGCAGTATCCGAGCCAATCTTTCCAGGGGCAAGCTCCGCGATGAGCGCGTCCCTTCTGGGCTCGTGCCAGTCAAAGACCACAAACTCGAAGCCCATGCCCGCGAGCTCTTCCGTTGCCATTCTGCCTGCTTCGATGTTGTCGCAGACCGCGTACCGCCGGTCACGCGTGATCACCAGCGAGGCGCTTCCGATCTCAGAGGCGATCCCCACATAGTTCGACGCGCCGCACGTATACCAGGCGAAGTTGGCGGTGGTGTTGATCGCCAGACCGGCCAGACCGTGCCGGTCGAGGATGCCAAGCACACGTCCGTGCTTTTCCGCGAATTCGCTTGTGCTACGGGTTTCCAGCATGCTCATCAAGTCTCTATGTACTTCTCAGCGGCCGTTGCTGCGATGGCGCCGTCGGCGCAGGCCGTCACGATCTGTCTGAGCAGCTTCTTGCGGACATCTCCTGCCGCGTAGACCCCGGGCACATTGGTGCGCATGTCCTCGTCCGCGATTATGTACCCAAGCTCGTCCAGGTCGATGATTCCCTTTAGCATCGCGGTGTTCGGGTTCTGGCCGATCAGCACGAACACTCCATCGACTTCCAGGTCGGACTCCTGCTGTGTCTTCACGTTAGTGAGAACAACCTTGTTCACCAGGTCAGGTCCCGCGATCTGCGAGACTACCGAATCCCAGTGGACGGTGATCTTGGGGTTGGCCAGAGCGCGTTCCTGAATGATCTTCTGCGCCCGCAGTTTGTCCCGACGATGGATGATATGGACTTCGCTGGCGAACTTGGTCAGGAAGATGCTGTCCTCCACGGCGGTGTCTCCGCCGCCGACCACCGCAAGCTTCTTGCCCATAAAAAGAAACCCGTCGCAGACGGCACAGTACGAGACTCCTCTGCCGAGAAACTCAGCCTCTCCCGGAACGCCGAGCAGACGCGGCCTGGCGCCCAGACAGAGTATGACGGTCCTAGCCAGGACGGTCTTCCCATCCGCTGTATGCAGCTTCTTGATTTCGCCCTCAAGCTCCACGCGCTCTATCTCGGTTAGGAGGGTCTCCATCCCGAACTTCTCCGCCTGTTCACGGAGTGCGGTGGAGAGATCAGCGCCGCACGTGCCGCCGGAAAAACCGGGGAAGTTCTCTATGGTCTCACACATCATCAACTGCCCGCCGGGGTAGGCTTTCTCGACAAGCAGAGTCGAAAGCCTGGCCCGCGAGGCATAGATGCCGGCAGTGAGCCCCGCCGCCCCTCCGCCTACTATCAGAGTATCGTAAATCTTCTCGTTCATAAGCACCTTTATTTTGGTCTTGGTCTACTGCTCGCCGTCACAGTGACCATTCTCCGTCGCCCTCTCTTCCGCATCGCGCAGAATACTCTCAATGTGCTCGAGCAGCCGCCGCACCTGCTCCAGAAGTGCCAACCGATCAATGCCTGCATCCAGTTCGACTTCGCCATATCTGAACTTGACTGCAAAGTCCGTAAGATCAACAAGTCCTCGAAAACCGGCAGGCACATCCACCTCGGCCTCGTCGAGTAGCCCGAAGAGCATTTTCCAGATGGTGGGTTCTCGGACTTGATCGGTGATAGTGCCGCAGCCAGCATTTCACCGCTTTTTCCACCGCCTGCTAGGCGTGAAATCCGAAGACCTTCCTCACGGTTTATACCAACGTGAAACCCGGAATACCTTCGATAGCCATCACATGCACCGGGCTTGAATCAAGTCCGCGTATGGGAAGCGGAAGAAACACTATCATAAACACCTTCTCCCGCAACTCGTCGATATTCTGCATCACTTCAATGAACGTTACGTTGTTAGGCATCAATATCTCGTGAAACGCAACGCAGTGCTCCGGGTCGTTTTCCACCGCAATGCCATCGCCAAACCCGACCGACTTCACACCCTTCTCAAGAAGCCAATCCGCCGCCTCGCGACTGAGCTGCGGCCGGTTATCGTCCGGCAGCGACGCGAACGGCTCGGAATGATAGGGAGAATCCAGGATTACGACATCGCCCGTCCTGACCACTCCGCCATCAGCCACATCCAGATCAGCGCGAGTGATGAGCACGCCAGGACCGCACGTATCCAGCCTCAATAGCACTCCCCGGCCCACGAATCTGTCAGCTGCCAGCCCGATGACATCGTTCAGATCATCGCCGTGGTGGTATGGGGCTTCAACGTGAGTGCCGAGATGGCTCATGATATCGATATCGCTGTGGTAATCTACCACCCCCAGAACCTCGGCGCGATGCCGTCTTACCTCACAACGCCGTTTCTCCGATGCAGGATCAATGACCTTGCTCAGGCTTACTGTCCTGTAAGGCCCAATCATCCCCACCACCCGCTGCCTGTTACTCATCTCTTCAAACCTCCCGCAATTCCCAAGCCGGGTGAAAAGGACTTGGGATAACGCAGGTCCAAGACACATTTGCGCACCTGGATTGATCCCGCAAAGCCAGAGTAATCCCTC
>CAYSLA010000127.1:6624-9974 GCA_964431685.1 uncultured bacterium | reverse complement strand
TGTGCCCAATTACTGCATGAAGACCGATATTTGGTGAGCCGTGTCGCCCGGGGATGCGCCCTCAAGCACATAGCTCAATCCGGAGTATATCATGGAACTAGTTCGCTGTCAAGGCTTGTATTACTGGTTTGTCCGTTTTTTTTTTGATATCAGACAGCCTTTCACGTCTGCGTCGCGCTATTATGGCATCACTGTTCATCATGGACACTATATTGACACATCGTGCTGGTGTATGATGAGGGGGATAGTGAGGAAAGAGACCAATTACTCCCATCCTGGTTGCACCACGCGGCAAGATGGAAGCCTGCAGTACAGTTGGGCGTTCACGGCAGCCGGACGAAGCTGTTGTCCGGCTGCCGTGAAGCAACCTGTCTAGAGCGAGTCCAGTTCCTTGATCGCAGATTCGGCCTGCTCAAGCATAGCGAGCTGATAGCGGTCGTAGGGCAGCTTGCGCAGCTCGGCCGCTATGACCTCCAAGTCCTTTCTTGCCGCTGCTTTGTCCACGGCTTTGCCTGAGTCCAGAGAAGACTGGATCCGTTTGGCAAGCCCCACTGTGGGAGTATTGGCCAGGAAGAGTTTGCATTTCCGGCTGATCGACTCGTTAGTCCTGTCTCTAAGCGTATTCCATGCGGTATCGTGCGGACCGTTTGGATAGAGCTCCAACCACTGCATAGTCTGCATGATCCGCTTCACCCGCTCGCCCAGGAGCTGGGTCCTTAGCCTGGTTGCGGCCTTGTCGGTAGCGATTCGCACCACGCCCGTAGCCTCGGATGCGATCTGGGGTATCGCGATGCGCCAGGAGTCGCCTTCGATGGAAACTTTCAGCTCCTCGCCGGTTCTCAGGTCGGTTGCCCGCAGACCCCTGGTGCCGGACGGCATACGCAGCGATCTGGCATCAACCACCAAGGTCGCCTCCTTCGATGGGCTCTCGGACTTGTTGTAGACAGTGAAATACAGCAACCCACTCTTTCCGAACGTGCCGAACCGCTCGATGCGCAGGCCCTCATCTGATGGACCGGCAAAGGTAAGAGGCTCCCAGCCCGCCGTGCTCACTTCCCTGATAAGCGGAATGAACTCCTTGTACAGCGGCCTGCGCTTCTCGACAGCCTCCAGATACTTGTTCGTGAACTCCGCGGTGCCGGGATATACCGCCCACGCCAGACACCGTTCAAAGCCCTTGGCTATCCACTCATCCGAACCACGCACGTGATCCTGGCCGTACTCGCCAAGCCCCATAATGCTGTAGTCCAGCCAGCTTACGGGCTTACCCTTGGCGAATGTTCTAAGATAGCCGTAGCGACCATCGTCGGATCTCAGACCGCTACCACTCTCCATGCCGACCATATCCAGGAACGGATAGAACCACTTCTCACACGTCAGGTACACGTTGGCGATCAGTATCATATCGTTGCTGTGCAGATAGTCCGTCAGTTCCTTGACGAACGCCCAGTTTGAGAATGTGTGGAGCTGGCAGACCTTATGCGTCCGCGTGTTGTAGACCAGCGGCTCTGCTATGTACTGCCACTGATCCCTGCGATAGCTCTCCGGGAAGAACCCCACGTATCCCGCGAGCGAGTCCAGGTAGACTCCATCAATGCCGGTTCCCTTCTTCCGGAACTTGGAAAGGTTGTTCTTTTTCTCGTAATCCAGAAGGAATCTGCCGTAGCCGCCAGGGATGTCAGGGTCTATGGCCAGTTTCAGATGTGCGGCCTTAGGACCGGTGCCTGGGTACTCATCGGTCCACCTGACAAAAACCCAGTCGCCATTCTCGTCGTAAATGACCGAAGCCTTGATGAGGGAAGCGAGTTGAGGACTCACTTTCTCAAGTGTCTGCTTCTTCAGCTCCTCCGGTTTCACCCCATCGTCCTGCGGGAAGAGTGGTCTGCCCTTATTCTCAAAACCGTCGAACCCCAGCCACATACCCCAGGGCTCGGTATAGTGTGTGGTGTAGAAGTCGAAGATGTCGCCAAACTTCATATGGGGAATTCTCTGCGCAGAGGCGGTCGACTCATCGAAGCCGAAACCGAAGTCCCAAGGAGCAACGATAACCTCGGGGTCGAGAGCCAGAAGCCAAATCCCCTCTTTGGTCACCCGCTTCTCGAAATCCTTGGGATATATACCATAGTAGTTGTCCGCTGCCGAACGGAAACCCCACTCGGGATTGGCGGGAGCGTAGATGATGAAATCAACGAAGTTCTCCGAAGGATACTTCTTCACGTCGGCGGAGATGCCCAGATCGAAGGCGATTTCCAGATAACCGCTCTGCTCTTCACGCACGTATGCCAGTTGGTATAAGCGCGGCACACTGAGCGGAGTCCCCAGTGAAAACGCCGCCCCGTCTCCCGTCACGCACGAAAACGGATAGGCGGATATGTACCGTTCACAGGGGTAGTTGCGGAAGTCCTGACGCCAGAAAAAGTCTTCCAGCTTCTCATAGCGCCCAGCGCTTGTTGCGGGCCTGGTGGCAACCACGCTGTCGTGCCACACCCAGTCACGGTTAGAGAGCGGCAGCCGATATGTGAGCCGGATGGCCCTGTCCTTGCCCGTGAGGTCCTTGATCTTGACCCTGGCGGCTATGTGCGTCTTTAGTGAGCTGTAGTTCGCCTCGATTGACAGACCCGAGGACTCGCTTCTGCAACTGAACACGGCCCCAGCGCCCTTCTGGACCACTGAACCCACGGCCGCCACAGGTCCGGTAGCCGCGGCCACGTCCTCGAAGTAGAGCCCGCCTCCCTTTACTCCGTCATTGAACTGCTTTCCTTGAACACCTACCGAGACAGTTTCCCCGGTCACAGAGTCAAGCCCGAGGGTAAGATTGTCGGACCGCAGGGTGATCACCGCGGCATCAGAGGGCATTCCCGCCATAAGAACAAACGTGAGCAGCGCGGCTGCAGCCATCAGAAATCGCATTGGAAACCTCCATCGTCAAATGTTTACATCCTGAGTTCGGGCTAGATGCCCCCGGAATCCGGGTGCTTCTCACCATCGTTCGTCATCTTCCACTTGAAGACGTACCAGTTCCACTCGTCGGTACTGCCTGAGCGGATGCGGGGACCGCTGAACTTGGCGTGACCGTCAGCGAACACCCCCATGATTCCGGCTTGATGTCGTGGCACGCCGTATCTGTAGACGCTGCCCTCACGGCTCGACGCCCAGTACCACTCATCCACCCCATCCTTGTTCATGTCTATGTTGTAGCCAACGTGGCCGGCCCAGGTGACCTCATCATCAGCGATCAGCACAATATCCGACGGTGAGTTGAGCATGGACTGTGCCAGCGGAACGTTTGTCCATCTACCGTACCGACCCAACAACCGATGGTTGAACCCATAGCCAATCGGGTAGCCAGG
>CAYSLA010000127.1:5462-6524 GCA_964431685.1 uncultured bacterium | reverse complement strand
CGATATACAGTTCCCTCACGGCTGGACGGCCAGTACCACTCATAGGTGCCATCACTGTTCAGGTCGAGGGGATACCCCACGTGGCTTGCCCAGGTGAACTCAGAATCGGCGATCAACCCGACTTCCGAAGGCGCCTTCAGCATATCCTGCGACAATGGAACGTTGGTGTAAGTCCTGTATCGGCCCAGTAGACGTTCATTGAAGCCGTAACCGATCGGATAGCTCGGCCTTGTGTAGTATGCAACATCCATTGCTTCCCGGTAAGACGGACACGCGAAGACCCCTGTGCTCTTGATGTAGGGCATCAGCACTTCGGTCCAGTGCACCAGTATCCCGGGTGTTGCCCAGGCCTTTGGACTCGGGTAGACCTGGTTGAAGAAGATACCGTCAGAGTCTTCTATGTACATCATCAGCCCCAGTCCAATCTGCTTGCAGTTGGACAAGCACGACGTGGATCTGGCCCTCTCACGCGCCTGGGCAAAGACGGGAAACAGGATGGCTGCCAGAATCGCGATGATGGCAATGACGACCAGTAACTCTATTAGAGTGAAACCCCTCTTTGATGTAGACATTGTTTATAGCCCTCCGTGTCCTGCACTGTCAGAATGGATGCCGAGCGTGTCGTTACTATCCACCCTGCACAAGCTGTCTTTATGGACCTAACAACCTTTATAATACGTATTTCCATGGGTCTATTGACCCCGCTTCTATGATACATGTTAATGGCTAAGGAACTGACAGACGATATACTCTGTCGTTGAAGAATGCCGGTCCGGAATACCGGCCCGCGTAGCTGGCCGCCACCAGCCCCAACCAGAACAGTCTATACGCGAAAGAAGTCAACATTACTCGGTAACCACGCGGAGGGATCGCCGCCGATCCCTCCGCGGAATACTGTAACTGGACGGACAACCGCTCTGCAAAGCGATCCCGCCCAAACAGTGAACTGCTGCCTTATCTCCTGCGGCCGATGAAGGCCAGCGCTCCCAATCCCGAGAACACAGCCAGCAGAGATGACGGCTCGGGCACTGGCTCCGCAGCAAAGCCCTGTGTCCAGACCAT
>CAYSLA010000127.1:1755-5362 GCA_964431685.1 uncultured bacterium | reverse complement strand
CCATTCGTGCCCTTCGGCACGAACATCGTGTCAAAGGAGCCGTCAGCGTTGTACCGCGCTACCTGTCTGCCCCATCCCACTGTCACCACGACCAGATAGAACTTGCCGTCAGGACCAACGGTAATGTCGAGAGGTTTGTTCACGGAGTCCGTGATTGACCACGACGAATCCACCGCGCCTGTCGATACATTGAACCTCAACGTCACGCCAGCGCCGTAGTCGAAAGCATAGATATTCCCACCGCGGTAGGCCAGGCCCTGAACGGTGCCAATCCGAGAATCGGAGGCAGTGATACCGGTCAAGGTGCCGTCATTGTTGTATCTGTAAGCGACTGCACCTTTGCCAACCCAGAACTCCGCGCAGGCCTGTGATACACCAAGTACCACCAAAGCCAACACTGCCAAAACTACTACGATACTCTTGCGTTTCATCTTCTGTTTCCTTCCTTTTCCGGCTGCGCTACCTATATATGGCCGCAACCAACAGTCTTACGGTTTTTGTTCTTCTTGCGCTGCAAAACCAACTTGATGCTTCCGAACACCTCCTTTTGGTTTCCCTCATCGAACTCCGGCACACGCCGGGCTACCAACCACCAGGCTTCTTCAGCACTACGCTCAGGTCAGTAGTAGTGATCTCTTGGTCGCCGTTCAGGTCGCCGTTTGTGAGTGACGTGCTGCACGACGCGGTCGACCCTCCAACAACGACCACTGGTGATACTATAGACTTGGGCCACTTACCCGCGGAAAACTCTACACTGTATGTTCCGGCACCCACGTTTTCGAGTGCGTAGTTGCCACCGGAACCCAGAAACACCCTCTCTCTTCGAACAGGGCTGCCGTCGTGGATCAACGTAATCCTAACCGGCACTAGCGAGACATCACCGCCAAAGTCGCCAAACTGCACACTTCCAGTCAGCCGGCCGGTCGCGGCAGCGGGCAGGAAGTGATGGATGTTGATTGATCCCTGGAGAGCCTCCAAGGCAAGTATAGACTGCTCGTGGCAAATGCGCTGCGTGCTCTTGCCATGAGGCCACTGCCCGATCAAGACAACAAGATCAGCAACTGCGTCCCTGAGGCCGGCAATCGAGCTCTCAGAGGGACGGTTGTTGCTGTCCTCGAGAATCTGATCGCATTGAGCCACTACACCTTCCACCTGTGGAAGCATCGAGTTGGCCGCAGAGTAGAGAGCGCTGCCCGTATCTCGCAGTAGGAACCACCGCATCTGCGAGAGCACTCTGTGTAGGTACTCTCCGGCTTTCACCGCGTAGACACCGGAAAGCGCCTGCTGAGTGGCAACCCGGTAGACTCTGGATTTCATCGCGCCAGGCAGATTGACCGTCGTCTTCATCCTCGCGCCGCCGCTCTCCAGCGTCCAGGCCGCAAGTGACCCTGTTGTTAGTTCGTGGCTGATCAGTGTGGCGCCTGACGGGATGCCCAGCGCCTGCCTGTCAATCGAAATCTCACCTTGACTGCCCGCAAAGTCCCACGTCGAGAAGACTGTGAAATAGACTACTCCGTCGCGTGAGAAGTCCCCAAATCTCTCTACCCACACATTGGCGGTGCGGCTTTCGGCCAACGTGATCGGTTCCCATCCTGCCTTACCGACCTCCTGTATTCTGGGTATCCACTGCTTGTAGTAAGGACGCACACCCTCAATATCCGCGGTGCGACTCAGGATAAAGTCCGCGGTACCGGGATATATGCCCCAGAAGAGGCACTGGTTGAACGCCTTGTCCCTGCTGAACCCAGGAGGCTCTGTTGCATTGATCAGATAGTAGTCAAGCCAACTAACCGGCTTCTGGTGGGCCATCACTCTGAGGTACGGCCAGAAGTTGCCGACGGCTGAACTTCCGCCTGTCTCTATCCCAAACTCATCCAGGTAAGGGATGTGGAACTTGTCACCTGGCGGATAAGTATTGGCAATCATCAGCTTTCCGTGCGACCGCAGGTAATCGGAGAGTGCCTTGGTAAACTCCCACATACTGTCGGATTGTAGCTGCACAGGAGCCTTGGTGGTATGGCTGAAAGTGAGCGGAACGTCGGAGTGGACCCAGTTTGACCTGCGGTAGTCCTCCCACTGTCCGGTCACATAGAACCCCAGGCTGTCCTGGTATGTGCCATCAACCTTCAGCCCCCTGGCCTGAGCGGACTCCAAGTCGGTAATCACCCCGCTCATTAGCATCTCTCCGTAGCCACCCGGCATCTCAGGATCCATGTTTGTCGCCAGATGCGATGCCCTCGGACCCGTGCCAGGATATGCATTCGTCCAACGCACCCATATCCAGTCGGCATCCTTATCATAGCAAGCGGACTGACTGACGGCGTCATTCCAGGAAGGGTTCTGGGAGCGCCTTGCAAGGAACTTCGTGGTCAGTTCATCGGCACTTACACCCGCTTCGTATGGAAACGCGGTGTTGGTCGGGGTGCTGTCGTAGCCGGTGAAGCCAACCCAAACACCCCCCTGCTCGATATAGGGCAGTGAGTAGATGTTGAATATCTCGTTGTGCTTTAGCTCAAGCTCCTGAGAAGTTCCCGTCTCGTCGAACATCAGCCCAAAGTCCCACGGTTCGGGAACCGCATCGGCGTCAAAGCCAAGGAACCAGATGCCTTCTCGCTGCGCGTGTTTCTCGAACGTCTCCGGATAGATGCTGTAGTAGTTCTCGGCCGCCGACCGGAATCCCCAGGCGGGATCATTTGCGTATATCACAAAATCAACCGTAGCCGAAGATGGCATCTTCGTCATATCTGCGGAAAGCCCGATTTCAAATGAAACCTCGAGATAGCCCTTGCCGTCCTTTACGGGAAGATAGCTGAACTTGTAGACGCGCGGCTGGGTCAGGGGGATGGCTATTGACAGAGCAGCGCCGGCAGAACGCATTGAGCAGAATGGATACTTGGATATGTAGCGACCGAGGCTGTACGGACCATCCCAACTGTAGAGTTCGGTGGTCTGATACCTCTTCGACTCCCAAAGGTATTCATTTCGCGCCGCCACCTCGGCGGTCAGACTGCCACTTCTTGAATCAAGAAGCGAGTCAGTACGCTTCAAGTTGATTGAGGCACCGGTTCCGACCACAGAGTATCTGTATATGTGATCGGGGGAGTAGGTGTGAGCGGCCCAGGTGGTGCCGTCAGTGCTGCCCAACCAGTCAACCGCATTTCCGTTGATCAGAACGTCCCAAAGAGAGTTGTCGTTGTAGGGCTTCTCCATCCGGTAGGTCATCGTGCCGCCCGGATAGCCAGTGCCGGTCCAATACTCCGCGAACTCGGCGTCCGCCCACCAGCCCGCGGTCTGCCCCAAAGTCTGAGAGACCAGCGGAAATCCTGAGACGGTTATGTCGTAAGTCTCACCGCTGGCGAGAGGATTCGTGTTCACTCCACTCGCATTGCTGCCGCCGATGGTGAGGGTCTGCACAGTCGAACCCTCAACGATTGTCCTGGAACTGCGGAGATCATCGTCCCATTGCCAACTGCCAACTCCGGGGTGGATTGGAATGCGGAAGGAAAGAATAATGGCACGGTCACGGCCCGCCAGATCGCGAACCGTCACCTGGCCGTTGATGCGGTTACCATCAGCTTTGAGATAGGGCACCACTTCGATCTGAGCG
>CAYSLA010000127.1:0-1655 GCA_964431685.1 uncultured bacterium | reverse complement strand
TGACTTCTTGTTCCCGGCACCACTCGCTCAAGGGCTTCTTGCCTGTCGGAGTTAGTTCCTCCCAGGCCAAAGTCACGTCGCACATTCCCGCGTACGAACTCTCCCGAATCCATGCTGGATAGTTGTTGGCGTGAAACTCATCGATATAGTGATCTATGAAACCAATCTTCATCATGTTAAGCTCTCCACAGACACGTCCGGTTGGCTGCTTTTGTATACGGCGTTCGTGATCTCCATGACGCGCACGCCATCCGTGATCGTGCACGCCAGCGCGTGCTCGCCCGCGACTGCCCCGAGGAAGTGTCTGATCTCTTCGGAGAAGCCGTCACTAGGCGTCACAGACATATCTTGCCATTCATCTTCGCCCGTCAGACGATAGCGAATCCTGTCAGGCTCCAGATAGTCATACTTGACCTGACCCTTAGTGCCGATCACGTCGATGTATGCGGTCCCCACACCGAGCAGGAAAGAAGACTGCAGCGACCCGAGCGCACCGTTCGCGCCCTTTACCGCGAGTATGCCGGCATCCTCCACGTCAGTTGTCTTGAAGTGCCTGTGCATAACCGCCTTCTCACCGATGATCTCACCCAAGAGAAACCGGAACAGATCTATCGAATGGCTGTTGGTATCGAGTATGCTTCCTCCGCCCGCAATACTCTTATTGGTGAACCACTTGTGCTCCATATCGAACGCGGGCCCGCCAAACACGTTGTTGAAAAGCACTATCTCGCCTACCTTGCCAGATACCAGCACGTTCTTGAGCGCCACAATGGCAGGCAGAAAACGATGCCGGAACGCTGGCATAAAGAGCGCCGTTGACTTCTGTGCGGCGTCACGTATCTGACGGGCTGATTCCAGTCTGTGGGCCAACGGCTTCTCGCACAGGACGTGAACCCCTTTCGCCAGCGCATAAACGGCGGCTTCTTCGTGCGCAACGGGCGGCGTGCAGATACTGATAACATCGGGACGAGCAACGTCCAAGAGCTGCTTGAAGTCCTCAAACACGTCGGCACCGGTTTCGTTGCCCATCTTTCTCGCAGCTTCAGTGTTTGCGTCAGTCACGGCAACAACTCTCGCGCCGCACTCGACATACGCCCTGAGATGCGAGCCTGCTATACTACCGCAACCTACAAAGCCAACATTCACACTCATTACCATTTCCTCCTCAACCAAATCGCGGGCACAAATCGCCCAATACGCCTATTCCATGATCACCACAGCAGCGTGCAGAGGATCCAGGAGAACGTTGACGTCACTGCCCACCTCGCAAGCGCACTCACGCCCGGTGTAGTCGTCCAACATCTCGACCCTCAGCGTGCGACGGGGATAACGCGAGATACCGGATACATCCAGCGACACGTCTTCGTCGACCCGCAGATCCGTAGTGTTCAGCAAAAAGACAAGCGTGCGGTGCTCAGTATCATAGATGGCGCTCGATAGCACGCCGCACCCAACGACGGAGCTCATCCTGGCAAACGACGCCAGAGTCCCACTCAGTCCCGCGAAGTGCTTCAGATACGAGTAGTAGATCGGATGGTCGATAAGACGCTCCTGGATGTATGGAAACGCGCCCGAAAGGATCATCTGATTCCGGTACGCCCTCATATTGTCATCGGTAATTGGGACGAAGTCAAGTCCCACGGATTCGTCTCCCA
>CAYSLA010000126.1:0-9981 GCA_964431685.1 uncultured bacterium | reverse complement strand
GGTGCCGGAGATCGGAGTCGAACCGATATGAAGTTTCCCTCGGTGGTTTTTGAGACCACTGCGTCTGCCATTCCGCCACTCCGGCCAGATGTAAGAATTATACAAATGCCGTGCTCAGGGTGTCAACCCAGGAGGGTTTGCTATGAACATCGATGACTCCAACAATGATATGCCTTATGACGTGCCCGACTCTGATTCTGGGGCTCCGCCACAACCGTCGAACCCTGATGCGTCGCCTCCCGCGGGTCGGCCTGCTTCGGGCCCGCAGGGCTCGCCTCAGGCTCCACCTCCTCCCAGTTTCTTTCAGCCTGGCTCGACGCCACCGCCCGTCGGGCCTCCGCCCCGGCAGCCTCGTTCGTCCGCGGCCTGGTTGATTCCCTCCGCGCTGGCGATTGGCTGCCTGCCGTGGCTGATTCTCTTCGTTATTCTGGTATCCGGCTTGGCTGTCGGCGGAAAGAAAGTGGACCGGGGCAACCATATAGCTCTGATCCGGATCGAGGGAATCATCACGGCAGGCCGCAGCGGAGGAGGCTTCATGGCAGATTCCGTCAGCGGATCGGAAGACATAGTGGCCGAGATTGAGAAGGCTGTCAAGAGCCGGAGCGCAAAGGCGATACTACTGCGAATCAACTCTCCCGGCGGCAGCCCCTCCGGCTCGGAAGAGATATATAACGCCATAACCAGAGCAAGAAACAGCGGCAAGCCTGTTTACGTTTCCATGGGCGACGTGGCCGCATCCGGCGGCTATTTCATCGCATCCGCCGCCGATCGTATATACGCCGATTCCAGCACTCTCACGGGGAGCATAGGCGTCATCTTTGCCTCTGCCGACCTGAGTGAGTTGTTTAGAAAGATCGGCTACAATACACAGGTTGTAAAGAGCGGCAAGTTCAAGGACGTGGGGAGCGCGCACAGATCCCTGACTCCCGAAGAACGGCAGATGCTCCAGGCAATAGTGGATGACACCTTCCAGACGTTCGTCAGCGCCGTTGCCAGGGGGCGAAAGATGAACCTCGATGACGTGCGCAAGCTCGCCGATGGCCGGGTATACACGGGAAACCAGGCCAAGGCCGCCAAACTCATCGATGAGATCGGCGGACTGCACGAAACTGTTGCCGCTGTGGGCTCTGCATCCGGTATGTCCGGCGCGCCGAAAGTGATTGAGTATGGCAAGAAGTCGTTCTTCGATGTGGTGTTCGACAGTAGCTCGTCAGGTGAGACAAGTGGACTCGAGCGGGCTGTGCGGCGCGAGATACTGCAGCGATTGATTGACGGCGACGCCGGGGCCGGCGGGCTGAGATAGCACAATGGGTGACCGACCTAGATTCGTGGCAATTGATGGCAACAGCCTGCTTTACAGGGCATTCTACGGCACACGCTACCTGTCCGCTCCAGACGGACTGCCCACGAACGCGCTGTTTGGCCTCACGCTGATGCTGTTTAAGGTACTCGACGAGAAGCCGGAGTTTCTGGCCGTCGCGTTTGATACTCCAAAGCCAACTTTTCGGCACGAGGAGTTCGCCGACTATAAAGCCCAGCGCAAGCCCACTCCCGACGAACTGATAGCGCAGGCGGGTCTGGCAAGGGACTTGTTCAGGGCATTCGGCGTGCCGGTAGTGGAGGTCGACGGCTACGAGGCTGACGACGTCATCGGTGCATTCGCAAAACAGGGCGCGCGGGAGAACGTCGACGTAGACATCTACACCGGCGACCTCGATACTCTGCAATTGATCAACGACCGTGTAAACGTCATTGTCACCGTCAAGGGTGTTACCGACACCGTGCGCTACGACTCGCAGGCTGTCGTGGACAGGTTCGGCATATCGGTCGAACAGATGACGGACTTCAAAGGACTGAAAGGCGACAGCTCAGACAACATACCCGGTGTGCCGGGTATCGGCGACAAGACCGCCGCGGATCTGCTCGGGCGCTACCAGACAATGGAGAACCTTCTGGAACACATAGCCGAGCTTCCAGAGGGCAAGATCAAGCGGGTGCTTTCCGAGAATGCAGACCAGGCCAGGCTCTCCAAACGGTTGGCCACCATCGAGTGCGAAGTCCCATTGGATACCAGGCTTGAGGACTACCGCTGGCCACGGCCCGACTATGCCGCCCTGAGAGAACTGTTTGTGCGGCTCGGGTTCAAGTCGATGCTTCAGCGGCTACCAGAACAGAGCGCCGCGCTGGATGAGGAGGGCGGACGTCATCCTGAACTTGATTCAGGATCCCCGCAGGTCGGAATGACACCACAAACCCCCGATGGGGAGAGCGCACCAGCAATTGTAGACTCACCGGATGATCTGCGCAGGCTCCTCACGGCCATTCGCAGTTCCGGCCAGATTGCCTTGCACTGCCACGTGAGCAATGGCAAGCCAGCGGAGGCGCAGTTGTTTGGCATTGGTATAGCAACCCAGCCCGGCGCGGTTGCCTATGTGCGCGTATTCGACCCGGTTTCCCGGACAGGCGCCCAGGTCCTTGACTTCGAGAAAGACTACGAGGTGAACCTTTCCGAGCTGGCCCCGGTGCTGGAGGATCCGTCGATCCGCAAGAGCTGCCACGACCTGAAGCAGGACTATGCGGCTCTGGCGCTGCGGGGACTGGAACTGGCGGGAGCCGACTTCGACACCATGCTCGCCTCATACCTGATCGACTCATCAAGAGGATCATTCGACCTGAACCAGTTGGCGTTCGATCACCTTTCAAAGGAACACCTCCCCCTCCCCCCTCCGTTTCGGAGGGGGCCAGGGGGAGGTTACGAGCTGCCCGCCGACAACAGCCAGGACACCGTATGTGCACAGACGGACGCCATAGCGAGGTTGCGCCCGCTGCTGGAGAGCCGCCTGCGGGAGATCGGGGCCGAGGAATTGTTCAATGAGATCGAGCTGCCTCTGGCTCCAATTCTGGCCAGGATGGAGCTTATCGGCCTCAAGGTTGATGTCGGAGAACTCGCAGTGCTGTCCACAACGCTTGCGGCGGATGTGGCGGCGCTGGAGGATAGCATCTATACATGCGCGGGCGAACGATTCAACATTGGCTCTCCCAAGCAGCTTCAGGCAATTCTGTTTGAGAAGATGGGCATAGCGACTCAGAAGCGAACCAAGACAGGTTTCTCCACCAGCGCTTCGGTGCTCGAGGAGCTGGCGGCGGAATATCCTATTGTCTCGGATATACTTCAGTACCGCGAAGTGACGAAGATCAAGTCCACCTACGCAGACGCGCTGCCCAGACTGGTCAATCCACGCACCGGCAGGATTCACACGTCACTCAACCAGGCCGTGGCGGCGACTGGCCGCCTGTCATCGAGCGATCCGAACCTCCAGAACATACCCATTCGTACCGAGCAGGGACGACGCATCCGCAGGGCGTTTGTCGCATCCGAAGGGCGGGAGTTGTTGTCGGCGGACTACTCTCAGATAGAGCTGCGAGTGATGGCGCACTTCACCGGCGATGACGCGCTGGCGGCCGCGTTCGAGAGAGGCGAAGACATTCACACCGCCACCGCCTGCGCTATCTTCGGGTGCGAATCAGGCGGGGTGACTTCCGAAATGCGCAGGCGGGCAAAGACCATCAACTTCGCGGTGATGTACGGAATGGCCGATTTTACTCTGGCTCGCGAACTGGGGATATCCACAAAGGAGGCTCGAGCCTATATAGACACCTACTTCTCGCGCATGCCTGGGGTGCGAATGTTTATGGACGAGACACTGATAAAGGCTCGTGAGACGGGTTATGTGGAGACGATGATGGGCCGACGTCGCTATGTTCCGGACGTGAAGAACTCAAACTACAATATCCGCACAGCCGCCGAGCGCGCAGCCATCAACTCGCCGATACAGGGGACCGCCGCCGACATCATGAAGTTGGCGATGATCAAGGTATACGAAGAAATCCAGCAGTTCGGCGACGGCGTTCAGATGGTGCTGCAGGTACACGACGAGCTTCTTTTCGAGGTCGTCCCAGAGGTCGCAGTGGCAGTTGCGCAGAGCGTGAAGCGGTGCATGGAAGAGGCCTGCGACTTGAACGTGCCGCTTGTGGTGGATGTGAAGCACGGACCAAACTGGAGCGACATGACGCCGCTCGACCTCACAGGCGGCTCACAGTAATGGCAATGGACAGACCGATACCTCCGAAGCGCGTGGAGAGTCAGCCGCCCTCGTCACGCGCAGTGCTGCAGAGCGTGATGCTAGCTGCGATACCGGCGCTCATTACGAGTAACATCGTCTGGTTTGGCCTCTATACGTTTGTGAACGGCTATCTGGTCCGCGATCTGGGCAAATCCAACGAGCAGTGGACTGCTGCAACTCTCTTTTTCACCGGCGGCATGGTGCTCATGCCTGGCCTGATCATCGAGCTATCGTCGAGAATCGGCAGAAGGGGAGTGGTCATCCTTGGTATGCTGCTCGGAGCCCTTTTCTACGGATTACTTGGTCTTACAACGAGTTTCTCTGCAATCCTTGGGCTGATGGTGCTTGCCAGTTTTGGCCCGGTCACCTCCGACGTCGCTTTGTTTCCACTGATCGCGGATGTGTGCGGCAAGCAGGCCGGCAAGGCGTTCGCGTCGGTTATGTTTCTGAGCGTCATCTTGATGACTGCGAGCCTGATGGGCGGCGGCTATCTGATAGAAGCGTTGAGCTTCCGAGGCGGCTTCTATGTCTTCTCGGCGGTGTGTGTTGTCTGCGCGGTGGCATTCGCCTATCTCTCACGCGGGATGAAGTCAAGACAGGAGACAAAGGTCACGCAACTGACCAAGCTCAGCAGGAGTGATATATCGGCGCTCCTGCGCGGGCCGTTCCTGGCAATACTGGTTCTTGGCGTGTTCAGCGCTCCTTATAACTGGCACACAGCCAACCAGCTATACCCCAACCTCGGCAGGGACGTGTTTCACCTGCCGGAGCACGCTATCGGGCTGATTGTTGCCCTTGGCCGGCTGCCGTCGATGCTGGTGCTGTTAGTTCTGGCGCGCAGGATAGACCGCCTCAACGCGGTTACGGTTCTGGGAGTGGGAATTGGGCTGTCGGGTCTGTTCGTCGCTTCGATCGGCTTTGCGCGGGAGATGGGCCTGTTTGTGGCGTTCTATGCACTTTACTTCACTGCCCACGGAATGAACTGGGGATCGATGTCCGCAGGGGTCAACTCCAGCGTGCCGGGCCGCCTGCGCGACAGCGCATTCGCGCTGATGAGCGTGGTTTCAACTGTGTCTACGGTCCTTGTCGGGCTCCTTCACAACCGGCTTCTGGCAGGTGGAATGCGGCTCGAAGGAGTGTTCATGGTGTGTGGGACTATCGGGCTGATATCCGGGATGGCGCTTGCGGTCTACTCGCGCATAAGACCTCCGCGATCCGGTGCGGACACAGTGCGGGAGCAGTCGCAGGGATAGCGACAGAAAGTGAGGGGAAACAATCCGACAAGAAGTTGGTCGGGGCGAGAGGATTTGAACCTCCGACCTCTCAGTCCCGAACCGAGCGCTCTACCAAGCTGAGCCACGCCCCGCCGACCGGGAATGATTATAGCACACTCGCCCCATCCCCCGCAAACTCTGCCGCAAATGCGTCACTCCTTCTGGAGTGTGTAGTTTCTTTCTTGGCTCGGATATCTCTTGGTATGGTTCACTCTGCCTGGGAGTCTGTCCGAGTAATCGCCGCCTCTGCGAAAAGGAATGAGGTATTGTCTGCTGATTATAGAATGAAGATGTGGTGTGTAGGTCGAACTAGTATGTATGAGTAGGACATACCGACCCTACAATCCCGACCAGCAGTTTCTATTGCCTCCTTCGATGCAAGACTGGCTTTCCGATGGACACTTGGCGTATTTCATCAGCGATGCTGTTGATGCGATGGATATCTCGGAGATCGAGGATGTTCATGAAAGAATGCGCGGCTACCCGTCTTACCATCCTGGTATGATGACTAAGGTGCTGTTTTACGCTTACTGCACAGGGGTGTTTTCTTCTCGCAAGATGGCTACGAGGCTTGAGGAAGACCTGGAGCTTCGTTTGTGCAGCGCACAACCTCTTGAAGCTGTTTCGGTATGGTGCCACCGCGTCGGTCAAGCAGGCCAAGAAGCAAATTGAACCGACGAACCGACTCACACGCTTGACATCCTGACGACTCCAGCCTAAAGAACGAAGCCGCGCTGCACTAACCGCAAAACCACGCCGCGTGGGAACAGAAAACGGACAATCAGAGCCAAAACGACTGCGCAGAGGGCGGGCTATTCAAACCGCCTCCCAATTAGTCGGAGAGACTCCTAGACAGGCTCCCGCGGCGTCGTTGGCCGACTGGTGCACGTGCAGCGGTCTTACAAGAGATCGAGGCCGGGTCCGTGTCGACAGATAGATCGACAGGCCCGGCCTTTGCTGCAAGTGATGAAGATATCCGTTCTACGGCCGCTATACGCTTATCTGATCCAGGCTCGTAAACACCTTCCGGACCGCCGCCACCAGAACATCAATCTCCTTCGACCCGTTCGGCGGCCGATGTGTTTCCAGACCCAACTGGATTCCGGACGCCGCTATCCTTGACGCTATCGGATACTGTGACGTGTCGTAGTTCGTTTCAGGCTGAGAGTGGGGGCACTTCCAAGGGCAACCCTTGCCGTAGCCTTCCTGTTTCTGGAACAGGGCCTGTGCAGGCAGGAATGATTTGGCAGGTCCGCAGGGGATACCTTCAGCCCGCAGTGCGGCCACTACCGCGTCGCGGAACACTCCAACGGGGCCGACATATCCGACTATTGTCGGGTCCACGCGCAATACGTATGTGTATGCGTTGCCTCTCTGTTCCTGAGAGTCGAATGCCCTGAGCAGTCCCCTTAGGCCTTTCATGCCAACACTCATCCGGCGCCAGGTCGTTCGGGCGCGCCGGTTGTTGAGATCCAACTTGCGCAGAGCTGCCGTGGCATAGGCTGCCGTCAAGTCATTGATGCGGTAGTCCCAGCCGATCCCTCCGTCTTCATTAGCTTCATAGCTGGGGCCCGTCAGTGACTCACCCGCCGTCATCATCGCCCGAGCGACGCTGAATCGGTTGGGGTCGTCGGAGACAAACAGTCCTCCGTTGCCGACCGACAGATTGCAGTCCTGTCTCATGCTGAATGCGGCGCAGTCGCCGATGGTACCAACCCTGCGCCCCTTGTACAGCGCGCCGTGAGCACACGTGCAGTCTTCAATTACCATCAACTGGTTGCGCCGTGCGACTGTCATTATGGCATCCATATCACAGGGCACGCCCCAGTGATGCTGAACCATCACAGCGCGCGTCTTCGGTGTAATTGCCGCCTCGATCTTCTCCGGGTCCATAAGCATGGTTTCCCAGTTGACATCCACGAAGACCGGAATCCCATGGTGGTGCAGAATCGCCATGGCCGATGGCAGGGAACCGAGAGCTGAGGTGATGACTTCATCTCCCGGATGTACTCCGCACGCAGCGACACACATGTGCAATGCTGCGACTCCGCTGTTCACAGCGGCGCAGAAACGATTTCCGTTCCATTGGGCAAATTGCTGTTCCAGTGCCTCGCAGTATGGCCCCCACAAGTGATTCGGCTGCCGCAGCGAGCCAATGATCGCGAGCTCGTCCTGCCTTGTAATGGCAGGCCAGTGCCTGAACGCAAAGCCCTGTGGGACCGAACGTTCACCCCCCAGAATAGCAAGTTTTGATGACATGTCTGTTCCTCCATCCGGCTCGTCAAGAGCGAATCAGCCGTTGTCCCATCGTTTAGTCTAGCTGTGCTGGACTTAGGCCTGTATCTCTAGCTATTTGCGACAGCCCGGGAGCATGGTCTGGGCTACGCTGTGAACATTATAGCACAACAGTAAACCAAATGAACAGAAAAACTCACGGTTCACAATAAACTAATCTGCGGCTCGCAAGGTGAGTCCGTGAATAAAGCGCTTGATGCAAAACTCACAACCCTCTGGAGAGGTGCAATCCTCTGCAGTTCAGCCAAACGCTTCGTGGTCTACCTTGTCTGTCCGGTCGCGAGACAACCGCACAGAGCGCAGAGTCAGATGGAATGTTGAACCTCGGATCGGCCTGCCCGCAATCCGACGGTCGTATTAGCTGGCTCAATGTACGCGGTGGCGCCGCACTTGCCCAAAACGTTACTCTACAGCGATTTGTCAGTTGCTGTCAAATCGCCATTTCTCAGAACCAGTCCTATATGTCCGCGCGGGCCGGTTTTCTGAACATATCCGGAACAAAATCAAGGTCGCTGGCCTCCTGAACTGCCAGCCTGATCTGGAATTCCATTACGTCCAGCGGCACCGGATTCTGATAGTCTCTCAGACTTTCCCGGAGCGCCTGTCCAGGGCTCTTGCCGGTCGTCTTGCTGACTCGGTAAACCTTGACAGCCAATGCCTCAGCGGCTCCAGGTGTCATCAGTCTGGGCAAGGCGCCCCTGAGGCTCTGCACTGAGCGCTCTCTTATGTCCATACCGCGTCTCTTGCACAGGGCCCTGATGAGGTTGAAGCTCTCATCCTCGGTCGTGGTGGGGAATATGGGTATCTTGACGTCCACTCGGCCTGGGCGTTTGAGATCAACTTCTATGAGGTCGGGCCTGCTCGATGCCAGCACCCACACAATCTTCCCACGGTTTCTCGTGTTGCTCATTTCTTCAGCCATCATCGAGTAGATTCGCCCCGACACGTTCGAGTCTCCCGATGCAGCGTCTCGCCTTCCGAGCGCCTGATCTGCCTCGTCTATGAATACGTAGCACCTGCCCAACGCCTGCAGCAGCCGGAATATCTTCTCCAGGTTGCCTTCGGTGCTTCCGACCCACTTGTCCCGGAAGTTCTTGAACTTGACCACCGGTACTCCGGCTTCTCCGGCCAGGCACTCGACCAGGAACGTCTTGCCGGTGCCCACCGGGCCGCAGAGCAAGTAGCCCATAGGCATCGCGGCCAGGTCGTTCGCGTGCCACAGCGCTATATCTTGTCGCAGCCACTCTTTGACCTTATCCAAGCCGTAGATGTCGTCCATGGTCTTCTCAGACTCAATGAACTCTATCAGACCGCTGCAGTCGTTCTCGACAAGCTGTTTCTTCAACTCAACAAGATCGCCGGATCGGATTGGCTGCTTCTTGTGCTGCTTGGTCTTGAGCAGGCTCTCTACAGCGCTCATTGTCGCCCCCGCCAGCCGGCTCGCGGGCAGCATCAGATCCTCAGCAAACTCGCTTAACGCCGCGGGGTAGGTCTGCTTTACCATCCTGAATGTGTCCGCGAGTTCCGAGACGGATGGCAGAGGCAACTTGATGCGTGCGGCGCGTGAGTTGTTGACGATCAGAGGGTGAAGATCATTCAGGTTCTCGGTAATCAGAAACGTGGCCAGGCTGTGTCTGGACAGCAGGGTCTCGCTTGCCCAGTCTCGGATCAGCACGGCGAGAGCATTGAGGTCGTAGCTCAAGCCGCCGTATGCCGACGGTGCCACCAGTTCAGCGGCCCTGAAGAAACAACCGATCTGGAACTTCTCTCGTCCGAGCTTGGCGAGATTGGCGTTGTACCGGAAATAATGCGTGAGGGTCTCAACGGCCGGTCTGGGAGCCTTTGGGAGTTCCGGATTGTCCTTGAAGTGCGGCCACTGAGAGAATATGCTCCCGCCCTTCTCGATCCTGATTCCGTTGCCCACATCGTAGCTCAGTACCACATCAAAGCGAGGCATGAGTGCTTTCAGGATGAAATCAGTCAGGCTGCCGATTTCCTTGCCGCTTGAAAGCGGAAGCATCATACGGTCGTTCACGTTCCCGTGCAGGATGAACTGGTTCGCCGCTCCGCTTTCGTACAGCGCTATTAGCTCCATCGCCCATTCCGGCAAGACGGTCTTCCCGCCCGCGGGCGGCTGGGCTTTGGCCCCGTCGGTCATCTTGTTCTCCTGTTCGGCCATATGAAGCCCCCGATTAGGCGCCATCGAACTTGCTCCAGGGCTTACCACGTCACCCTGAACTTGCTTCAGGGGCGGTACCACGTCACCCTGAACTTGATTCAGGGCCCAC
>CAYSLA010000125.1:0-10076 GCA_964431685.1 uncultured bacterium | reverse complement strand
ACGCAGTGAGGAATCTCCGCATGACGCCGAGATTCCTCTGACCTCCCCCTAACCCCCTACGAAACGGAGGGCGGAGGGGGAGGTGTTCCTTGCATCGCGTCGGAATGACACGGGTAATGTTCGCTACAGCTCGGGATTCTGACTGGGGCTGGACACACGTCCTGCCCCACTTGCGCTATCTGGAAGCAGGCTTGGACGGGGCCGCGGGCTTTTCGAGGGTGATAGCCACGATCTTTATCCCAGGCATATCAGGCAGCAGGAACGCTGCCAACCGGCGTTTCGGGTCCAGCGGGATCGTCTGATGGAACAACCGGCAGAGGGCAAGTGCATCGTCCCCGCCGTGGTTGTGCCGGTGCCTGGTCTGAAGTGCGACCGTCTCACTGGCATTCGGTTCACCGCCCCAGTTGCCCAGCGTAAGAGTCCGCTTTTCCGACCCATCCGAGAAGACCAGTGGAAGTTCGCCCGACCCCTCGCCCTCCGTCGATGCGCCGAGTATGTGCATGGCGGAATAATAGCCTCTGGGAACGTCGACGGTCTGCCCCGCGGCGCTGAAGAAGTTCTTCGCGCCGGGCGACTTATCCGGATAGAGGAAGCTGACGCGGCCGTCTGCGGCCGCATCACGCGTCAGGTTGTAACCCGATGGATACCACCTGCTCTGCGTGCCGCCGGCATCCGGGGGTATGAGCTCCGCCGGGAAACTTCCTCCTTTGCCGTCGAAGTCACCGGTCGTGCGGTCGGTGTCATAGCTGAATGCGCTGGCATTGTAGAGTGTGGTGAGGTCTAGTGGAACGAGTCTTCCATCAGTAACCTCCACCTGAGATGCCAGGGTATCCCGGTCGCGCGTGACGGCCTTCTCGGACAACCACTTGTCATCGACGTTGACATCCCAGACCACGACGTACTGGCCGTCTGTCTGAGGTGCAGTGATCTTTGCCCCGACTATCGCCGAGGTTCCCGGAGCTATCGGAGCCATCGGCGCAAAAAGGTCCGACATCCTTGCCATCGCGGTTCCATCAAGATGATACCATCTGCAGCCAATCTTCGTCCGCTTCGGATCCAGAACGGCGCCACCCATGTTGCTAACCACCACTCGAACATCCACAGTCTTGCCGGCGACCAGCTTCGCAGGAGTGTTGGAGTCAACAAGACGAACCCCGTAGTCCGCATCGCCAAGAAACACACTGCGCCGCAGAGGCGCCGATCCGGATTCGCTTAGCCACTGTTCACCGTTGTGCAGGTCAAACCGAAGCTCATAGCGCCATGAGTCGTCCGTCGGCGATGGGGGCAGCGGCTTACCGTCGGGAGTGACAAATCGGGCGTCAAGGGCAAATGTCACGGTCTCTCCTGGCTTGCAGTCTGACGAGAGCTGAGCGCGCAGTGGGATGGTCTCAACCAGTTCCTCGGACGCCTGGCCGGCTTCGTGAGAGTAGTCCGATACCCGGTATAGAGTGCCGCCGAGTTTCGCCACTCCTTTGGGCCAAGTCCTGGTTCCACCGTTCCTGGCCATAACATACATAACATATGTTCGACCGGGAGCAGCCAACTGCGGCGTGGCTGATCCAATGTATGACGCGGACCACTCGGGCACGTCTCCGATTCTGAGCGTAGTCACCAGAGGCGGTGCGCCCATCCCCGAGAACCACTTGTTGTCGGCCGTCCTTATCATCTCAAACCGTACCACGTAGTCCCCGGGCGGAAGCGCTTCGCCCTGAGGATTGACTGCCGCGACACCCACACTGAGGCTGACAGTCGCGCCCGGTGCAACATCTTCTGCGAGAACCCTGCGCACTTTGCTTTCACAGTAGAACTTGTTGTCCTTGTACCAACGATAGCCCAAGGAGAAACCTTCGGCGGCGCGCCAGGGCAGCGAACCCGTGTTGCGCGCAACTATCCGTGCGATAGATATGGTCTTAGGGGCCACCACTGCAGGCACTTCGCACCCAAGATACCTGACATCAATATCGCGCGCGCCGTGGAGTTTGGCGGCGTTGGTACGGGTGATATCGAGGTATTTTCCACCGTACTGTCGGGTGAAGCAGACCTCGCTGGAGTCGGAAAGCCTGTTCCAACTGTCAATCACGACCCATCTGGCGTTCGCGCCCAGAGCACTCTCCCAGGCAGCCGAGTAGGTGTCACCGCCCATCCTCGAGACGATTGTGCGGTCGGACGAGGCATCATCCGGAGTCTTGTCCACGCCGGGACCCACTGACCATGCAAGAATGCGCGATTCGGGCGAGCCATTTATTGCACCATCGAAACCCGCCGTGTCGTCAAACCTGTCTCCCGCAATCCACACCAGAGGAAGTCCGAAATCTCTGGCGAACCGGTCACTACAGTACTCAATCACTGAAGCGTCGAAGTCCTTGACACCGGAAACCCCTGTAACAAAGACGACGTTACCCGGTTGACCGAACACGGGCCTGCTCGACGGCACGAGAAGACGCATTTCACGAGGAACACGGTCGAAGAACCCTTTGATATTGGAGTAGAGTTGTTGCCAGACTTCCTCGTCGTTGAGGCTGGGCGCCGCGCCGTAGCGCCCCAAATACGACACGTTCAGCAGCATAGCTACCTGCGGCCAGGGCTTGTTCTCCGAGCGCAGCTCCTGCAGCGCCGACATCATACATTCGAGACCCTTGGCTGCATATTGCGCCCTGCTCCCTGCGTCACCCATATACTCGGGCAACACAACATCGACTCCCGCCGTCGCCATCTGGAGAAGGTGGCTTTTGTGCCACCCCACCCGATCGTAGCTCTCCCACGGGCCAAGATTCAACGCCGGGAAGTCCTGAACCGCCGGCGCGCCGCTCACACTAAGTGCCGCTAGATACGGAACCTCCCTGCGGTCATCCCATTGTGTTTTGTAGCAGTACTTCGCAAACACCGTCCTGGGGATCGGGAACTTTATCTCCGCGCTCTGTCCCTCCGCTGACGGCAGGTTGATGGCGAACTTGGTGGAGGACGGCCACTCCTTGTCGTTGATGGTGCCGTTAATGACAGGCGCCCTGACCACATACCTTGTGCACAGGACTCTCTCCGGACTAAGCGTTACTGCCCCAAAGGTGTACGGAGCGAAGACGATATTGGACCACTTGGATGGGTCAGCGATGTCCTCTTCCGTGTGGACGTTGGGTGAGAGACTGACGAACTCGCCGGGGTTGCTGCCGTGATTTCTGACGACAATATTGAAGCTCATCATTGCGCTGCTTGCCGGTGCCGAAGCGTTCATCAGATCCCAGGGGATCGCGATCTCGACCGAGTAGCCTTCGTCCACGTCGTCATCATTGTTGATAGAGCCCTGGATTGACACTCCATACTTGAAGCTGAAAACGGCCTTCTGTTCGAAGACACCCGACGGGCCGCCAGTAAGGAACTGAGCCCCGCCTGCGGCGCTCACGCCCATCGCCACGCACTTTTCGGTCACCGCCGTGCCCCGGGCGTTGTCTGATTCTATGTAGAGAAACACAGAATCATCACCGCCAATGTCGGCGTTGGGGATTTTGTGCTGGCCGCGAACGTTGAGGTCGTCGACCCTCACGGCCAGGTAGAAGTAACGCTCATCCCAAGTGGTTCGACAGTCTACCTTAAGCCCTTCCGTCTCTTGCGCCCAAGAATCAGACGCACAGAAGAGGCAGGCTGCTGCGAGAAGCCAGAGAATCAGTCCATTCCTCAAGAAAGATGCCCTCCTAGCAGGCAGTCTTAGAACCGGCAATTTCGAGCATGTTGTGTCGGGAAAGCCTTGTCCCGACACCAGAGCGATACGCTTCGGGGCACACGCCCGCGAAGCATACCGTCAGGGGCGGGATTCCAAATCCCGCCCCATCGGGGACAACTGTCCCGAAGCATACCGCAGGTAGCCGTTGTTTATCTCCCCTTGCGGGGCAGGTCAGGTCTATACGCGCGCGGCATCAGCGGGTTCCACGTTCCCGCGCTTCAGCTTGGCGACAAAACCGGCCATGCGTTCAATGGCAAGTTCTATTTTATCTAGAGAAGTCGCATATGAACATCGTATATGGCCTTCCCCACACTCGCCAAACGCCGAACCCGGCACAACTGCGACGTTTTCTTCCCACAGGAGCCTCTCGCAGAACTCGTCGGAGGTAAGCCCCGTCGATTTCACCGACGGAAACGCGTAGAATGCTCCGCCCGGCGTGAAGCAGTGCAGACCGATGTCGTTCAGCCCTTTGACGATCACCCTGCGGCGCTCGTTGTACTGTTCGATCATCCGCTCTGTATCTTCCTGAGCGTGCGTGATTGCACGAAGCGCGGCCACCTGGCCCATTCGGGGGGCGCACAGCATCGTGTACTGGTGGATCTTCATCATCGCTTCAATCACGTCAGGCTGGCCCGCCGCATAGGCAATTCTCCATCCGGTCATGGCATAGGCTTTGGAGAAGCCGTTGAGAAGAATTGTGCGCTCGTATGCCCCATCGATGGTCGACATGCAAGTGTGGGTTCCGATGTAGGTGAGCCGGTCGTATATTTCGTCGCTGATTATGTAGAGATCGTGCTTTCGTGCGATAGCCACAATCTCCTCCAACATCTCGCGCGTCGCTGTAGCGCCGGTAGGGTTGGACGGGTAGCTGATGAGCAGCGCCTTAGTCTTGGGGGTCACTGCCGCCGCGATGTCCCTTGGGTCGACCCGGAATCCAGCGTCCGCGGTGGTCGGGATCGGAACCGGCACTCCGCCCGCAAAGCTCACACAAGGCTTGTACGACACATAGCACGGTTCGGGCACGATCACTTCGTCCCCCGGGTTGAGTATGGCACGCAGCGCAAGGTCCATCCCCTCGCTTACCCCCACCGTGATAAGGATCTGGTTTTCAGGGTCATAGCTGAGTCCCTCGTGCTTTCGCAGGTACTCGGCCACGGCTTGACGAAGCTCCAGCGTGCCGTAGTTGGACGTGTAACTAGTCTCGCCTCGCTCAAGACTCGCCAAGACCGCCTCGCGTATGTGCCAGGGTGTCACGAAATCCGGCTCACCCACACCGAGCGAGACCACATCCTTCATCTGAGATACTATATCGAAGAACCTGCGTATTCCCGACGCAGGGATGCTCTTCACCACTTCCGATATCGGTTTCATTTTTTAGCTCACATTCCCGTATTACATCAAAGGCGCAGACTCGACCGGATTTGCCTCGCGGACGTTTCTGCGCCGATGGTTAAGTGTCAGATACTCGCGCTCCGCGGTGAGCGTCCCTAGGGTGTCACCGCCAGCCGGCCATCCGACGTCTCCTCAAAGAAGACATCTCCGTCCGCCTTGTACTTCCGCAGCAGGAAGCTGGACTTGGTACTCAGGACTCCGTCCATAGTAGCGAGGCTCTCCGCGACAAAGAACGCGACTTCGCGCATGGAAGCGCCTTCGACCACAACTCGCAGGTCGTAGTCCCCACTGACGAGGTATACGGAATGCACTTCCGGATGATTGCAGATGTGACGGGCGATTTCGTCGAAGCCCACGCCCTGGCTGGGGGTAACGCGAAGATCGATGAAGGCAAAGACTCTCTCTACGCCTGCCGTCTCCCAATCCACGACTGTTTTGTATGAGCGAACAACACCGGCTGTCTCCAACCGTTCTATCGCCGATTCGACCTCCGACTCGTTCTCGCCGATCGTCACAGCGATCTGAGCCGGGGTCTTTCGTGCGTCCCGCTCCAGTACCCGCAGTATCTCGTGTTCCTTCTGCCTGTCCATATTCCAGAAACCATCCTTTGCGTGTCTAGAATATACCACTGGCGGCGTGCTGAAGTCAAACCGTGAGACCTGCAATCGAGCGGGGCAGCCGGCCCGGAGCTGTATCCAAAAAGGCCGGTCGAAAACACAGCGTGTATCGACCGGCCTGCTCAGTGCCGCAATGTCAGGCTAATGCAGCCGACAAGCGCCTAACGCCGCGCTCTCCTGCGCATTCCGGCGACAGCCAGAAGCGCCGATGAAAGGACAAGCACCGCCGACGGCTCAGGCACTGTTGAGCTAAGCGCCACGAGCGTGAGGTCGTGCTCTCCCCAAACGCGCTCGAAGACTCCGTAAGGGTCAACGAACGTGTCGAAGGATCCGGTCCGGATGCCTGTCCACTCCAGGACTTTGAAGCTGTCTCCCGCATTGACAGCGAACCCCGGCATCAGGAACACCTGAAGATATCCGGACAGCGATACGTCTCCGTCAACAATCAGCCTGTCATATAGCTCAGGTGTGGTCCCACCAAGCTGAACATTCAGGGCGCCTGTGTCCTGGACGTAGTCTCCGATTATCTCGATGACCCCGGGTGACTGACCCGGCGCGACTGTGCCGCTGTTCAGGACGTTTCCGTTTATGGTGCCGCTACCCATCAGAACCCCGCCAAGGATGTTCACACCGCCGGTCGCCGTAAGCGCTCCACCATAGAGTTCAGTGCTGCCCAGGGTTTGGGTGTAGGCACCGCTAACCGTCAGTGACGCCGATGTGCCGAGCCTCACCGAACCGGTATTGGCAAGCGCGTTGCCTATACTAAGCGTGTGGTCGTTCAGGCTAAGTATACCGTTGTTTGTGGCCAGATTGGTTAGGGAATTGACCCCACTTATATTCTCGATACCGGCTCCCGGAGCCTGAAGAAACACCCACGCGTCGTTGGTGGAGATGCCAGTGTTCTGGAACCGCATCACTCCAGAAAGCAGATAGGTCCCCTCAAGGAGAGTTCCTGCCGAATAGCTTTCGAAGGCCCGGGCGAACCTCAACGTTCCGGTGCGAACATCAACAACTCCCGTGTTGCGGAAACCGAAATCAACAATTGAAGTTCCCGTTCCCGCTGATTTTCGCAGTATGCCATCGTTCGAAAGCCTGGGTTGTATTCCTGAGGTTGTGGAGTTGAATGGAGTCCCATCGCCCTGCAGGTCAATCAGGCCTCCGGCCAAGTTCTCAACAAGGCCTGACGTGCTGCCGTAGATGAACGATGAGCCCACAACCACAATGGTTCCCTTGTTCCTCACTGTGGAGGAAGCCGCAAGGTTCTTCGCGCTTGAGCCCGATATCTCGGCCGCGGATGCCGTGTCGATGCCGACCGTGCCCTCAATTGAGCCAGACTCCCAGACAAATGTGGAACCAGATATCCAGCCGCCGGATCCCACGATCTTTCCGCTGCCAGTCAACTTCAGCGTGCCGCTTGACACAACCACGGTCCGGTCTGCCAGATCGAACGTTCCCGAGGACAAGCTATTGACGCCGGCCCCGGTGTAAGTCCCGCCAAGCTGGCCGCCGCGGTCGAAGCGAATGGTACCAGTCTGTGCGTCAACGGTGCCGGAGTTGTTGAAGACAAAGTCAACTATGGAGGTTCCGGCGCCGCTTGTTTTTCGGAACGCTCCGGCGTTCGAGAACACTGGCTGAGTTCCGGCGGTAATGGAGTTCAGCGGAGTTCCATCGCCATCCAGGTCGAACCACGCTCCAACAGTGTTCTCATACACCGCGCCCGTTGATCCGCGCAGGGATGATGTGCCCCTAATGACGGTGCTTCCATGGTTGCGGACGCTGCCGTCAATCTGCTTCGCCGAAGCTCCACTGATCTCTGTAGAGCCGTGAGTCTCCAGTGTGCCAACCCCGCCTACGGTGCCGACGGTCCAGAGAAACGACCCGTTCAACCGGTTGGTCTTTCCTGCATTCATAAGCGATAGAACCCCGCCGGAAAGCGTAAGATTCTCATCGCACAGCAGGCTGTCTATGCTTGTGGAGCCTGAGGAGTGTGTGATCGTGTAGACACCGGCGACACGGCTGATGACCACGTCATCACCCAGTGTCGGGATGCGCGACAGATCCCAGTTGCTGGCCAGACCCCAGATGCCGTCTGTGTCCACCCCCCAGCCAATTGTGTCTGCGGTCAACGGGGCACACAGAAGTGTGCAAGCCACAATGACCAGTAAGCGCGTAACAGCGCGCCCGGACAACAAACTTCCCATTGTTCTTGTCTCCCTTTCTCTAGGTTTCGTGCTGCCTCTGCATGGCAGACAAGCTTCTTATACCCATAAATGGACTAGTATATGCACTTTGTACAGTATATCATGTTTGGCTGCGTAATGTGTGCGCTGTTTTTCTTAGCGGGAGAGATAGATTTCGAGGGAGGTCTGTCTGAGTGCGCCTGCAAGGCCACGGACTCTGGCTAGAGAGTTCGGTCCTTCGTCCATAGCCGGCTGATCGTTCTTGCCAGCCGCCGAAGCCCCGGTATCATCCCGGAAGGAGACAGTATCAGTATCACACCCAGCAGCAGTCCAAAAACAATGTGTTCTATTCTGGAAGTGTCCGCGGCGCCCAGGGTGGAGCCCACAAGGCTGATTATTTCGTGCAGACCGGTGAGTATCACGCCGCCGGCGACTCCGCCCCAGATGCTGCCCATGCCGCCAATCACAACCATCATAACGAGCTGCACATTCATCCAAAGTCCGAACGCCTCCGGTGCGAGGTAGCCTTCAGTGTGGACAAAAGCATACAGCACCCCCGCGAGCGCGGCAAGCGCGCAGGAGACAACGAAGACTTTCACCTTTACCTTGTATGTGTCTATGCCCAGGCTCTGCGCCGCGTCCTCATCTCCTTCGACTGCCCGCAGCACCCTGCCCCCTGGCGATGAAACCAATTGCAGCGCCCAGGTTACGCACACCCACACAACCGCCCAGATAACATAGAGTTTGGCGGCACCGGCATCCACGGTGACACCCAGCAATCGGAAATCCGACATCTCCAGGAAGCCGAATAGCCGGAACTGCGGCAGACCAACAATACCGTCCACTCCCCCAGTGATCTTGAACTTCGCAACGGATTCCCCGATGATGATCCCGACACACAGCGTCGCCAGTGCGAGATGATTGCCACGGAGACGGAGTAGCGGCGAGGCCAGTGCCGCGGAGACCACCACGGCCACCGTGAGCCCCACTAGAACCGCGGCCGTGAGCGGCCAGTGATATGTGTTGACCAGTACCGCCGGAATATAGGCTCCGAGCGCATAGAAGCCCGCGTGACCGAGCGATACCTGGCCGGTGTAGCCCATCAGCAAAGTCAGACCGACCACTATGATGACATACACCCCGCACAGCCTGCCCAACTCGATCAGATAGGCGTAGTCGCCGCGCGCAAGTAGCGGGAATACCAGGACCACCAGAGCGAGAATCAGAGGCCCGATGTAAGTCTTCCAAAATGGTTTGGCCCTGGGAATCATATTTCTCATCGCGACACTATTCCTTTCGGCCTGATGAGAAGAAGAATGACTACAATTGCGAGCGCGAGAATGTCTTTGTAGCCGGAGGAGAAGTAGGTGATGAACTGCTCCAGCACGCCAATGATCAGTCCTCCTACTACGCAGCCCACCGGATTGCCGAGTCCTCCCAGAATCGCTGCTGAGAAACCTTTCAGCCCAAGCATGGTGCCGGAATCGAAGAGCATGCTGAGCATTGGTGTGATTACTACGCCCGCCGCTCCGGCCAGCGCCGCGCCAAGAGTGAACGATCTCGCACCGGCGCCATCCGGGCTCACTCCGCACAGCCGCGCACCGTCGCGATCAGAGGCGCACGCTCTCATCTTCAGGCCGGCAACAGTGTACCTGAAGAAGCCTGCCAAAAGCAGCATCAGCAAAGCAGATATGGGGATGATCAGAAACGCGTGTAAGTCGACTGTGCCCTTTCCTACCGCAATCGACTGCTCGGAGAGTTTCGGCAGCGTGTAGTGATCTGTGCCCCAAACGAATGACGCGCCGGACTTGAGCACAATTGAGAGGGCGATCGTGAGTATGATAAGCGCCACTGGGGAAGCATTCCGGGCGGGTCTGATCGCCACGTAATAGCTGATCAAGCCCGCCAGTGCGGCAGCCGCAATCCCAGCAGGAGCGGCCAGATATAGAGGCCAGGAAAGAGAACTGCAGAGCCAGGCAGTGGTCAGCCCGCCGACCACAACGAACTCGCCCTGAGCGAAGTTGATCACACCCGTTGTGGAATAGATGACGTTAAACCCGAGTGCAATAAGGGCATATATGCACCCGATCACTATACCGTTGGCAAAGAATACGCCGAGATAGTCACTCATCAGGAGTTAGTATACCAATAGTAGCCTCTGCCCGCAAGAAG